>NZ_CP044310.1:4795000-5145000 GCF_009664365.1 Paenibacillus xylanilyticus
TCTTTCTGAAGTTGTTATTCATAACAGTTACCTCGTTTGTAAAAAAAGAAAATGCCAATAGGTATCGACATTTTCTTTCTTTTAGACTTTCTGTGGTATTTGTTTATTCCACTGTCAACTGTCCTTGTGCCAGAATGCTGTCCTTCACTACGGATGTTTTAGATCCTTTGATGTTCACCAGGAAACTTGGTGCGAAGGTAGAATGATGATCTTCAAACATTCCTCGGTTGGTCATATAACTAGTGATCACTACGTTGTTGCCTTGAACCTGCGGAATAGCAAAATGTGCGTAAGTCCAGGTAACATCCTTAGGGTCCAGATCTTGATGCAATACAAGTCCAGTACCATTCAATGGCTTATAAGGTCCGGTCAGAGAACCAGATACATATCCCAACATGTAGATATCTTCAGCGTCAACACCATCCACAACCATTTTGGCTCCTCTTGTATCCGTGAACAAATACCATTTTCCATTCAATTTAAAGATATTTGCGCGTTCAATTTCATCTGTTACCGTATTGGATGCAATCAGCGGCTTCATCACTTGTTTTAAGGTATAGTCATCATTCAATTCAATGATCCCCAAAGCGCCATTGGCTAAGGAAGCTAACTTTTTATTAGGGCTTTGCAGCAATTTCTCCCTCTCGGCCTGGAAGAACTTCTTGCTTCCTTCGTAGAAGGCTCTGTTATTGAATGCATCATCGCCCTGGTAGCCCGTCTCTGTTCCAGTATTGGCTTCGAAAACAAGGTATTTGTGACCATTATCTTCAACGTAATGAGGATCTCTCAGCGTATGATTGTCGGAATAATCCCCACCACTGAAAGCCTGCTCCACGGTTTGATACATTTTGCCGTCACCATCAAAGATCGACTTGAAATCTTCAACACCGTCCACCTTGAGCGTGTCCTCTGCAAGTTCAGAGACATTGATTTGAGCAGTCGTCAGAGTTTGCTTGCCATAAAATCCATTGGCCGGGTCCCAGCCATGACGATTGGTATAGAAGAGACGAATATGGCCATCCGTAGTCAGCGTAGAAGAGCCGGACCATTCCTCTTCCTGGTGATTCAGAATTGGATCGTTCGGAACGTCCTTGTCGGTGTTTTTGAACACTCTGCCTGCATTTTTCCAGGCATCAATGGATGTGTCTCCTGCTTTTTTGTAGAACATATAGATGAATGTGTCTGAGCCCCGATCCGGGTCACCCGCCAGACCAAAAACGATTTGATAACCATGATAGTCAGCTACGGTACCATCTGCATTTTGCAGCGGCCAGGTATCCCACACATCCATGTCGATGACGTTACCCTTTTCATCATATCCTTTTGCAGAAGGAAGATTTTGAATGGTAGATGCGTCAAACTGAGGAACCTTGAATCGTTCTTTAATTTGTTCCGCAGGGATTTTCAGGGCGTCTGTGCGTGTAATATGCGAGAAACCGTAACTTTCTTTGTAGTCTGTACTTTCTTTTGCAAAAGCCGAAACTCCCCCACCTGCCAATAGTGTTGTTGCAAACGTTACTGCTGTCACTCTTCTCACAATCTTCTGGAAATTCATTAGATGTATCCCTCTCTCTTGTCATTTTTTTTCGGAAAAAAGAAAAAGACCTAAAAATCGTTAGGGTATGGTGGATACACCAATCCCAACGGACTTTTAGGTCTTGCCTGCTTACCAGTAACAATCCCGACATATTCAACTGTCGATAACTATTCTATATGGTCGGATCAAAATTTGGCTATAGATCGAAACTCCCGATTCGGATCAAGGACCAGGGACTCAGTTTATCAAGCATCAGAATCAATCCGAGGATGGATGAAGTCGATGATCTATCCGGATGATTTCCATGGCGATCACAACCAGTTGGCTTTCAGTAAACGCATATCCATAATCCTCTTCAACCATTTCACCGATCTCGCGGGCCTGTGTATATGCTTCGGTAAAATTCATCTTTGCCATCGCTACAAGCTCCGGATTCAGTTCATTGCGGAGTCTGCCTGATTCATCCGTTTGCAGCATATTCTCAAGCTGGGTCAAAAGTCGCTCATAGTTCGCAGACCGTCGATCCAGTACACCGGCAACTTGTCCTACACCTTCGGCGATATCCCTTATCATGGCCGTCTTTTCCGGAGCCTTATGGCGCATGCCCGCATTCTTCCAGGCCGTATGGATATGCATGGCGATATAACCAACCTCATCTTCCGGGATGACCACCTGCAATTTCTCGTAGATCAAACGCTTGGCATGAAGCCCAAGCTGGAACTCTCTTGGATAGAGGATACGAATCTCCTCAAGCAGCGTATTTCGAATTTCGATTCCCTTGCCAATTCGCTCCAAGGCAAACGAGAGATGGTCTGCAAGAGCGATATGGATGTGCTCATGAAACGTAACACCCAATGCTTTCTCGGCGAAAGTGATGATCTGCTGGGTGACTGCAATTTCTTCTTCAGGCAGGGTCCCCAGTATTTCCTGAAGGTGGTTGTACTGCTTCGGGTCGGTCATCACAAACACTTTTTCAACAAGGCTCGGGTCAACAACATCATTTTTTCCTTTTTGGAAAACTACACCCGGCCCCATGACAATTTTCTCTTCTCCATGATCGTTAACTACAGCGGCGTTATTGTTAAGTATTTTTTTGATCTTCATGTTAGTCTCCTATGCCTGTTCGTTAAGTTTATCAGCTTCTGGTCGAACAACGCGATCCACACCGAGCAGCAAGGTAACAGTAAATGCCGTAGCCAGAGCAAGCACAAAACCTATGAGATAATGAACAAGATTCATCAACCCGGGCTGTACAACAAAAGCGATCATCGGCAATCCGGTTAGCCCCAATGAATTGGCCACAACCTGATGAAAAGCAACATATGCTCCTCCCACGGCTCCTCCTGCAGCAGCACCCAGAAAGGGGCGCGCAAGTTTAAGATTAACACCATAGATGACTGGCTCGGTGATACCGAACAGCGCTGTGATCGAGGCAGGCAATGCTATCTTCCTCAATGCTTTGTCCCGGGTTCTGGCATACACTGCAAGACCGGCACCTGCTTGCGCAAAATTCGCCATGGACCAGATCGGAAGCAAGAAATTGAAGCCGATATCCGGATTGGAAATCAGTCCAACTTCGACAGCCTGAATCCCGTGATGAAGACCGGTGATCACAATGGAGCTGTATATACCTCCAAGCAGAAGCCCAAAAAGCAAGTTCCCGTAGTTGAAGACATGTTCCAGAATACTTCCCAGCGAGCCGCCCAGACCAAGAGCAAGGGGTTCAATCACCAGTACCGCAAGGCTGCCCGCAAGGCTAAAGCTCAAAAAGGGAACGAGAAGAACAGCTCCGGATGACGGTATCCATCGGCGTAGTCTTTTCTCAATTATCGTTAGCATAAATGCCGCTAGAACGGTTGGGATTATAGCTCCCTGATATCCGAATTGTGGTGATATGGGCAAAGCTTGAGCAAAGGCTGGATCTGCACCGATGTCGGTGAACGGAAGAATCCCCGGATGAGTCATGACAATCCCAACAGCGGCACCAAGCGCCGGGGTTCCACCGAACCGCTTGGCCGTGTTGTATCCGAAAAGAACCGCCATCAGCTGGAACGCTGAGCCCGTCAGCAGTGACAGAATCCGGAACCACGTTTGCCCTGGATCATCCCAGCCGAATGCCTTCGCAAGTCCCAAGAGACCCAGCAGCGGCCCTGCCACGACGAAGAGCGGAATAATGGGCACAACGATATCAGAAAAAAATTGGAATGCGTCCATCAACCTGTGTAACAATGCTCGTGAATGAAGCCCCTTATCATTGGATGATCTGCTGGTTGTAGACACGGACGGCAGTGGATAGGAATCCGTATGATTTTCTTCGTGCAGCCGCGGTGTGATGGGTCCATTCGAGTCGTCTTCTTTCGGTATGGACGAAGCAGCTGACTGAAGTATGACATTCACCTGGCGATTAACCTTCGAGACAAGAACGGGACCCAGGATAATCTGCAGTTGTCCAGCACGAACGTGCACCCCTTGGATTTCCTGCATACCGTCAAGACGTTCTTGTTCCACCAGGTCACTGTTCTGCAACCGGAGTCGAAGTCGTGTCGTGCAATGGGTGCTTTCGATAATATTGTCCGTTCCTCCAGACCATTCAATAAGTTGCGTGGCCAATGCCCTTGCGGAACTACGCCCCCTTATGACACTCCGCTCATCCTGCTGCATGGATGCTCCTCCCTGTTACTTAGCATTAAAAGAACATCGAAGGATCGATGTCTATCATTGAAAGATGATCTTCTACAAAAATAACAATTTCGTCATTTATGGCAATATTACTATTGTGACCACTTCACTTTCCAAAATCAATGGTCAGTAAATACCACTACTCTGAGAACAATGGCTCATCTTGGCCATGCATTTAGTTCTACCAGATCGCCCCTTTTCTCCAGAATTGGCTAATGGAATCTATAGATCATATTTCAATAAAGCAAAAAGAGCCCCCTTCGGAAGCAGGCTCTTGGTTTGCAGCGATGATGGTGTATGTGGACTTGGGGACATGGACGCTAAGGTTCTCAATTGAGGGAAGCACCTTCATATCAACGCCAATTTCGGCAATCAAGCATACTTACGGATATAACGGATATACTCTTGAGCACTTTGGTTTATCTCTTCATCTGTAGCCTGAAATGAGGCACCGAAAACTACAAAATAAGGTAATGCGATCGCACCCACATGATTGATGCTGGCTTTGAAAGGTGCGATCACCTCATCTACCGTAAAAGAGACTGAGCCTTCCGGCGAGTAATTTTCTTTTTTATCACCAATGGACAAGGCGAGGCTCAGCTTTTTCCCGTGCAGTTTATTGCCTGATAATCCATACGCCCACCCGTAGGTAAAAACATCATCAAACCACTTTTTGAGCAAAGGCGGATAGCTGTACCAATATAGCGGAAACTGCAGAATAATATGATCGTATGCCTCGAGCAGCTCCTGCTCTCGCGAAACATCAATATTCCAATCCGGATATGCTTGGTAGATCTCATGAATTGTAATATCAGTCGTATGCTGCTCAAGTTCTTCTTTCCAGCGCCGATTGACTCTTGAGACGTCAATATTCGGATGTGCCAGGATCACGAGTGTTTTCATTGTTGTACTTCCTTTCTTGGTTCAGGCTGAATAACGCCATTATCATATAGGCCTGACAAAAAGAAAATACACACAATAAAGTAAGATGGTTACTTCGAGGTGTGTATGGACTTCATCAGCAAAGTTGTGAGAAAATGAACCGTTATACCGCATCAACAAGATGTAACCTGAACGAGGTGAACGGTCATGAAACAATATAATCTGGGAATTGAAGCAACACTCGAGATTATCGGCGGCAAGTGGAAAGCGCTAATTATATGCTTATTAATGTCAGGCGTGAAGAGGACAGGCGAGCTGCAGCGCAGTATCGACGGCATTTCACAAAAGGTCCTGATTCAGCAATTACGTGAGCTGGAGAGGGACGGCCTTGTCAGAAGACATGTGTATCAACAGATGCCGCCAAAAGTCGAATACAGTCTTACGGAATATGGAGTTACTGCCAACAAGATTGTGGATGTGATGTGTGCATGGGGCCGAGATAATATAGCATTAAGACAGCAGCAGGGAGAAGAAATTATGCTTTTGGAAAATAAAGAGTCTGTTCTTGACTCGATATCCCTTGATTCGATAATTGAAAAGAAGGAGAACTTGAAATGAAAAACTATCTCGTATTTGGTGCAAGCAAAGGACTTGGAGATGCCTTCGTCAGAGGTGTCCCCGAGCAAGGAGACAAGGTCTGGGTCATCTCTCGCAGCAGACCTGACAATGTAAACCTGAATGACGGCGTTGAACGCATATGGATACAGGCGGATCTGTCTGATCTCCATGCAGCCCAAGTGATCACAGACGCGCTCCAGCACGAAACACTAGATGTTCTCATATACAATGTAGGCATTTGGGAAAAGGAAGGCTTCGAGGATCACTACTCGTTTGACCAGGATGCTCCTGCTGATATCTCGAATCTGATTCATGTAAATATAACATCGGCGATTGTATGTATTCAGGCATTACTGCCCCATCTCCGGCAATCGACAGCCGGCAAAATCATTCTGATTGGCTCGACTGCAGGTCTGAACAATACGAATAACACTCAGGTTTCATTTGTAGCTTCCAAGTTCGCCATTCGTGGAATTACGGAGGCCTTGCGGGAGCACACGAGACAGGATGGCATTGCCGTAACATGTATTAACCCTGGGGAGCTTGCAGGTGAAATACCTTATGAAGAGGGCAGTGAACGAGCACTAGCTGAATATAATGGCACACGTATCCCCCTTCAGGATATGGTTTCCATCGTCAAATGCATCGTGAATCTGTCAAAGGCAGCCTGCGTAAAAGAAATCAATATGCCTGCGATCACGGATACCAACGCATAATGGAGGCTTGATGGGATATTTTATTGCAGTCCCCTCCAATCATGGAGAATCCTTATAAAACCAAGGAATAACAGACGGATTCAATATAGTAAAAAGCCCGTTACTTGGTATTATCCCCTTTTAGTAGACATGAGAAAAAAGACATCTGTTAAGATGAACTTAATCATGTAAACGAAGGGGATTTTTTCATGGCTAAAAAAGGACAAACATACCGGCGGTACTCCTTGGAGTTGAAATTGGAGGCCGTCCGGCTGGTCAACGAAGAACATATGAGTATACGTGAAGTAGCGACGCGTTTAGATATTCAAAATAAATCTCAGGTACAAGTGTGGGCAGCCAAAGCGAAACAGGGAATGAGTCTAGAACCTGCTACACCCAAACGGGGACGCCCTAGAACCAAGTTTTCCAGTATGGAAGAAGAGATGGCGTATTTGCGGGCGGAGATTGAATACTTAAAAAAGCAATATCCAAATCTACACAAGGAGTGACGAGTAAAGCAGCCAGATTTCAAATCATTGAGGACCTGAGAGCACGCCATGGTCTGGCTTGGCTCTTGAAGTTAGCTGCGGTTTCCCGCTCGGGTTATTACAAGTGGAGAAAAAGCATAGCAGCCGCAAAAGAGCGTAGACACAAAGAACATGAACTAGAATCCCATTTGCTTGCCATTCATCGCGTGCATCCTTACTTTGGCTATCTTCGAATGACCGTTGCTTTACGACGGGAAGGCCTTCGAGTCAACCACAAAAAGGTGTACCGATTAATGAAACAATTAGGCATCTGTTCTGTCATTCGAAAAAAGCGTCGATTCTTTGGAAAACAAGCCTCTGTGGTAAACCCAAATCGGCTGGAGCGTCAGTTTCAGGCGGATACACCACGAACGAAGCTGGTTACGGACATTACCTATATTCGTGCTGGAGAACACTTTGTGTATCTGTCTGTTATTCAGGATTTATACAATAACGAAATTGTAGCGTGGCATCTTTCTGAACGAAATGACCTTGCTTTAGTTCATGACACGCTGGATAGACTCCGTCAGCACGTGGATCTGAATGGCGTAATCCTACACTCAGATCAAGGATTTCAATATACGTCGAAGCCATTTAACCGTAAACTAAACCAGCTTGGCATGCTAGGCAGTCACTCCAGGCGTGGAAATTGCTTAGATAATGCCTGTGTTGAATCTTTTTTCTCTCATTTGAAGACGGAGAAAATTTATTTGAATAAGGCGGCAAACAAAGCAGAGGTTGAGCAGCAAGTGAATGAATACATACTGTTTTACAACCAAAACCGATTTCAGAAAAAACTAAACGACCGTTCCCCGGTAGAATACCGGGAAACGGCCGCAGCTTAAATCTTGTCTTTTTTTTGTACTGTCTACTTGACAGGGTTATGACCAACTTAACGGGCTTTTTACCTTTTCATTATGGAATACCATTTCAAGCAGACAAGTCACTTCGAAGCGGCCATCGTCAGCTGCTCCACCAGTGCCCGCAGCGAATAATCGGAGGTTGAACACAGCTGTATGCTCCCGGCCTGCTGAGGCAAAGCGGCGTCATCATACGGATTGCGCAGCACCAGATTCAGTAAGGGCTTAACTGAAGCGAGTGCCTCGGCCAATACCAGCTGACCTGTGAACAGATGAGCATTAAGCGTGCCCTGAATCACAACATCCGTACCAGCCGCTTGCTGTACGAGTAACGTGATCTCGTCCGCATCCGGCCTCATCGAACAGTGGTGCGTCACCACAGTTAATCCTGCATCCTTCAAAAGCGATGCCAGTCTGATCTCGGCTGCACCGCTATTATCGGCCTGCGTCAGCTGCTCCTGCTTCGGCAGAATCAGCAAATAGTTTAGCGAATTCTTGAGCGGAAGCAGTCGCTGTGGATCTCGGGTAACTTTCACGGTTTTACGAGCCAGATTCAATGCCTCCCCTTCCCACTTCTCCCTGGGAATGGGCTGGGCAGCTGCTCGGTATTGTTGGAATTTACCGTATAGCTGCCGGATCCGATGAACGGACTCGTCAATTCGCGCCTCATCGATCCGCCCATCCTGCACGGCTGCCAGAATACCCGCAATAACCCGGCTCTGATACTCAGGGGTGTGACACATTAGAATCATATCGTTTCCTGCCTGTACGGCCAGGACGCCTACTTCATCCGGACTGAAATGATTACGGATTGCTCCCATCTCAATATCATCAGTGCAGATTACACCTTCAAATCCCAGCTTGGTACGCAGCAGCTCTGAGGCAAAGAAAGAACTGAGCGAAGCTGGAAGCCCAGCGGATTCCGGAATGTTGGGAAACACCAGATGCCCCATCATGATTGAATCCGTTCCGGCATCGATTGCTTCCATGAAGGGAAGCAGCGGCCCCTCCATCAATTGCTCAAGTGTTAGCTCACACGCAGGGAGGACCACGTGCGAATCCCCGCTTACTTGGCCGTGACCCGGAAAGTGCTTTGCCGTCACGGCCACACCTGCTTCATGCATCCCCTGAATATAAGCCCGACCGTATTGGGCTACCCGCCCTGAGTCCTCTCCGAAAGAACGGACACCAACGACGGGATTATCCACATTGGTGTTCACATCCAGTACAGGTGCCCAGTTCATCGGAATCCCCAGCGCGTTCAACTGACTGCCGATGAATTTACCGAGCAGGCAGGCTGTTTCGAGGTCTTCGCTTAATCCAACTGCCCGGTTACCCGGGATATAGGGAAAGAAGGTTTTGAACTTGGACAGGGTGCCCCCTTCTTCATCTACCGAAATATAATAAGGCAATGAGCTGCCAAACTCTCCGGCTATCTTCTGAATTTCTTCGAGTAGTGCCAGCGTCTGCTGCTCACTCTCAACATTATGGGGAAAGATGCCGATCCCGCCAAACCGCTGCTGCGACATTCTCTCCCGAAATTCCGGTTCGGCACAGGTCGATGATGTACCAACCACACACATCGTTGCTATTTTATCTTCCAGTCTCATCGCCTTCGGTTCAGATTCCGCATAGGTCATATCCAGTCCCATTTCATGATAAAGTGTGCGCTCCAGATAATCATGCAGGTAGAACCTCGACTTCACAAAATGCTCCGCCATAGCAGGCGGCTGGTAACGTTCCAGCGCTGCCTTCATGCGAGGCAGAACCTTCTCGCGTCCGCGGCGGTTTCTCGTGTAGTTAATCTGCAGGGAGCGCCACTCTGCATCGTCTCCAGGATACAGCTCCCAGCGGTAGGCGTACTTGTGGATCGCTCGCGAACGGTCTGTTGCTACCTCAAAATCATGCATAATGGCAACCAGTTCCGCTTCTTCCTTATGCTCCTGCACCTCGTCCAGCAGCTTCCAGATGATCTCATAATAGTCCTCCAACTGATAATGGCCGAGGCACGTATGCCCGGTAACCCGATCAATGCCATGAAACCGTTCCAGGAATCGGTCAATGAAGGTGGAGGCATTCGCCTTGCGATTCCAGGCCAGGTCCGCATGCAGCAGCATGGGGTACCACGTCGTTTCAAAAATGCCATACGGAACACCAAGACTGAACGGCCCCGTCCAGTTGGTGGCAACAATACAGTCAAGATCCAGCTTGCCGGCTGTTTCAGCCCACTGAAGCAAGTTGTCTGTGCGGTTCGATAATACCGGATAGTTCTGATGCTCTGCCCAGTCAAAGCTGCGAACAGCCGGAGCTCCCATGACTTCGATGCCCAGCGATCTGAATTTGTCCGTATGCGAAGTAACCTCTGCCTCAATGTTGCGTCCATTATAAATCCAGATCATGGCTGCACTTCGCTGATCCAGCTTAGTCAGCTCTTCCGGAGGACATTTGTCGAGCATGTCATGCCAGAAAATCGGCTGTTTCCCCCGCTCTGCTGTATAGGCGATCAACCGATTCAAAAAGGCGATAAAGGCTCGTTCCCGTACACCTTCATATTCAACTTGACAGCGTTCGCATTCACATAGGCTGTAGACCTCGTCACAGCCCAGATGAATATATCGCGATTCCGGGTGGGCGTCGATCATCTCCCCAAGCAGGGTGGTTATCAGTCCGAAGGACTCCGGGTGCGACGGGCAGATTTCCCCGGTGGACTGCTCTGTTTCGCGGAGGTGACGCCAGGCTTCGTGGCGCAGTACATACTCCAGGTGTCCGAAGCTCTGCTGAAGCGGAATAATCTCGATAAAATGTTCATGGGCAGTAAGCTTCAGTTCTTCAAACTGCGACAGGCTTAATGCATGTTTGGGATGCGCAAGCTCTGGGTGAGTCCGAAATGGAAATTTATCCTCATATTCAATCAGCACGGCGTTCGTCTTATATTTGGCAAACTCTCCCAAATATTCGATCAGCAGCTCCGGCTTCGAGAACGTCTGGCGTAAATCCAGATTCATTGCCCGCACAGCCGTATCCGGCCAGTCGGATATCAACACGGCCGGGATGTTTTCATCCGATCCGCGTAGTTGAACCAGGGTCTGCAATCCATAAAATAGACCCGCAGCATCCAGCGCCCAAACCTCCGCCCTACGGCTCGAAACCTCTAACGTGTAACCTTGCGGCCTCCCTGCAAGGCATGCCCATTTTTCTTCGCTTTCTGCAGAGAATGAAGTGACATTAGAGTGAAACGAGTTCTTCTCCTGTTCTACCTGGACTTCATCAACGGCCTGATCGCTGATCTTAGGGTCATGGTCTACCTGCTGTGGTTCTTGCCCTACCGAACGTTCTATAACAAGCCAATAACCTTTATCTATTCTTGAGGACGTATATTGAAGTCCCGGAAATGCCCGTCGGCAATGAACTGCCAGCCGGGGATCTTCCTGCTCCATATACATGCTTATCCTTGCCTTGTCGTCCAGCCGTAAGGGGCCTTCCTGAATTGCTGTAAACTGCTTCGGTTGCGGTATCAAGCTCTGCATCGCTCTCCTCCTATTCGTCACTCTATGCCTGCAGGTGCCCGTTCTTCCAGCACTGCAGCATGCTCAGCTTCCCATCGTTCATGTTGAAGCTGACCAGATCCGCAGGTGCTCCTGCCTCAAGTCCTGCGGCTTGTTGAAGTCCAAGCAGCTTCGCCGGATGCGCCGAAGCATAATCCCAGGCATCGGCAAGTCCGGCAAGTCCTGTTTCCACGAGATAGCTCACCTGATCCAGCAGCATCCTTGCCGAGCCGGCCAACAGCTGCGGCTGCCCGGCAAGGTGCAGCCGCCCTTCTGCTGTCAACACCACGTCGCCGCCGATGTGCAGACGGTAAGTACCTGGCGGCATGCCGCTCAGTGAGACGGCATCGCTAACGAGAATGGCCCGTTTGCGCTTCATTCGGAGAATGACAGACAGCACAGATGGCGGAAGATGATGGCCATCTGCGATCATGCAGCCATACAGCTCATCTGCTGCCAGCTGCTCCCACAGGTAGTTGGGATGGCGCGGAAGCATGAGATGTGCACCATTGCCAAGATGGGTAGACATGACGGCCCCCGCCTGGACAGCTTCCCGGATCTGCTCAGGCGAAGCTGCCGTATGCCCAATGGAGACCAGAATGCCAGATTCACAGCACCGGGCGATAAATGAAGCTGCCTCCGGCCATTCCGGGGAAAGGGTCACGATACGGATTAGCCCGCCTGCGGCCTCCTGCCAGCGGCACAAGGCATTCCAGTCCGGGGGAACGATATGCTGCAGCGGATGTGCACCGCGCGGTCCGTCCTCTGGTGACAGGAACGGGCCTTCCAGATGAATGCCCGCTATGCCCGCGGCCGCATTCGGGTCCATCCGAACAGCTTCGGCAATTGCAGATGCAGCTTCAGCGAGCCGATCATAACGGTTTGTAATCAGTGTAGGGCAATAACTCGTGACTCCTTGACTCTGCAGCTGCATGGTCAGCTTCAGCACCGTATCCGGGTACAGCGGAGCCGCATTCAGATCCAGACCCCAGCCACCGTTCACCTGCAAATCAACCAGACCGGGGGCAAGCCAGGGAAGATGTTCCGTGGAAGATGTCACAGCAAGATCAGTAACGGCAGCAATCTTTCCCTCTCTGACTCGGACCTCAATGGGCAGCCCCGTCCGGTAGTGTCTACCACGAATGAGCATGCTCACAGGGCGAAGGCTTCCCGGTCCGTAAACATCGTGATACCGGGATGTGTACGCAGGATGGTTGCCGGACATGCCGTGCTTATCGGATCATGTAACGCTGCATTGAGCGCCTGACGTTTCGACGCGCCTGGAACAATGGCGAACAGTTTCTTGCCTGCCATCAGCGCCGGCACCGTCAGAGTCAGAGCCTGTTCAGGTACATCATCCAGCCGGGCAAAACAGCCATCGTTTACCTGCTGACGGCGGCAGGCCTCATCCAGCTTTGCTACTTTTACAGGCACCGGGTCATTGAAATCCGCAACAGGTGGATCATTGAAGGCAATATGTCCATTCTCTCCGATCCCAAGACAGACGATATCCATAGGAGCAGCATGGAGCAGCTCTCCATATCTCCGGCATTCCTGCTCCACATCCCCCAGTCCGTTCAGCAGTTCCACCCGCCCCGGATGAATTCGGCTGAATAGACGTTCCGTCAGATATTGGCCGAAACGCTGCGGAGCCTCCTCCGGTAAACCAATATATTCATCCATATGAAAAGCACAGACCCTTGACCAGTCGATGCCCTGCTCCCGTGCCAGCCCCTCATACAATTCGTTCTGTGAAGGAGCTGCAGCAAAGACGATACGGACCTGACGCTTCGGATCCTGCAGCAGCTGTCTTAATTGATGCCCAACTGCGGATGCGGCAGCTGCCCCCATCTGGTCCCGATTGGCATAGATCTGTACAGACATTCGATCGACGACTTGCGTTTCCAGTGGCTGTGTCAAGCCATTTACTTTCATGCTTCTCATCCTCCTTCAGACGGCTGCTCACCCGATTCTTCATGACTCACATTCTGCATCAGCAGTGTCGCATGGGACAGATCATGCCTGCTCGCATAGTAATAACCGTTATAACGGATTCGGCGAGGTTCAAAACCAACCTGTCTTCCCGAGATCACCGCTTCCGAGCTAAGCGTGACATTTCCATCTGCTCCAGTGATGCCGCTGGTATACCGTCCTGCTGAATGCGTAAACCTTCCCTCCACCTTCGAACCCGTTAGTACCTCACCAGTATCGTAATCCCTGACCTTCAGTGTGACGGATACCGCTGATCCGCTATACACCAGATTCATGTCAGAGACAATTAGGGGCTTCAGCGTGGTGCTTCCCGTCGTAGCCGAGACTTCATCGGTGAGTGGTCCGATGTTGCCCTGCAAGTCACGGGCTGCAATGCGGTAGTAGTAAGTCGTATCCGGCAGCAGTCCCTTATCCTGGTAGTTCAAGCCCCGGGCGAGTCCAGCGATATCTGAAGCAGCAGGCATGAAGCCTTGAATCGTACTTCGATAGATTACATATCGCTCCACTTCCATGTTATCTGAAGCCTTTCCATAATTCAGCTGTATGGTCTGATAACTGGTGGCTTCGATGGAGGGTATTCCAGCAAGGGCCGAAGGGGCCTCCTGATCATCCGGGGCTATCCAATGTGTCCCGCCAGGTCCCCAGAACGAAGGCAGTGCCCGGTAGGAATCATAGTGATGGACGGCAATACCGCCGAAGGCGCTGTTCTGCCCGTAAGCTGCATAGACCTTATCCAGTTCGGCTTCCATATGGCTGCGGCCTTCTTCCCAGAACGTGATTGACTCGGGATCGCCGCTATTCGCGATATCCAGTGTCTCAACGCCAATTACCACTGAATTCGGCTTGCCGATCTGGTCTGCGTAAGCGAGTTCTCCAGCAGCCCCGGCAATAATTCCAGCGGAGCCGTCCGCCGTATCCCGGTAATCCATGATGGAGATGTAGTCGGAGATATCCTGAACATGCTCGGAGAGCCACTTGCTGGAGCCATTCCAGACAATATTCGCACCCTGATCCGACGTGTCATACCACTTGGGCACAGCTGGGCCGAACGGCAGCCGGATACCCGCCATATCCCGGCGATCAATCATTTTTTGCAAGACATCCAGATATTCCTGCTGCAGGAACCGGCTCGGATCTCTGAAGTCGGGGGAAATGTAAGGCTCAATATCCACATTGATGCCGTCAAACTTCTCCGTATCTGCTGCTGCAAGATTGTAATTGATGACCTGTTCCATTTCCCTTACTGCATGACTATGATATTTCTCGTATGCGCCCATGTATGCCGGGGAAGTGCCGCCAGCAATAAGAGCATGCACCTGCAGATTTTTGCTATGAGCCCAGCTCAGGAACGAACGCAGTTCATCCACCTGTTCTTCCAGCGCATTGTACCCTGCGTACTTGCCTACTGCGAGATACAGCGTCTGAACTGGGTCTTGCCCGAATGTCTGTGTATCCGTAATGAATGACTCCAGCACCTGGCGCGAGCCGGGATTCAAAAGCAGCTTGTAGCTTTCCGGTTCCCAGATCCACATGGACCGGTCCTGATGGGGCAGAGGGACAGCCGGTTCGTTCGTCCCGTTTCCAACCTGTGCATATACGGTTGGACTATAGCCGTATCGTTCCGGTGCATTGGTCGCTCTGGCCTCCAGACTGACGGTACGATCAACCATTCCCGCTGTGTCCCACACGAAGACGTAAGCCGTACCTTGCTCGGTTGCCTGCTGCCAAGGCCCTCGATTCACCCTCACCTCTACCATTGAGACCGGAATGGGCGAACTGGTCTCAATGGTGACCTCTACCTGACCGCTTAAAGGCACACCTTCGGATGGTCCCGTGATAGTGACGACAGGGACAGCCCCTGCCGGATTATCAACGGTAAGCATGGCGGGAGTGCTCCATACCCCGTAGCGGGTGGACGTATCCAGCCCGCGGACCATCAGTTCCACTGTCCCGTTATAGCCCGATGTATCGAGCATGTAAGACCAAGTGCCGCTGTCATCCCCGTCCGGATCATTCAACATCACTTCGTATTGGGACGTACCGTTCACATACAGCCGAATGTCATACAGGTCGGTATAACTGCCACCGATCTCTACCATTCCTCCGTCCGACACATAACCACCACCGGGCGCGTCCAGCGAGATGGAACCAGCTGCTCCCGCCTTACCAGGGAAGGGTATTCCAACGAACACCATAGTTATCAACAAAACCATGGCTAGCCTGAATCCGGAGTACACACGCAGGTGCTGCTTTTTCATAAGCGAAGCCTCCTTTTGCCATTCTGTACTAATGGTCTAGGATTCCTGGGCCGTATATTCGCTCATTTCGCGCTCAACTGAATATTCAGAACGCGGTCATACGCTTCCTTATAAGTGCTCAGCAGCTGATCTACACCAAGATTGTTAATCTCCTCTACATACTTCTCCCAATCCGCCAGACTGCGGGAGCCGGTCACGAATTTGGCAAAGCTCTCATCGCGGTGCTTTTTGATCGCCTGCCCGGTAATGGAGATGATTTCATTTTCACCCTCGGTAAATGCAGGTCTTGGCTGCATGGCGGAAGGATCATACTTCACCGCTTCTTCATAAGCGTGCTTCAGGGCATCCGAGAACAGGGACAGATGAGCATTAAAATCAATCCAGGTATAGGTTCCACTGGTCTGCAGCCCCGTTTGCTTGCGCATTTCAATGACATCGTTATACTCCGGCTTGAACTTGATCGCATCTCCTTCCTTTACATATGTCTCGCCTTCTACTCCCCAGCTGCTGAACGTACGCCCTTCCTCGGAATAGAAGAAGTCCATGTACTTCATGATATCGTCAATGTTTTTGGAGGTAGACGCTACCGTTAACCCGCCCTCCATATAATGAAAATATGGATTCAATTGTTTGCCACCGGCAACACCGGCTGGTGGTGCCATGAACTGCATGTTGAACTCGGGGTTCTCCGGCTGCATGGCATTGTTAAAGAAATCAATCCGGCTGATATAATCGATGGTCACGAATGATTTGCCTGTAGAGACCATATCCTGCCACTGCTTCGTTTGCAGCGATAAGAAATCAGGCGGAACCAGTCCTTCGTCGTAAAAGCTTTTCCACATGCCTACCATGGATTTATAATTATCTTCGGTCGGTCCATAACGCCATTCTTTCTGGTCAAAATCATAGTAGGCGCCTTCCCCGGTTCCATAATTCACCGTCATATTGGCATTCATCTCATCCGGAATCTGTCCGTAGCGGATGGAGAGAGGATAACTGTCCGGATATTTCTCCTTCAGCTTCTTCAGGGCCGCATGCAGCTCTTCGTAAGTCGTCGGAACCTGAATGCCTTCCTTGTCGAAAACATCCTTGCGATACATCCAGATTATACGGTTCGTCTCACCGAAGCCCTGATTAGGGAACATATACATCTTGCCGTCGGCAGAGAGTGCTGCCTTCGCTTCCTCGGGATATTGCTTCATCCATGCCTGCAGATTCGGCATGTTGTCCATATACTCCATCAGATCCACCAGCGCGCCTTGCTGCCCAAACTTGTTTGATTCCTTGCGATTGGGCATATACATCAGATCAGGCAGCGATTTGGAGGCAATCGCCAGATTCAGGCTTTCATCCAGCTTGCCGGAAGGTGTCTGCACTTCAAGTGTGACGCCAGTCTTCTCCTTCAGCCAGCTCCAAACGGGCCAGCTTTTGGAATACGGAAATGTGGGATTGTTATCCAGCAGTGCGGTAAACGTCTTTCCGGTTCCCGAGGAGTTATTCTTTACGTCATTCTTCCCTTGTGCATCCGTCTTCGGGCCGGAAGCATTGCCGCCTCCACTGCACCCCGCTACCATCGTTACAGCAATCAACAGCGGAAGTATTACCGATTTCCATTTGCCCATACGCTTCTCTCCCTTAAGTGAATTTGCGGTGGTTTTCATGGCGATTAGCCCTTGACTGCCCCAACCATGGCTCCCTTCACAAAATACTTCTGTACAAATGGATAAATGATCAGGATTGGCAAAGTGGACACCATAATGGTCGCATACTTAAGTGATTCCTCCACGACCACATTATCCCCGCCAATCGACGTAACATCGCCTGAGCTTGCACTGCCGGCCAGCACCAGATTACGGAGCAGCACCTGCAGCGGAAACAAATCGGGAGACCTTAGATAGAGCAGCGGGAAGATAAAGTTATTCCACATGCCCACGGCATAGAACAGGGCAATGGTAGCGAAGGACGCCTTGGACAGCGGAACGACAATACGAATGAAGATACCGATATCGTTCAGACCGTCCATACGCCCCGATTCCTCCAGCTCTTTGGGAATGCCTGAGAAAAACGTTCTCATCAGGATCAGATTCCATGTGCTGACGGCCCCTGGAAGAACCATGCCCCAGACGGTGTCCACCAGATTCAGGGAGCGGACCACCAGAAAGGTCGGAATCATTCCGCCGCTGAAGAACATCGTGATGACAATCAGTACGGTGAAGCTATTGCGCAGCGCCATGTCTTTCCTGGACAATGCATACGCTCCGGTTGAAGTGACCACCAGCGAGATCAGCGTACCGAGCACAGTATAGATAATCGTATTTCGGTAAGCCGTCCAGATTTGCGGATCTCCCAGCACCAGCTTATACATGCTCAGATCGAAGCCCTTGGGCCAGAAGGTAATATTGTTCTGAATGACATTGGCGTTGCTGCTGAGGGAAACGGCCAGCATATGAAGGAACGGATAGAGTGTGACCACCACAACAAGCAGCAGAATTAATGATGCCATGAGATTAAACCAGGAGAACCGGAGGGATTTCACATTCACACCTCATTTCTACCATAGACTGGTTTCACTAAATCGGCGGCTGAGCAAGTTGGCCGTATAGATGAAGATCAGGCTGATGACTCCCATGAACAGGTCAATGGAGGCGCCATAACTGAAGTTTCCCTGGACCATCCCTACCCTGTAGACATAGGTACTGATAATATCTGCTGTATCGTAGATCGCCGGGTTCTGCATCAGGAAGACCTTCTCGAAACCAATCTCTAGCACCTTGCCGATATTCAAAATCAGCGTGATGACGATCGCAGGAGATATGCCGGGCAGCGTGACATGCCAGATTTTGCGCAATCGGCTTGCTCCGTCCATATCAGCTGCCTCATACAGCTGAGGGTCAACGGCTGTCAGCGCGGCCAGATAAATAATGGTCTCCCAGCCGATATGCTGCCAGATCTCCGACAGAACATAGATCCCTCGAAATAGTCCGGGTTCATTCATGAAATTGATCGGTCCCAGGCCAATCCATTCGAGCAGATTATTAATCAATCCTCCGGTGGGGGAGAGAAACATAATGACCATACTTGCCACAATTACATTCGAGATAAAATGAGGCAGATAACTGACCGTCTGCACAAAACGCTTAAACGCCGCCTTACGCACTTCATTGAGCAAAATGGCCAGCACGATCGGGGCCGGGAAGCCGAACACCAACTTATACATTCCCAGCAGGAACGTATTTTTCATGAGCGGCCAAAAATCGGGATTCTCCAGAAACATTCGGTAGTATTTCAGCCCCACCCAATCACTGGCCCAAATTCCCTTAAACAGGTTGTAGTCTTTGAAGGTAATGACCAGTCCGAACATCGGTGCATAGCGAAAGATTAAATAATACAGGAGGCATGGCAGGAAGAGCAGCCATAGCGCCTTGTTTTTGTTCCAGATCCGGGTCATCCGGGTCATCCGCACCTTCCGCCGTGACGAATGATTTAATTTTCTTCGCAGTTTGTCTTCCATTAAGCCAACATCAGCCATCGGCATGCCCCCTCTTGCTACATAATTGCAGCTCATTTATATGTGAGCTAACTTCCCCTAAACGACCGGGGTTTGTAACCGAATTATAGCCAGTTTTCGATGGTAAGCGCTATCTACATGTTATATAACATTTCGCCTATACTGCTATTTTCCAGATATCCGCGTATAAATCCGTAAAAGTGTATATTATTTGTGTCAGCTTTATGCCGTTATGATAGGATTATTCCATTGAGCTAATTGATCCGAACACTCCTATTTTCAACAGAAGCAGCACTAGAGCAGTTGAGTGCGAACCAAAAAGCACGAGTCACAGAGATCAAAAATCCTGCAGCTCGCGCTTTTCTTTTCTTCCTATACTTGATCATTGTTTTTGTTGAGTATATAAATTAATCCATTTAATTGGCCCATTCACTGCCATTCCAGATATCCGGATTATCAATAGTCTGATTTTCTCCACGTACAACAGAATCATAACTTTCCTTTGTATTCGTATACCAGTCAACAATAACTAACTTCCCATTCACATTTTGCACCAGAAATTCAGTAGGTTCAGCAAAGCTACCCACATCCTTCTTAATGCGTGCCTCTAATTTAAAATAGAAAAAATCCTCACCTTCTCTAACATGTTCAACTTTTCCGGCACTAATATCAACGCCTGTCACTTGATTATGAGTGAGGTTGTTTTTGCGAAACAAATTAAATTGAGATGAAATCTTTTTTTGCGTATATTGCTTAAGGTTTTCATTATCGATATACCGATCCAGTTCAATGTCGGAGCCGTTCCAAATCGCCTTGTAATATTCAGTTAGCGCTTCTGTACACATTTTATAGGCCGCATCAGTATCCAGAGCGGATAGACTTCTGTCGTCTTCAGCTAAAAAATGGGAGGAGTCTTTCGATGAATTTTCTTTAGTGTTGGGAGAAACTTCTCCATCTTTAGCATTATTAACATTGATTCCTCTGGAAACAGAAGTATCATTACTGTCGTTATCACTCGTATTAGCTTGTTCACATGCACTTAGCGTTAATAAAATCACCAATAACAGGTAAGAACGTTTCATTAATTTCCTCCAGTGAGAATATTCTTCTACTCCACATCTTGAAGCTGGGAAATGAGGCTATTGTGCATGATCTCAGCGAGTCATCCTTCATTACGATCACACAAAAGCATCGTTAAAGGATTTTATTATGTAAGATAACTTCTCTTTAAATCCTGGAATTATCCCTTTATTATAACAAACCTTTTATGGTAAGCGCTATCTACATGTTATATAACATTTCCCTCTACTGCTATTTTCCAGATATCCGCGTATAAATCAGTAAAAGTGTATATTGTTTGTGTCAGCTTTATGCCGCTATGATTAGATTAGACCATTGATCTGCGGCTGTATTCGAGGGGGGAATGTCATAATGAAGGAACTGCTTACAAACCGATTTGCGCTGAACGGCCTGTTTGTTAAGCTAATGCTGAGCTTCCTCAGTGTCATCCTGATTTTGGCTTCATTTAATCTGTTCTCCCATCTGTACCTTAGCAATAAAGTTTATCAGGAGATGGTAAGACAAAATGAACTGGGCCTCGCACAGACCGTCGAAGGATATGAGAATCACTTCCGGCTGACCCAGAACATGATTCTGGCCCTCATTCAATCGGATACCTGGACAGCCAACTTGGGCATTTTGAGCCACCTTAAGGACAACCGTCGTTACGATATCCCTGCTGAAGTGAAAGCGGACCTCTCTACCCTGTATACCAATCCTTTTTTGCATATCGACAATTTCATTCTTTATTTCAAGCAGGAGGACTATGTGCTGGAGAAGGAAGGCCTTAGCAGCGCAGCCGACATGTTCGGCAAATATTATTACAGTGAAGCGTACTCGCCGGATTACTGGAAAAGCCAAACGATGAGCAACCAGTTCCTGAAAGTGATGCCTGCAGCAGCTTTTACAGAAAAAACTGTCCATTCGTCCCGCTCTCTGGGAGAGCTGATGCCTGTCATGATGAAAGCCATCCCCTATGAGGAAGTGTACGGCATTGTGATGCTGAATCCGCAGCGCATGCAGGATACGTATGGAGATGGCAGCCATAATCCGTTCTACATCCTGGATAGTGAGGGGCGTTTATTGTTCACTACCACAGAAGAGAAACTTCATAATCCTTCGCTGCCTATAGAGGGAAGCAGACATGAACGCATTGGAGATCAGTATTACTTCTATGAAAAAGGCAAGCAGACCGGGTTCACCTATGTGAGAGTCACCCAGGCCTCAGTGATTGCGGCGGAGATGCGGGGCATGCAGCTGCTGCTTACGGTACTGCTCGGCGCTGCCATTTTGATCAGTATACTCTCCTCCCTGCTGTTCAGTCTGAGGTTAAATCAGCCGCTGCAGCACCTTATTGCCGCTCTTGACCGAAATTCCGGAAGCGGGACAGACAAGTTGAGCAGAGTAAAGGAATTCGCCATGATCGGTGACCGTCTAAGTACCATTCTGGAGAGCAATCGATTCATTCAAAGCGATCTTGCGCAGAAGAACTCTCTGGTGCGGCAGTTCGCTTATACGCATAAAGTCAAGAACATCCCGCTCAGCTCACATCTGGCAGATCTTGAGGAGGTTCGGCAGCCCGAACATCCCTACGTGGCCATTTTATTCAAGGTTGGCTTCAAAGACCGGCCCGATGAATTGGAACAGCACACCCTCCTATTGTGGAAATTAATTCAGAGCCTGTTCACCAGCAATCCGAATAACAGCGTTGCACTTCAGCCTGAACAGGATCAATTACTCCTGCTTCTATTCGATCCCGGTCCGCAGAGCGGTATCCTGCAGGCGCTCGATACGCTGAAGAAACTGCTTGCTGCTGAAGAATGCCTGTACCTGACCATTGCGGTAAGCCCGGTATACTCGGGGGATATTCCGTTTACCGATGCGTATGGGAATCTGTCCACTCTGCTCAAGGAACGAAGACTAAACGGAGAAACCCAGGTTATTGTCGAGCCACGAGCCTCTTCATCCAGCTCGTTTCATGTCAAGGTGACTTACGGGGAGGAACTGCATGATCTGCTGCAATCAGGCAAGGAGCAGGCTGTGTTTGCCTGGCTGGATCGCCAGCTGGAGCAGCTGAGACACAAGGACGCAGCCGCAGAGGATTTTCGGACATTTGCTCTTGGTGCAATAGAGCAGGTCGGTAAGACGGTGATGAAGCTGAATTTGACAAGCATGGAAGGCGGAATTCACGCCTCTCCTTCTGGTGATCCGTTTGCTGGATTTTATTCCATAGAGCAATACAGGACATGGCTTCAGTCGCAGATTCAACCGATCCTCTCGGCGATCAGCAGCCAATTGGAAACGAAAGATCCCGTTATCAGCTTTGTGCTCGATTATCTGAACCATCATTATGGGGAGGATATTAATCTGAATCTTGTTGCCGACAAGCTGAATCTCACGCCGGGGTATCTCTCCAGCATTTTCAAGGAAAAGACCAACATCAACTTCAGCGAATATCTCAATAATCTTCGTGTTGAGCGGGCCAAGGAACTGCTGGTCAATGTGGATCTGCGAATTCAGGATATTGCCATGCAGGTCGGTTATCAGAACGTAAACTCCTTCATCCGCATGTTCAAGCGTCGATACGGACTGACCCCGGGAGAGTATCGCAAGCGTCATGCGGGCGATGACCCGTTCATCTCCTCGAATCATGGATAGCCAGGTGTGAGGAGCGGGGAAACCTTAAGAGCCTATATAAAGCAAACACCCGCTTAGAAAGCGGGCGTTTGCTAATATATCACATGAGAATTTTGGACAGGTGCACAAGAGCCGTGGAGGAAATGCGTTGTTCTTCAGGAATATTCTCATAAAGAAGATGTTCTTTTCCCGCATCCATCATTTGTTTGCGCATGGCTGCAATCCGGCCTTTGCCCTGATCAATGAAACGAAAATCCACCTGCCGCAGACTTGGCATTTCGGTCAAACGCTCGAAAGCTTCTGCCTTTATTCCCTTATGTATTTCTTTCAGCACCAGCACCTCCAAGTGCTCCATAGTCCATAGGTTGTCTATATACTGTAGTGATTTCATAAAATCCAATTCCAGCTGCCGCAGGTTTTTCATACCTGAAAAATCGCACAGCCGCTCGACTTTGGGCAGTGACAGGTGCAAAAACTCCAGATGATGCAATGCGCTCAGTTCATCAATATGAGTCAGATTCCGTACAGATGACAGTCTCAGCATACGAATGTTTGAGTCAGCAAGTACATCCAGAGGACCATTTAAGGCACCATTATCAATGGCCAGATATTCAATGAACGGCAGGTCCAAGGCAAAATCCAGTGTCTCGATGGTACAGTTCAACACCAATGTGCTCAACCGAATACAGTCCTCAATCGGAGCCAAATCATCAAATTTTCCGCTGAGAGAAAGATACTGCAGCTGCTTGTACTGTCGGAGGAACTCCAGATTTTGCGTTTTGGCTGCCCGTATATTCAAAAACTCCAATCGCTGCAGCGCACCAAGTACACTCAAATCCTGTTTCTGTTTCAGGTCCAATTCCAAAGCTTTCACATATTTTAATTCGGCAATGATCTTCCAAAACTCTTCCGTGTACCGTCCCTTCTCCTCCACATTCGTAATCTTCAGGATCAGATCAGGCCGTTTGGAAAATACCCGTTTGTCCAATTCCGCAACATCTTCCATCACGTCTGCTCCGACTACAAAAGAAATGGTAGCCCGATTCCGCAGCTGCTTAACCGCATTGTCCATTTTCGCTGTGTTCCAGGGAACGCCGCTCATCGACGCCGTCCAAGGTTCACTCATTTTTAGACCCCCTCCTTCTGTTTTTCCTGTAATTGTAAATGAAGAAGACCGCCTTGAGAAGTGCAATTTAGGCTGTATAGATAGAGTTCGTCCACGTCTCTTCTCATTTGCCTCTCGCCCATCTATTATAGAAATAAGCGTTTGAACAGACTGGAGGAACCACAGCATGCAATTTGCCAAACGAATGAACCACTTTAATGAAGGAATATTTACACGATTATCTGAAATTAAGCGACAACGTCTGGAACAGGGGCTCGGCGTCATTGATCTGAGTGTAGGCGCACCCAACACCCCGCCAGCGCAACATATTATCCAGGCTCTATGTGAAGCGGCAGCTGATGTTCAGAATTACACCTATGCCATCAATGACCAAAGTGAGCTGCTGAAAGCTGTCAGTGAGTGGTACAAGCGCAGGTATCAGGTCGATCTGGACCCCAAAACCGAAGTTTGCTCTCTGCTTGGCTCACAAGAGGGCCTGGCACATATCTCATTATCCATCGTGGATGAAGGCGATCTTGTTCTAGTTCCGGATCCCTGCTATCCGGTATTTGCGGACGGGCCGCTTCTGGCGGGAGCTGAGCTGTACTACATGCCACAAAAGGAAGAACATCAATATGTGATTCAGCTGGAAGAGATCCCGGAAGAGATCGCGCAGAGAGCCAAATTCATGCTGGTATCCTATCCCAACAATCCAACAACAGCCATGGCACCGGAACAGTTCTATCTGGACTTGATCGCATTTGCCAAAAAATATGATATCATTGTCCTCCATGACAATGCGTATAGTGAACTTGTGTTTGACGGGAAATCATGTGGAAGCTTTCTTGCCTTCCCTGGAGCTATGGATGTCGGCGTTGAATTCAATTCCCTGTCCAAAACCTACGGGCTTGCTGGGGCTCGAATCGGATTTTGCTTAGGTAATGCAGCCGTCGTCTCCATGTTGAAAAAGCTGAAATCCAATATGGATTACGGCATGTTCCTTCCCATTCAGAAGGCAGCAATTGCCGCCATTACAGGTGATCAGAGTGATGTAGGCCGGGTACGGGCCATCTATGAGGAACGTCGAGACATTCTCTGCGAAGGATTCAGCAGACTCGGATGGGAAATCGCTAAGCCCGATGCCACCATGTTTATCTGGACGCGGATTCCGGCTCATTATTACAACTCCGAGCAATTCGCCATGGATCTGGTCAGCCGGGCGGGCGTCATCGTGACACCTGGTAGTGCTTTTGGTCCTTCAGGGGAAGGATATGTCCGTCTTGCGCTTGTCCAGGACCGGGAACAACTGGAGCAGGCACTGCAAGCTGTGGAAAACAGCCGTCTGTTGATCTCGAACTAATCCTCAGCAAAAAGCACCAATTCCTTATTAGGGAACGGGTGCTTTTTACTGCTGTCATGCGGAGATGTACTGTATTTCCCCATCCTCTATCGA
Source organism: Paenibacillus xylanilyticus (assembly GCF_009664365.1). Lineage (NCBI taxonomy): Bacteria > Bacillati > Bacillota > Bacilli > Caryophanales > Paenibacillaceae > Paenibacillus > Paenibacillus xylanilyticus. The sequence goes on from NZ_CP044310.1 coordinate 4,820,356, forward strand.
AACAGAATCGAAATACCGAAATAAAAAATAAGAGCGGTTCAGCTCAATATCAATCTTGGGGAGTTGGCAGCATGGCACAGTTATTTAGAAAAAGAGGGACCCGGACATCAAGCATCGCCAATACACTGTCTATCATGTTGTTGGCCATCATTGTTGTCGTCTTTTCCATCCTGGGAACATTTATATTTACCAGTACTCGAAGCATCCTTGTGAAACAGCAGGAATTGATGCTGCAAACGAAAACGCAGGCCATTGTAGCCCAGTTCGATGCTTTATTTAAGGAAAAAGGATCTCTGGTTAAGCAGATGTCCACCAATAACTTATTCAGGCAGTATATTCAAACCACTGAATCTGCTTCTACCGCCACAACATCACCCTATGCTGCCGAAACCCAAGCTACACTTGCAGCCATCGTGAAGGAAGAGCCATCTTTTGTAGATGCTTGGATCGCGGGCATTGATGGAAAAGGTTTCTGGCTCCAACACGATGGTGCAGCGTCCGACTCTGAATTTGTGATTCAGGATCGTCCGTATTATAAACCGGCTGTTGAAGCCGATGGCTTATACTTCTCCGAACCCTATGCCGATATTGCTACAGGTAATATCCTAATGGGCATATTCTATCCGATTAAGGATGACAACAACGAGTTGATCGGTTTGGCTGCGGCAGATATTGCATTCAAGGATATTCCCGCCATTATGGAGAGCTACTCCCTTGGAAGCACAGGCTATTCCATTTTGGCCTCTAAGACCGGTGACATTTTATATCACCCGGACGAGGCCAAGGTGCTCAAGGAAAAGATTAACGAAAGTCCAGGAGATTTGGGTGAGATCGGCAAGAAAATGATGGCCGGTGAATCCGGAATTCAACTGATTGATGACAACGGTGAAGGCCGTTATATCGGGTATGCCACCAGCGCAGATACCGGATGGTCTGTAGGTTTGACCATTTGGGAGCATGAAGTGCTCGAAGAATTAAAAGCCTTTACGTGGATCACCATTATAGGTTTTGCTGTAGCCGCCATCGTGCTTGTGTTCATCAGTTATATCACCCTGAGATATCTGCTAAGATCCATCCCGAAACTGCTGCAAAAAATCAAGCTTGTGGAACAGGGAGATCTGACCGTCCAGTTTGATACAGCATCCCGCAACGAGATTGGTCAAATCTCACAAGGTATGCTCAACATGGTGCAGAAAATTCAGAGCATGATTCAGATGGTTGGGGCAACAGCCCAAGTTTTAGGCCAATCCTCCAAGGATCTGCAATCCATTTCCGCTCGGACGGCCGTAACGATGAATGATACGGCAACAGCAATTAACGAAATTGCCAATGCAACCAATTATCAGTCCATTGAATCCGAGAACATTTTGCAAAAAACCGGATCATTATCAGGTCAAATCGACGATATTTCAAGTGATGTCCAAACGATGGAGACCAAAGTTCAAGCTTCCGCAGAACAAAGCGAACGAGGATTGGAAGTATTGAATCAGTTATCCAAATGGGCAGAGGAGAACCACCATTCAACCCAGGCCATGTCAACCATTATCCATGATATTGATCTAAGCCGTCATGAAATCTCCGGTATCGTGGACACCGTCCATCAGATCGCAACCCAAACCAACCTGCTTGCACTCAACGCTTCCATCGAAGCTGCACGTGCAGGAGAACAGGGACGAGGTTTTGCCGTGGTCGCAGGGGAAGTTCGCAAACTGGCCGAGCAGACGGCGATGGCAACAGAGGAGATTAGCAAAAAGGTTCGCCAAATCGAAGATAAAACGAAGACATCCGTAGAACACACGGCCCACGGCCTCTTGATTGCAGAGGAAAATGCCAAGTCTGTCGAAGGCACCAAGCAGGTGTTCTACAGCATCAATAAAGATCTGGAGGAATTGAGAATGCGCATGCTGCAGATCAGCAACAACACCTCCAGCGTCCATAAACACAAGGATGAGATTGTCCAGGCACTCGAAATCATCTCCTCCACCACCGAAGAAAATTCAGCCTCTACCGAAGAGGTCAGTGCAAGTACACAGGAACAACTGGACAGTATCCAGCAGGTTGCGGAATTATCCGAGCAATTGAGTCAGTTGTCGAACAAGCTTGAGGAAGAATTAAGCCAGTTCCAAGTTGATCAGAAAGCATAGTGTGCACATGATCGCAATGAACATAAATCAACAACAAAAGCCCGCTGCGTGAGCGGGCTTTTTCGCGTTCCAAATTCGATTTCGCATTAGAATATGTGCTTTATTTCATTGGTCTGTGCCAGTTGGAACGGTACATCAGGTAAAGGAAGTACGGTGTTCCAATCAGGGCAATAAGGATTCCGGACGGAATCTCTGTCGGCGCCATGACGGTTCTGCCGATCGTATCAGCGAGCACCAGCATCACTGCACCTGCGAGTGCGGATAAAAACATTGACCGTCTTAACTTATGTCCTGTCAGCAGCCGTACCATATGCGGGGCAATCAGACCGATAAACCCGACGGTTCCTACACAAGCAACAGCACCTGCTGCCAGCAGTACTCCTGTCGTCATGGCGAGCAATCTTGTTCGGCGCACGCCTAGTCCAAGTCCTGATGCACTGTTGTCGTCGAATACCAACAGTTCGAATCGACGGGCGAGCCACCAGGCCAGCGGAACCAGAACAACCAAAAATAAACCGATAACCTTCACCTGATCCCATGTACGGGCATAGGTACTACCTGTCAGCCAGATATATCCGCTGCTGCCGTATACGGCGCCACGAACAATCAGGATCTGAATTCCCGCTCCAGCAATGGCCGACATGGCGATCCCCAGCAGCACAACCGCAGACGGATTAAGTCCTTTCTTCCAGGAGAGGGAGAATACAACCACTGCCGCAATAGCTGCACCGATGATGGCTGCGATGGGCAGCAGATATATTGGAAGACCCGGCCATAAAATAATGACCATCATGGCTCCGAGCCCTGCCCCGGAGGACACACCGACGATGGAAGCATCCGCCAGCGGATTACGCACGGCCATCTGAATGAGCACACCACTGATCGCCAGTGCAGCTCCAGCACCTGCAGCAACAAGCGTACGCGGAATTCGAAGCTGGATCACCGCCGAGAACAGTCCATCCGATTGGAATAAACTCGGCAACAGATCCGCCAGCGGAATTCGCATACCGCCAAACATCGTACTGAGCAATATAAGCGCTATAGTTACGACCGAGAACAATACTGCCATCGGGCCGAACGCAAAGCGACGCGATGGTGCACCTGTGCTCATGGAAGACGACATCCCTGAACCGTTCGCTGCTTTCATGCGTGTAAGTACCAGCCAGATCAGCCACGGTGCTCCAATAATCGCCATGACAGCCCCTGTCGGCAGCTCCATGCTGGAGTTATGTACCATCTTGGCGAGCACGTCAGCGCCAACCAGGAGAGCCGCTCCCCATATAAACACACCGGGCAGCAGTAATCGGTTAGAGCGTACTCCACTCAATCGGACCAGGTGAGGTGCAACCAAACCCACGAAACCAATTGGCCCGATGACACTGACTATGACAGCAGCCAGCAAAACCGCGATAATCAATCCACCGGCACGAGCCAGGCCAACCCTTTGACCCAAAGAGGACGCCGTTGATTCATCCAGCCCCAGCATATCCCACTGTCTGGACAATATTAGCGCCAGAATGGTTATGCCCACAACCCAGGGCCAAGCATAAGCGACACCGCTCCAGTCATTCTGGACGAGTGTTCCTGAACCCCATAGGAATAGTCCCTGCGTTTCCATGGAGAAGAAAATATGCAGTGCGCTTGTAAATGAGCCAAGCACCATTGACACGATCATACCGGACAACGCAAGTCGAACCGGACTTGATCGTCGTCCCCCGCCCATGAAATAAGCTGCAAATGCCGCAAGCAGACCCCCAAGAGCTGCGAACAGAAAAGGTGACTGATTGAGCACCCCCGGAAAGAGAATCGCTCCCAGCACGACGATAAAGTAGGCCCCTGCATTAATGCCCAGCGTGTCTGATGCTGCCAAGGGATTACGGGTGATCGTCTGCAGGAGTGCTCCGGCCACAGCTAACGCACCGCCTGCGATAATGCCGATAACTGTACGCGGCATACGCAAATCCCAGATCATATTGTGCTCCAATGAGTTCTGTCTGCCTGTAAGAGCATCCCAGACTGTACTCAATGGAATGGAAGCCTCTCCATAACAAAGACTTACAAAAAAAAGCACGATGAGAGCGGTTAGACCGCCCCCATATATGCTTATTGTGCGCCAGTTCAACGCTGGCCTAGCTCCCTGAACTGAACTCATTTGGTAATCGCCTCAACAACTCCGTCAACCAGCACTTTGGAGGAGATTGGTCCACCGAATGTCCATGTTGTGCTATCCAGTTGATATAGGCGGTTTTCCTTCACAAAATTCAGTCCGTTCCAAACCGAGTTATCTTTCATGGCTGTGCCAAAAACGTCATCATCCGGCTGTGTAATATAAATGAAGTTACTGTCCTGTACATCAGATAAGGATTCAATTCCTACTGTGGAGAAGCCATAGCCTTCGAGCTTTTCAGGCTGCCAGTCGTTTACCAAACCGATTTTGTCCAATGTACCAATAACGACCGAGTTGTCCGTGAACATACGCAGACTAGCTGCATTTTGATACGTGAATGCTTGGGTTAGAGCAAAGTGGAAATCTTCTTTGCCTGCAGCAGCCAGTTTTTCTTTGGCTTCTACATAATGTTGATCAAGTTCATCCAGTACTTGCTTCGCTTTGTCCTCTTTGCCAAGAGCAATGGCAATGTTATTGAAGATATCTGTCATTTTGTCATAGTTATAGCCATCGCCTTCATAAGGGTCGAATTCCATCGTTGGTGCGATTGCATTAAGCTGATCGTAGACTGCATTATTGTTATCTGCATTGGCAATGATGAGGTCTGGTTTCAATGCAGCAATAGCTTCCAGATTCGGCTCACTCCGTGTACCAATATCTGTCACGCTGTCATCCAGGGCTGCTTCAGGAGTAACATAAACTTTGTAGTTGGCGTTGTCGGCATTACCTACTGGCTGAACGCCCAGTGCAACCACATCTTCCGTATAGGTCCATTCCAGTGTAACCACGCGCTCTGCCGGCTTGTCCAGCGTCAGTTCTCCACGTTTATGTTTAACGGTAACAGGGCCGGAAGCCGCTTCCGTCTGCGTGTTGTCAGAAGCATTACCTTCACCTGCATCCGCAGCTGATCCGTTCGAGCTAGTGCTTGCAGAACCGCATCCTGCTAATGTAAGAGCAAAAACCAACAATAATAGTAGTCCGTTCAAGCTTTTTTTCATGTACTGTAATCTCCCCTGTTTATATGTATTGGCTCTGATAATAATTATCATTATCACATATTGGATTATGCGACAGAAATCACATTTTGTCAATAAAAAAGCGATAACGGGCTGGCTGCAGATTCTGCTATTGTGCCTATTATGAGAATAAAAAGAAAAAGAGTCCCTGGTTCCCCGTGGACTCTTCTCAACCAGCATCATTGCATGCCAGATCTGTAGTATTATTCATCTACCGTGCAAGCCTTCCATCATATATCATCGTGCCCCTATTGTAACGGAATGCGAATGTTAGTTCAGTTCCATTGTAGTGATGCAGGTATTGTCCTGCTCATATGTGGAAAGCTGGGATTCCGCAACCTTCCCGTCATGTACAAGACGGATCAGATATGTTCTGTTCCTCGGTAACCACAGATCCATAAACCCGTTCTTTCCGGTTTTCATCGGTTCTTCTTTCGTAAACGTATTACCTTCAGAGTCATGAATTGTGACTAGGAACTCTTTGTTCTTCATCTCCCCCTGACAACCCGTCAAGCTATGAACAGCACATGGATGAGTCTGCTCGATGTACGGCGCAATCGAAAGGAAAAACTCCTCTTCAGGCAGAGTATAGGTTTTCGTTTGATCATCCTTGCCGGTAACGACCAACTGGGTAGCATTGATGGAGGCCGATTTTGTTTCGACCTTGCCTGTACTGATATCGTATACCAATTCTTTAACATTGGTTGATTCAGGAGGGCCTGCTTCTTTTTTCAGCATATTATCAGCGATCAAATATATTCCTAAGCCAACGACCGTAATGAATAAGGCTGCAATAAGTATTCCTTTTCTCAACTGGAGTTCATCTCCCCGTTCGTTTTGGTTTATTATAATGGAGGATGCCATGTTATGGGCTATATACACATTCAAATTCACCAGATTTTCACATAATTGTCTTGTAGGTCAAAAAAATCAACAACATATTAGAAGTATTATTGATAAGTAAAGGAGGGTATGTATATGCATAAATCTGCGTCCGAATCAGATACAGATCGAAGAATTTACAAATCCAAACAGGCGCTCAAGGCTTCCTTGCTAGAATGGATGTCACGCAAACCACTGGAGGGCATCACCATCACCGATATTGTCAAATCTGCCGAATTAAATCGCAGCACCTTTTACAAACATTATGTATACAAAGAAGACTTGCTACGTGAGATTTTGACTGATGTGATTGATGATCTGATAGCTGCCTACCGAGCTCCATATGTACATTACCATGATTTTGAGATCAAGGATTTGAATGCTTCGGCTATCAAAATCTTCGACCATGTGCTTCTTAATTCCAGCTTTTATACCTTGCTTGTTCATTCCCAAATGCCTAGAGAATTCCGGGACACACTCTATGAAACGCTCATCACCCTGTACTTGCAGGATGTAACAGATATATCTCCGGATCCCAGAATCGACAAGGAACTCCTCGCCTGCTATCAGGCTAATGCCGTTCTGGGTCTTATTACGGGCTGGGTACAGAGCAACTTCAAATACAGCTCCACTTACATGGCCGAGCAGTTATTGGAATTTACTCGTATGAATCGCTCGAATGAGGTTTATCGCTCAAATCTTGCCCCGGCCCATGGTCATAAACCAGGCTTGTCCATATAAAAGAGGTACCAGCCTCATTCCTCATGAGACTGGTACCTCCGAATTACTGCCGTATGTTCATATGGTCTAGTTACTAATCCATCCGCCATCCACAGGGAGCTCAATGCCTGTGATAAATTTCGATTCATCTGAAGCCAGGAACAGATAGGCATAAGCGATATCCATGGATTCTCCGGCATGTGGAGGCAAAGGCGCGAGATTTTTGTAATGCTCACCCATCTCCACTTGTGATTTGATGCCTGCTTTTTCGACCATGCCGGTAAATACAGCACCAGGATGTACAGAGTTAACCCGTATGTTGTCTTTCGCAAACCACTGTGCACCATGTTTGGTCAGTGAACGTACAGAGCCTTTGGAAGCACTATAGGCTGCGCCCTGAGCGTCTGCGATGCCTCCAATGATTGCAGCGATGGACGATGTATTAACAATAGAGCCTTGTCCATTCTTCTGCATGTAAGGGATAACCGCCTTCATACCTAGCCATACGCCTGTACCATTAATGGACATGACCTTCTCCCAATCGTCCAGCTCTGCCTCCAAGATCCCCTTGGCTATGTGAATTCCGGCATTGTTGACCAGAATATCTATTTTGCCGTATTTCTCTACCGTTTCTTCCACAACAGCGTTCCATGATTCCGGACTCGATACATCCAGCTTCAAGGCAATGGCTTCCCCATCTTTGGCCACAATCTGTTTAACCTGTTCCTCCAAGGCTCCAACAGCAACATCGGTAGCGACAACCTTCGCGCCTTCTCTGGCAAACAATTGCGCTCCTGCCAATCCCATACCACTAGCGGCACCAGTTATAATTGCAACTTTTCCAGTTAATCTGCCCATTTCATATCATCCTTTCCTATTTGAAGATGAACGCCTGATTAAGGCATCCAACCCATTGACACCTCTAGTATACGGATGAAATGAAAGCTCTTTCAATCAGCAAATGGACAGGCTTTTGTGGGATAACCGATAGATAAATATGGATCTGTTTACTTCCTGAATGATAACCCACAATATGCACGAGATATGTTGCTTTGCCATCGAAACTACGAATACTGCCAAAAACCAGCAATGGGATCGATCCATTTCCCGTCATCGAAGTTGGCGAACAAGTACAATGCCCCATAACCAAAGACATACTCTTCCACCATCCCATCCGCATACCCCTCTTCGTCAATCTGGATGAAAAATTCGTATCCGTCCTGATGCAAAGCTGTGAAGTAACTGTCCTCCTGCTGAATGAGCCTCGGAGTGCCTCCAATTCTGACCAAGCACGGCTCATCTGTTACAGCTCCATCTTCAACCCATGTCCACTCGGTTAGGCTGTGCTTAACCAATGCAGGATTGGTGTAGGTTTCCAGTGCACTTTCAGGGGAAGCAGGATGCAGAAACACCTGGATATCACAGGTTGGATATCTATTGTTCTCCAGGTATCTCTCATATTCTGCTGGTACAAATACAGAGATCATCTCCTTGCCTGGTACAGGTCCCTTAGAGTTTGTGTCAGGAAGAGTCACACTGAGATAAAACAGATAATTCTGCTCACGCAGAAATGCGAATGCGGCGTTATCATCAAAAAAAGCGGGTGCATTCCCCCCCATCCAACTCGGCGATGAATAGTCGTCTGTAGAATCTGGATACATAACGAGCGAATGTGTTCTATTCTCAAAAAGATCAGTCCATGCGGACATAAGGACACGTTCCTTTCTTACGATTTTCGTTTCAACTTCCAATCCATTCCTATATAATAATTATAAATTCTGGAAACCATGGTGGACAACAGACTTATTACTCATTAGCCCAGACAGCATTGTTCCCCAAGCAGACCATGTAGGAGGAATATCCAATGAAATGGCTCCGTTTACATAAGGCAGATCATGATATCAGGAATAAGATAGACTGGAACAGTAACCTCCCTAAACATATTGCAATAATGATGGATGGAAATGGACGCTGGGCCACGAGAAGAGGGCTCCCGAGAAGTGCAGGCCATTATGCCGGCATGCAGACGATGCGTGAAACGATAGGCATGTGCCATCGAAACGGGATCGCATCTCTCACCCTTTATGCATTTTCCACGGAGAATTGGAAAAGACCAAAAGAGGAAGTCGATTATATCATTAGCCTGGTTGTCGAATTTGTACAGGATACTACCGTTCAGGAACTGAATCAACATGACATTAAAATCAATTTTATAGGTGATATATCCAGATTCCCCCTTGAAACACAGGAGGCCATGCGCAAGGTAGTTGAGCTGACCGAGACCAATAGCGGGATGAATGTATACTTCGCCATGAACTATGGTGGGAAAAGCGATATTGTTCAAGCCGTTAAATTATGTATAGAAGAAAACAAAAACATACCGGACATCTCTGAACAGGAGCTCGAGAAGTTTCTGTACACCGGGCAAAATCCTGCACCGGATCTATTGATACGGACAAGCGGTGAGAAACGGCTGAGCAACTTTTTATTATGGCAGGTTGCCTACGCTGAGCTGTGGTTTACGGATGTCATGTGGCCTGACTTTAACGAGCAATTGTTATACGAAGCCCTTCTTGATTATCAGCAGCGCAAGTTGCGGGCATTAGAGGTTTAATGTCGCGAGGGTTCATCCGTTACCGGCAATTATAAGATCGATGAGGCATCCGCTCTCCAGCCATATCAACCGTAACATTCCAAGCTCTGCACCATATACTATTGATATCTTACAACACGATTTTGTTCGAGCCTGATCACTGCTATCCGTAGGCTAACCAATGGATGTCTTTTTGTATCAGCTGCTATAGCCCCATTGAGCTTGTCTCTCATACACCAATTACAGGATCTGAGGTTTATTAAGAAATCCCTTCAATAACAATTCTCCCAATCTAGAGTCAATTCCCTCACTTAGGTCTCGGCTATGAAAAGAAAAAGAGCAGCGGTCATGTCTATTGAACAACAGCATCCCGCCGCTCCAGAATCCCTAGCCATCCATACTAACTTCTGAATAAATAGACTTATGGACTGGATAAAAGGCATATACTTTAGTTTTTATGCTGACATAGACTATATCGTGAATCGACATTAAGGAGTCAGTTTAAGAATAGTCACCGTGGTATTCAGATTGTTATGCAACTGTGCAGGAGTTGCATTCGCATTGACCAGTTGAATCGTTGTCGGAACTGTTGTGACCGTAATAATAACTTCAGCAGATATGGGGCCTCCGCCATTACCTGTGAAAGGAACAGGTGTGATGGGCGTCCCATTCACTGTAAGGTTGAAATCGGCATTGCCCTGATTATGAATGGAGAAAGAGATAAAATAACTTCCTGTTTCATTGATGGTTATCGTTGAAGATGGCGGCACGAAGGTAAAGGCACCACCCACGTTAGCCAAAACACCAGTCAACGTAATTGGTGAGTTTCCTGGAACGGTGTCCGTACCTGTGCCGGGATCAGCCCGGAAAACACTCAGGAAATCGGAGATTCCAGCCCCCGTTGGACCGGCAGGACCTGTTGCTCCAGTTGCACCTGCAGGGCCGACAGGACCTGCTGGACCCACGAGGCCAGTAGGTCCTGCTGGGCCCACTGCTCCTACCGCACCAACCGGACCCACGGGTCCTTGTATACCAGGAATCCCTTGCAATCCGACTGGCCCCGGTATCCCTTGAGCACCAGTGGCCCCTTTGGGACCTATCGGTCCTATTGGACCAGGAATCCCTGGTACGCCTTGTGGTGCATTAACTATAACTTTAGGTTTAACCTTCACAACCTTAACTTTCACACCGCAATGTACATGTTTTTTGAATTTACGTCTACAAATCCGTTTCCCATGATGATTGATCAAATAACTCACCTCCGTGATATTTCTCCACATACTATGTGCAGTCATCACTGGGGGCGTAGACAACTAACTATAATTCAGGAAATTCCAGGGCCCAATATGAGGAAAGTTGTCTATCTCATGGAGCAATAATTAGACGTTAAGCTTCGATTACATATTGAAAATTCTCTTACCAAACAGCCAAGATTATAATGCAAAGCATATTAAATTTCTACACGTTACACATGTTTGGTATGTGATGCTCTACCTTCAAGCCAGTATGTGAGTGCACCTGAGACGGCGAAGGCCAAGAGCAGACCAATGCAGGTATGCAGCAAGTTCAGCGTGCCATCTTCCATGAATGACGGGATTTCCAGCAGGCTTGCTGATTCACTTAAAGCAAAGGATTTTACGGACACGATGCCGAAATACAGTCCGCCTATAGCTCCACCTATTAGTGCTGCACCAAAAGAAGCCATTCTTCTCATGTTGACGGCATAGAGTGCAGGCTCCAGAACGCCCAATAGAGCCGTTCCTGTCGCCCAGAATGCCAGCTTTCTAAACCCGGGCTGACTGCTGCGCAGACCTGCAGCCAGTGCAGCCCCCGCCTGAGCAGTAAAAGCAACAAACATTGCAGGAATGATCACGGAGAATCCGTTGGTCATCAGTTCATTAAGCATTAGGGGAACCAGCCAATAATGCAATCCGGCAAACAGCATGAATGCAAATGCCGCTCCCAGCAGCATCACAGCCACTACAGGCGCATCCATGAGCAAGGAATCGACAGCAGCGGGCATCCGCTTGTCAATCCATGAACCGAGTGGACCCAGCAACAGCAGAACCAGCGGGACCAAAATTCCAAGGGTTAATGCCGGAGCCAGAATGCCTTGCAGCACCTTGGGACTGAATCGTTCAACTGCCCTTTCTACATAAGACGCCGCAGAGATCGTTAAAATCATCCAGAGAGTCGCTGAGAAAAAGGCTGCCTGCGACACCATCGGCACACCCATAAAATGAACTTCTTCCTGACCTGACAGTAAATAACTCATTTGTGGGTAAAACATCAATCCGCCGATAGCTGCAGCAACGTAAATATTACTCTTTAACTGCCGGGCAGTACTGATAGCTGCCAGTACCGGCAGCAGATAAAAGGCGCTCTCCCCAATCGATTTCAATATCATAAATGTCTGACTCTGTAGAAACGATGAGGGTTCCGAAAAACCGTACGTACTAATCAGCGTTATGACTGCAAGCACAATCTTGAAGACCGCTGCTCCCAAAATGGCAGGCATTATGGGTCTAAACACATCAGATATAAACTCTAATAATGAAAACGATTTGCGGTATGTATGCCTCTCTTTGCGTTCGGGATGATCCTGTATGCTCTCTGGCTTACCCATGTCCCTTAATAGACGGTAATAAGAAGAGGTTTCATCTTTAATCACCAAGAAGCATTCTGCACCTGTTATCCGAATTATTGTTTCTAGATCGACTGCATCAGGCGCTGACATATCTACTTTGCTGTGATCCTCCAACATCAGTATTGTTGATTGCTCATCCCGCTTGACCTGCCTGATATTCCCCTTTCCACCTGCAAGTTTCAAGATCTGTTCGAATTGCCTGTCATTCATATGTCCCTTCTCCTTATGCTGCGGTAAACCCGAGTTTTATGATGTGTCCTTATCTATATACCCATTTCCATGATCGAACTTCAATAGGATATTCAAACTAATTTTCCTTTCATTTCATTACCATATGAGCAGGGTACATGGACCTAAACTCACCTGAAGAAAGCAAAGAGCCTGCTTCCGCAGGCTCTTCCATAATCTCTTTTATGATCGATTCAATTTCTGACCCCCTATGACAACGACAGCATGGCGTTCATATCTTCCTCTGCTGTGGTGATCAGCTTCAAGCCAAACATGTCAACAAGCACATCCAATACTCCAGCCGAGATAAATTCTGGGGGTTTGGGTCCAATTCGAATGTCCTGAATACCCAAACTGAACAGCCCCAGCAGGATCGCCACTGCTTTTTGCTCAAACCAGGACAGGACAATGCTGACAGGAAGCTCATTGACTGAACAGCCAAAAGCGTCCGCAAGAGCCATTGCAATTTTCACGGTTGAACCGGAGTTGTTACACTGCCCCAAATCGATATAACGGGGAATCCCTGTATCCCCGACTGTACCGTAATCCACATCATTGAAGCGGAATTTACCGCATGATGTGGTTAGAATCACGGTATTGTTAGGCAGCGAAGTGGCTAGCTCGCGATAATAGTTTCCGCCTTTTCCAGGTGCATCACAGCCAGCGATAACGAAGAAACGACGGATATGCCCATCTTTGACTGCCTGAATAATCTCCGGAGCGAGTCCGATTACCGTCTCATGATGGTACCCTGTCGTCAGCACCTGCTCAGACTTAACGTCTGCAGCCGGCAGGGAAATCGCGCGCTCAATTAGAGGTGTGAAATCATCATTAACAATCTTGGCTACACCCTCAAGACCCGCGACTTCATACGAGAAGAATCGGTCAGCGTATGTACCTTTGATAGGCATGACACAGTTTGTGGTCGCAAGGATGGCACCCGGGAACTGTTCAAATAATCTGCGCTGATCATACCATGCTTTGCCGATATTGCCTTTCAGATGAGCATATTTCTGAAGTGCCGGGTACCCGTGAGCAGGCAGCATCTCGGAATGTGTATAAATGTTGATGCCCTTCCCTTCGGTCTGGCGAAGAAGCTCCTCCAGCGCATACAAGTTATGTCCGGTCACGACAATGCATTGCCCCTCAATCTGATTCTGCGAAACCGTGATTGGCTGCGGAATGCCGAATCTCTCCGTGTGCGCACGATCCAGCACGTCCATGATTCGGATCGCCGCGTTTCCGACTTGCATGGCCATATCAAGATGTTCCTGCACATTGAAATTGGAATTGGTCAACGTCATATACAGGGCTTCATGCGTAATTCGATCCACTTCCGGATCATGATACCCCAGCTGCCGAGCATGTGTTGCATAAGCCGCTATGCCTTTCAACGCAAAGATCATGGTATCCTGCAGACTGGCTATCGTTTCATTTTTCCCACAGACCCCAACTACCGTACATCCACCACTCGGTGTCTGCTCACACTGATAACAAAACATGTTTGTTCCCTCCAACGTGATTCGATTTCATTCACTGGTAACAGCGTAACAAACCCTCAGGGGACCAAGTGTGATGGCGGACACAGTTTATCATTCGACACCTTATAGTCAAAATTAGCAAGTATATGAATCTATTATTCCTCCTACAAGACTATCATCCAATCTTTCATTAGCTCCTTCGCATATGTTATTGCGTAGTCCAAGCTGCCATAGCAGCAGGTCTATAGAAAAGGAGGAGTTCAAATGGCTAAACCCGTTTCCATTTCTCAAACGTATCCTCGCTTGACAGTGTTCAGTGAAGAAAACTTCAGGGGACGCCGAAGAGTCTATCGTGGCAACCTGGGCATCTCCGATGTCGATGCCATTCTGACTGGAATTGAGAGCTTGCGATTTTTTTCCACCAATCCAAACGCCACACTCGTGTTGTTTAATCGTTCACGTTTTCGTGACAATTTTGTTGTACTGCGGGGGAATCGCAGCATTCGCGAACTGGATGACTTTTTGCGCAGAGGAGATGTGGAATCCCTCATCGCATCCAATCAGCGCTTAACTCTGGCACAGATTCGCGAGATCAGAAGAACCGGAGAGTTACCTCCCGGTTACCGCTTAATCTGACCTGTCCTTTTCGCAGGTGCATGTTATATCAATGCAGTGGTGCACGTAACCGTGCATCACTGTAAATAAATATATTGGACAAGAGGCATATCTTGGCTGCTTATGAAAAATACTGTGAACATAAAAAAGTTGGAAATGAAACGATTCTATATTTTGCCCGTAAGGGTAATACACAGAAGAAATCCATTTAATCAAGGAGCTGGTCAATTGCAACATTATAGACACAGTGCTGAGGAGACACTTCAAGACTTGGATAGTTCCCCCAAGGGGCTGACAGCCTCCGAAGCTGCAAAAAGACTTGAGACAGAAGGATATAACGAGTTAAAAGGCAAAAATGCAACACCTGTCTGGAAACTGTTTCTTGAAAATTTCAAAGATCCCATGGTCATCGTGCTGCTCATTGCGGCAGGTGTACAGGTTGTGCTCGGACATCTTATTGAATCCCTGATTATCTTTTTGGTTATCCTGCTGAATGCCGTAATTAGTGTGGTACAGACCAAAAAAGCAGAAAGCTCTCTCGATGCCCTAAGGCAAATGTCTGCTCCTGAAGCCAAAGTTATCCGTGATGGGGAGAAAAAGACCATCCCGGCCAGGGAACTCGTTCCCGGCGATATCGTTTTATTAGATGCGGGTGATTATGTACCGGCAGACGGTCGCATTTTGGAATCCGGCAGTCTGAGAATGAATGAGGGCATGCTGACCGGAGAATCCGAAGCAGCGGAGAAACATGCAGATGCCATCCCGGAAGAAGCTCCCATTGGTGATCGGCGCAACATGGCCTTCAGCGGCTCGCTGGTCGTATACGGCCGCGGCACTCTGGTGATTACCGGCACCGCATTAAAAACCGAGATCGGCAAGATTGCCGAATTGATTGAAAATGCTGAAGCCAAAGAAACCCCGCTGCAGCGCAAATTGGAAGCCTTCAGCAAAAAACTGGGCTTTTTCATACTGGGACTGTCCATTCTTATTTTCGCCATCGAGGCAGGACGTGTCTGGTTAACCGAAGGCACAGACAATCTGGGTCCTTCAATTATCAATGCACTGATGTTTGCCGTTGCTGTCGCCGTCGCCGCCATTCCTGAAGCTCTCTCTTCCATTGTGACGATTGTATTGTCACTGGGAACGAATAAAATGGCCAAGCAGCATGCGATCATTCGCCGGCTGCCTGCCGTGGAAGCGCTCGGTTCAGCCAGCATTATCTGTACAGATAAGACAGGTACGCTTACCCAAAACAAGATGACGGTTGTAGATTACTATATCCCCCATGGCACCAAAGAGGAATTCCCGGACGATCCCGATCAGTGGTCTGAAGAGGAACGACGCTTGTTACATATTGCAGTACTCTGCAATGATTCGAATATTAACCAGGAGGGCAAGGAACTGGGTGATCCCACCGAGGTGGCTCTCATTGCCTTCAGTAACCGTGTGAACAAGGATTATAACGAAATCCGGGACCAGTTCCCGCGGGAAGCAGAGCTTCCTTTTGACTCGGATCGGAAACTGATGAGCACAGTACATACCTTCGAAGGACAGACAGCCTTATTAACCAAAGGTGGTCCGGATGTGCTATTCAGCAGGTGTACTCATGTGTTCATGAACGGAGAGGTTCAGCCGCTTACTGCTGAGATTCGCACACAATTCGAGGAGAAAAATGAAGCTTTCTCCAAACGTGCCTTCCGTGTACTGGCTTATGCTTACAAGAAATTCGATGACAAAACGCAGGTTACACCTGAAGACGAATATGATCTGACGCTTGTTGGACTCACAGCCATGATTGATCCACCGCGTGAAGCTGTGTACGGCTCGATTGAAGAGTCCATGAAGGCGGGTATCCGCACAATCATGATCACAGGTGATCACAAAACGACAGCCCAGGCAATTGGACGGGATATTGGACTTGCAGGCCCCGATGATCTCGCCATCACAGGCGCTGAGCTGGACAAAATGTCGGATGAAGAGCTGGATCGCCAGCTTGAACAGATTTCGGTCTATGCACGGGTATCCCCTGAAAACAAAATCCGCATTGTGCGCGCATGGCAGCGCAAAGGCAAAATTGCAGCCATGACCGGAGACGGCGTCAATGATGCACCAGCCCTGAAACAAGCCGACATCGGTGTAGCCATGGGCAGCGGTACGGATGTTGCCAAGGATGCAGCTGCCATGATTCTGACCGATGATAACTTTGTATCCATTGTGAACGCAGTCAGTGTCGGTCGTATGGTATTTGATAACATCAAAAAAGCCATTGCTTATCTGTTTGCGGGTAACCTTGGCGCCATTATCGCCATATTGTTCGCACTTATCGTTGGTTGGGTGAACCCGTTTACGGCCCTGCAGCTTCTCTTCATCAACCTGGTGAATGACTCCCTGCCTGCCATTGCACTGGGGACGGAAAAGGCCGAACCGGATGTGATGCGGCGCAAACCGCGAGACATTAATGAAGGCATCTTTGCCGGCGGTACGCTTCAAGCTGTGATTACTCGTGGTGTATTGATCGGTGCAGCTGTTATTGTGTCCCAGTATATCGGGCTTGGCATCTCTGAAGAAATGAGCGTGGCGATGGCTTTTACGACCCTGATTCTGGCACGGAGTCTGCAAACATTTGCAGCCCGTTCCAATACACAGACCATCTTCCAGGTGGGCTTCACGACGAATAAATTCGTTCTTGGCTCCATTCTGGTATGTCTCTGTCTCTACGGAATCACCTTGATTCCGGGTGTACGCAGTATCTTCGCCATTCCGGATGCGTTTGGTTGGAACGAGTTCCTGATTGCAGGCGGCCTTGCCCTGCTCGCCGTCATTCTGATGGATGTCATCAAATGGATTCGCAACCGTGGCAGAGCGGTCAGTCCAGCATGAGAAATACTTCAAACCATCAAGGCGCCCTCTGACGGGCGTCTTTTTGCTGCCTGGAATTAACCTCTTCAACACAAGGCATTTCCTATGTTTTCTGTTGGTTTCGATCTGGTACATCTCATTTATTACCGATGCGAAGCTCTTCGAATTTTATGACATTATTGCCATATATGCAGATTGGGCGTAAAATGATTTATTGATTTTCAATATAGGTTGACTCAATCATAGACAGGAATGGTAACGTGAAAGATAAAATTGTAATGCCTCTCTGGACATGCTGTCTGTTCATTGTCGTGATGAACACCACCATGTTTAATGTATCCTTACCCGTTATTATTAACGATCTCCAAATTACATCTGACCTGGGCTCATGGGTCATCTCCAGCTACTCGATTGGTTACGCATTATCGACCGTTATTTTCAGCCGGCTATCCGATCGGGTCCCGGTGCGCAAACTGCTAACGATCGGACTGCTGATTCTGGGCTTGTCTTCGTTACTTGGATTATTCGCACATAGCTTCGCCGTCCTGCTGCTGACGCGCATTCTGCAATCCGCAGGTGCAGGGGTTATGGCCGGGCTGGGCCTTGTGATTGCCAGCCGCTACATTCCGCTGGAACGCCGCGGAGCCGCCATTGCCCTCATCTCTTCAGGCAGTGCCATGGCCTTTGGGCTGGGTCCCATTGTGGGCGGACTCATTAGCGAGTACTGGGGATGGAATGGTCTTTTTGCCATAACTGTGCTGGTCCTGCTTGCACTACCTGTATTGCTCTATTTCCTGCCGCGTGAAACACCAAGCCCTGAGAACCCTTTCGATATGATCGGGGCAGTGTTAACGGTCATTAACGCCATTACACTTCTGGTCGCGATTACCCAGCAGTCCTGGATCTGGTTTGCCATCGGTGTCCTGTCTCTTGTGGCTCATATTTGGTACATCCGCCAAGCAAGTCTTCCGTTTGTCAATCCCGATGTATTCCGAACACCAGGGTATACACGTTTGATTCTCATTGGCTTCTGCATTTTGGTCGTTAATCTGGGTAATCTGTTTCTGATGCCGCTTGTCCTTGCCGACCTGTTCGGGCGTTCATCGCTCACGATTGGTTTGCTCATTGCTCCGGGAGCCATTGTCGCGGCCTTTTGCACCCGTTTCGTAGGACGCTGGATCGACCGTTACGGCAACATGCGCTTTCTGATGATTGGACATGTGCTGCTTGCAGCTGTACTTGCCCTATTTATGCTCGGACTGAATCAGTCCGCCTTTATTATTACCGCAGGCTATCTCTTTTTCTCGCCCGCACTCTCAGCCTCTATGGCTTCACTGAACAATGAAACGTCCCGCGTTCTGCCCAAGACGCAGATCGGAGCAGGTATGGGCCTGCTTCAGCTGATTCAATTTTTCGGTGGTTCGATGTCTGTGGCGGTCTGCGGACTGCTGTTGCACAGCATCCCGGGCGTTTCGGTAGAGAAAGCCTATCACGTTGTTTATGGATGTCTGCTCTTCGTCTGTCTTGCCTCGCTTGTTATCGTTGTGTGGCATCACAGGTCCTCGCATTCCGGAGTTGTACAGAGTCAGAGTCGTACGGCTAAATAATGAATAATGAATGCTATACAATGATAGTTATAAATTGAATACACAAACAGCCCGCACAGTATGCGGGCTGTTTGTGTGGTTTCGATACGCTTTCGGTACGGAGTCATTCGCAATGATTCAAACTCTGGCTGCAAGTTCCGTATTAGTTTGTATTCTGCGCTGCCTTCCAGGCTTCCTCCACCGACACAGGGGATTTGCTGCTGCTCTCTCCGCTTCCTTCTTTTGTCCACAGAGGCGGGTAATAGGCAAATACTTGTCCCGTTTGAAGCTGTCCCAGATCATTTTGCCATCCTTCCCAGCGGAAGGTCTGGTAGAACTGCTGCAAATCGCCATCTGCCAGCCAGGTGAGAAATTCCGAATAAGTAAGCTCCGTCGCTTCCCATTCCTGAGCATCCGGCGCATAATAATATATTTCTCCAGTACGACCGAACTTGCCGGTATCCAGCGCAAAAAATCCACCTGCCACATCATAGGCAACCACCATCATACCCTCCAGTGCCTGTACGCAGGGCTTGTCGCTCACACCATTCCAGCTCGTCAGACTTCCAAATACGCTCTCACCGCCTGCACCCAGCAGCGTGATCCACCCGTGATCAAACACCATACCTTCCGTCTCGTAAGCAACAGCTCCCAGATAGGATTTGGTGCTCACCTGAAGACGATAGAGTGTATCTGCTCCATCCTCTGGTCTTGCGGAAACATACTCATATGTATTTTGCCCGTTATCCAGTAGTTCCTTGAGTTCCTCCCACGCGTGATTGTCCCGATCCAATAGTTCATCTGCAGATAATGTTTGCATATTTTTACTCCTTCCAAGTCATATCAAAAATATAAAGATTGCCGCTCCCATCCATCGCGAAGGAAACCGAGCCCGGCATGTATTCTGCAAATTTCATAGGCCAGATTCATCTCTCTAAAATCAGAAGTACCAAAAAAACTGAAAGATCCTCTCCCCATGCTGGAATTCTCCACCGTTGGAATAGGTGAGTAAATGCGCATGACTGTCTGGCAATGACCGCTTCTCCCATTCCTTTTCAAAAACATCATTCCACATGCTTAACCCTCCATACACACTCACATTTTACCTTTCTATCAGCATAACATGGCATATTTCACCATTCAAATCTGCTATAATCAAAACTTCACAGCTAATCATAAGGAGGAAATACTTTGTTTCGTGCAGTTAAACTTTGCTTTCTGGCTCTGACGCTGCTGGCAGCGGGTTGTCAGGATCAGGCTTCGTCTATTCCAACTCCTGCTCCTGCTGACGGATCCGGCCAACAGGAATTCTATTACATATCACCTTCAGGTGACGATGCAAACAGCGGTACGATTCAATCCCCTTGGAAAACAATGCAGCATGCTTCTGAACATGCCAAGCCAGGGAGTACGGTCTATTTGCGAGAGGGCGTGTACCAGCAGAAAGTCAAAATCACCCGGAGCGGCCATTCCTCCACCGAGCCTACCACCTTTTCCAGCTATCCCAATGAGAAAGCCATTATTGACGGAAAAGGCCTGTCTGTTAATGGACTTGAAGGCTTGATTGAAGTTGAGAATGCCAGCTTCATCACGATACAGAATGTTGAGATTCGCAACTTCACCACAACCCATGCTGACCAGGTACCCACCGGGATTTATGTACACGGAGCTGGAGAACACATCCAGATTATAGGCAATACCGTACACGCTATCGCCAGCAACGTGCAGCCTGAAGGACCAGACTTAACAGGTAGAGATGCACACGGCATCGCTATCTATGGCACAGAACATCCCGAAGCATTGAAGGATATTCTAATCCAGGATAATGAATTGTATGATCTCGTGCTAGGTTCAAGCGAGTCACTCGCGGTTAACGGAAACGTAGACACTTTTTCCATACTGGACAACACCATCCATGACACGGATAACATCGGCATCGATCTGATTGGGTATGAAGGGATTTCTGCAGATGACAAGTATGATCGGGCCCGAAATGGAATTGTAAGAGGTAACGAAGTATATGATATTACGTCCAATGACAATCCTTCCTATGGCACCAACCTTCCCAATGACAGCCATTCGGCCGGGGGTATCTATGTCGATGGAGGTACAGATCATCTGATCGACCAGAACCGAGTATACCGCAACGATATCGGAATCGAAATCGCATCCGAACATGCCGGGCGTTCCACAAGCCATATTACCGTGCAGGATAATCTGATCTATCACAACAGGCTGACGGGCATTGCCATGGGAGGATATGACGAGGAACGCGGGTCTACCGAAGATAGCACGGTGATGTACAACACCCTGTTTCAGAATGACACCTTGGGCGCAGGCAATGGACAGCTGTTCGTGCAAGCCAAGACGAAGAACAACACATTTAAACGCAACATTGTCGTATCAGGCAGCTCCGGTGTGCTCATCTACAATGAATACAGCAGTAATTCAGGGAATCTGCTAGATGAAAATGTATACTACACCCCGATTGCAGAAGAAGATGCCCTGTGGGTATGGAAAAATGAAGGGTATTCCGGTTTTCCAGCCTACATGAAGGACTCCGGCAATGACGCACACTCCCGTTATATAAACCCGGCATTCATGAACGAAACGAGCGAAGACTTCAATCTCCAGCCTGGATCACCGGCAGAAGGTTGTGGTTACCTTGCACCCAGGTAACAGAAGAGACTAAGAGATGCATAGAAAATGAAAAACCGGATAGGATATAGGGGTGCCCCTATCCTATCCGGTTATTTTCTGCTTATACTGCATCATTCGTTATAAGAATTTAGCTTTGGATTAAATCAGCTGCATGGGTCACACGATTGCGCCCTCCGGTTTTGGAGGCATACAGCGCCATATCCGCTTTTTGGAACAAGGACTGATCCGTATCCTCCTCTGCAACCGTTGCTGCACCAATACTTACCGTGATATTATAGGCTCCCCAATCCGCAGAAGCTACCTGCGACCGGTACCGTTCGGCTGTAATCACTGCTTGCTCGGCCGTACAATCCGTGAGAATAATCACAAATTCTTCCCCGCCATAACGAGCCACAACGTCCGTACTTCTGGATACGGACTGCAGCAGACCTGCCAGATTGCCAAGTACGAGGTCCCCCACCGGGTGTCCGTAAGTATCGTTAATGCTTTTGAAATGATCAATATCTACGACCAGCAGCGAGAACTCGCGCTGGTTGGCACGGTAGCCTTCCAAACTTTCAAGCATTTTCTGCTGAAAGAATCTGCGGTTTTTGAGTCCGGTGAGCAGATCGGTAGAAGCCATCGTCTCCAGCTGGTCATTCACTTTAATTAATGCCTGCTGCTTCACTTCATATTCCTCGTGCAGCCGTTCAAGCTCCTTGTTTGCTTCATGCGTGGCTTGATAGAGCTCCTGCAGCTTCGTCTTCGTGTTCAAAATATCCTTCTCATGTTCGATCCGTTTACGCATGACCACAACCACACAGTCCACGACGTTTTCCCCGTCACGATTCTGGCGAATCCCGTTAAGCAGAACCGGAACATCCTGCTGATTACGGGTACGAAACGTAAAGTACATCTCGTCCACACGGCCATACAGCTGAATGTACGGATAGAAATAGGTGTGAAAAAATAGCTTGTTGGTGAGCGACATGGTGGACTCAATATGTCTTCCCATTAGCTCGCTGCGTTCATAACCCAGCATTGTCAGGAGGGTTTGATTGACTGATTGTATGACCCCCGAGTCAGAAATGGAAAAGTACCCGCAGGGAGCGAGATCTAATTGTGCATCCATCAATAACAGCCTTTCTTCTGCGTTTTACGCGCTCGTCAGATAATTCTTAATCAATCGAATAGTCTCTTCCGGTTGACTTAAGTGAGGGTAATGTCCTTTGGCGGTCATCTGCTGCAGCATGCTGTTCTTCAGATGAGCGTGCAGATAATCACCCACTTCAACCGGCGCAATGCTATCATCGGAGCATTGAAGAATCAAAGTAGGTACAGATACCTGTTCCAGCTCCTCACGGCAGTCGGACAAAAATGTTACCTCGGCAAATTGCCTAGCAATATGCGGATCTCTGGAGCAAAAGCTCTTCTCCAGCTCATCCGTGAGCTCTTTCCGTTCTGCATTCTGCATCACGATCGGTGCCAAATAACTTGCCCAGCCTATGAAATTCAGCTGCATCATCTCGAGCAATTCATCAATGTCACGGCGGTCGAAGCCCCCATAGTAATTCGGCAAGTCGTTCACATATCGCGGAGAAGGCCCCAGCATCACGATGCTTTTAAAATATTGAGGAGCTTGAATCGATGCGAGCATGCCAATCATGCTGCTGACAGAATGCCCAACAAATATGGCATCTCTCAATTGGAGCGCTTCCATGATCTCCAGAACATCCGTAGCATATCCTCGCAAATCACTGTATTTATGCGCATCGTAATAATTGATCTGGGATTGCCCTGAGCCTACATAATCGAACAAAACAATTTGATAATTCTCACTAAATCCTGGAACGATGTAGCGCCACATGTCCTGATCACATCCAAATCCATGGGCAAATACCATCGTTCTGCTGCCTGAACCAAACACTTTTACATTGTTGCGTACAAGGACGTCAACCGTCATTACACTCACCTCTCTGAGGTATTTTCCATTCACTTCATATGTGGTTATTATATCGGAAATTGCTGGAATATGAATTAAAAATATTAATTTCCTTGATAGAGAGATGAGTTGAATTCACATTTTCGCAAAAGATAAAACCCTTTACAATCTGACTTACGAGCTTGCCATGGCCATCCAGAATGATCATTCTTGGATAATCCTGTCTCATTGCAACTGTTCACTTCTTCGACAGTCTTGATTATTTCAGAAGGCTGAGGTCCGGCGCATTTGCAATAAATTCATTACAAGATCACTATGATTTCAGGGATCATCCAACAACTCACACCATAACAGGTTGTAAGCTTTTCCCATTTTGATATAGTATAATTTCTATGGTGACTCGATCCTATACATCGTATTAGCATGACATACATAACATCAGGAGGAATTAAAACCATGCAAAAATTGGATGCTGCCTTACAGCAGTTTGTTGAACAGCAGGATTTATACAATGAAGCTTACGGACTTTTCAAGAAGCATGATCTGCGCCCTCGTGAACAACCTAGCCAGCCCGAAGTGGACAAGCGTATACCTCTCTCACCTGAGCTTGTGTATCTGTACACCCATTATGAGATGAGAGATGCAAACGCTGAAGGGACACTCAAAATGAAAAATGCAGCCGTGGAAATCGGCGATGCAGCCCTGTTATCGTTTGTTGCCCCCGAGCACCTGCACCGCCAGCAGCAGGGTTACCGATGGATTGGCATGAATGAGCCGTATGAGGAGTCGCCCTCCTGGAAAGCAAATCATGTCGTTATTGCCAACTTCAATGATGATCCATTGATCGTGGATACAAGCGCAGCCAACTCACCTGTGTATGCGGCCTTCGAAGGCGGAGAGCCCCGGCGTATTGCCGATTCATTGTCCGATCTGTTCACTGCACTCTCCATCCTGATTGAAGCGGCACGCGCTTACGGCGGAGAAGTGAAGGATGAAGAGACCTTTGAAACCAAACCTGAATATTTGGAGCATATAGAACCTCTATTGATTGATCTGCTTGGCGTTGAGTACACCGCACATCTGGTTGAATATTTATCACTTCGTTAAATCATCGGAGTGAGAATAAGCAAATTGAAGATGATGGTTGCAGCTGTTACTAAGTACGATGGCTTCGCTAACGAATTTGGACCTGTATTGAAATTTGTGTACAGAAGAATTTATCTCTGATGAACAAGGGGGAAGACCATGATTTATGTTGCTTTGCTTCGGGGAATTAATGTAGGCGGTAACAATAAGATCAATATGAAGCAGCTGAAAGAAACATTTGAACAAGCAGGCATGCAGGATGTTGTAACTTACATTAACACGGGCAACATTATCTTCGCCGATCATCAGGAACGCATTCAAGCTAACGCGGAGATATCCAAGATACTGGAGCAAGCCATTACGGCCGAGTTCGGCTTGGAGATCCGTGTCGTGGTACGCAATATGAATGAAATGCAGACCGTGCTTCAGGCGCTGCCGGAGGAATGGACGAATGACGAGCTGGCGAAGAGTGACGTGATGTTTCTGTGGGATGAAGTCAATGACGTCTCGGTGCTGGACAAGCTTCCCCTCAAACCGGAAGTCGGCACCCTGATATACGTTACTGGAGCCATCCTGTATTCAGTAAGCAGAGAAGATGCTGCGCGCAGCGGGATGAACAAGCTTGTCGGCTCCTCTGTCTACAAATATATGACCGTCAGAAACGTCAACACGACCCGCCAAATTTATAAGCTCATGCTGGCTGCGGCAGAGTAATTATAAGAATTTCGCATGAAAAAATCCCCCAAGGGATGGCATGGAGGAATATGTTGACGGATGTCTCTCCATGCTGTTTACCTTGAGGGATACCTTTTGTATTAGGAATGCGGGTTAGCGTTATAAGTCATTAATCGATCTGAATACGTCTGTGCGTATGATCGTCTCCGGAACGTTTCGGAATTTCAAGCTTCAGCACACCATCTTCCAATCGGGCCTTAATGTTCTCCTCATCGATATGTTCCACATAGAAACGCCGGAGGAATTCACCGGACCTGCGCTCCTGCCGAATAATTCGATTGGAATCATCCTTCTGTTCATGAAACTCATTACGTTTCGCACGGATCACCAGTTCATTGCCCTGTACCTGAATATCGATATCCTGCTTGGCGATACCAGGCAGATCCGCTTCAATCAAATATTTCCCATCTTCCTCACGGATATCCGTCCGGAATGGCTGGCTGCCGGTTCCAAAGGGAGAAAGCCACGGGCTGTCAACCATATCATTGAAGGATTTCAGCATGTGTCCGAACAGGTCTTCATTTCGTTTACGAAACGGGATCAGATCAAACATGAACATCATCTCCTTATATGTGATTGGTTTGTTGTTGCTTACATGGATTATTATAATCCTCTTATGGATGATGCTCAAAATACGTAAGGGCCGAAAAAAAATGATTTTTCTTCAATATGACCCGCTGCCTGAAAATAGATCCTTGTTTCTTTTGATTTGACCTTTTTTGACCTTCCTGCTTTTTCAGACTCATTTAGAGAATGAACAGAACGCTATCCTTCATACTGAAAACGATCCAGAAACCGCTTGACGATGAGACTGGACGTTTTGCTCTCACGCATAACCCATCCAATGGAAATCGCACGCTGTACACCTTCAATTTCCAGGATGGAGAAGTCATGATGCAGAACACTTCTGTCATGTGTGAATGAATATTCATGACCGATCGTCACCGCATCCAGCTGGGCAAGGGCCGCATTAACCACTTCGGAATTGTTCGTTCGAAACAACACATTCACCTCCCCCACCGCCTCTGAAAGCTCCTCTACAAACCAATCCACCAATTCGTCATTAAATAACACCAGTGTCTCATTTTTCAGTTCCTCCATGGTGATCGACTTCTTGCCTGCCAGGCGATTGGTATGATTCACACAGGCACGCATCACCCCTTCATCAATGGGAACAAAGCGCAATCCTTCCAGGTGCTGCTCCATATCATCTGTATACAGAGCAATTAGACCGAGATCGACCTGCTTGTTCCTTACATCTCTTATAATGTTGCGAGCTGCACCTTCAGACAGCTCAAATTTCAGATCAGGATATCGTTTCTTCATACTCGCTATGGTAGGTATGATCCCTGGAACTCCTCCAGGAATGGCTGACAATCGCAGTTCTCCATGGATCGACTGCCCCATATACTGGGCATCCTCCTTGATGTTTTGGACCGTATCGACAACCGATTTCATTTTGTCCAAAATAGGCTTGGCCTGTTCCAATAGATACGCACCGTTACGGGATCGGCTGAACAATGGCAAGCCCAGTTCATGCTCCAGACGTGTGATCGCCTGACTGATCGTAGACTGCGTAACCGATAGTGCTGCCGCAGCAACGGTAATGGATTTGGTCTTTTCAACTTCAAGTACATACACCATTTGTTCCAGATTCATCGTTTAACTCCCAATCCTTACATTAATTTATTTTAAGTTAAGTGTATTTTTGTTAAATATACATGAATCATATAATTAAGTATACTTGGATTGAAGATGAATGTAAGCGAAATCATTTTATTTTAACCGACAGAGGAGTGCTACATATGAATCCATATGAGAATCGATTTGCAGGTAAAGTTGCAGTTGTTACAGGCGCAGCATCCGGTATCGGATATGCCATTGCGAGACGCCTTGTCCAAGAAGGAGCTTCCGTCCTTGCCGCTGATCTGAATACGGAACGTCTGGACGCTATCCAGGGTGAACTTGGGGAACGGTTCTTCGGTGTTAAAGCCAATGTAACCGTTGAAAACGATATTGAAGAAATGGTGAGTGCCGCTGTCAAACAATTTGGCAAACTCGATCTGGCCTTTAATGTGGCAGGTGCCTCCCGTGCAGGCGTTATTACGGAACTATCGGAGAAAGATTGGGACTTCACCGTGGATCTGTGCATGAAAGGCGTCTTCCTGAGCATGAAGCATGAAGCCCTTGAGATGGCTAAACATGGTGGCGGAGCCATCGTAAACGTGGCCTCCCTCAACTCTCACGTGCCTATGTATGCCGGATCGGCCTATGCCTCTGCCAAAGCTGGCGTCGAAATGCTTACCAAGAATGGAGCACTCGAAATGGCGCGTAACGGCATTCGTGTCAATGCCATTCTACCGGGTCTCATTGATACACCATTAACTGCGGAGCTGCTCTCCAATGCAGACATCAAAGAAGCCTACATGGAACGGATTCCGATGAAACGTGCTGCACAGCCTGAAGAAATGACGGGACCTGCCCTGTTCCTTGCGAGCGACGATGCAGGATATGTGTCCGGTTCCAGCCTCATCGTGGATGGAGCTTGGGCAACGACCGGCTATCCAGATCTGAGCCGCTGGTTCTAAGTCTTTACATTTCCACATGGTTTCCATATACCAAGTAAAGCCTATTGGACAGAGCTCTGCTCTGCCAGTAGGCTTTTTTCACTTAAATATAGATACTCGATATTTTACAAAACTGCTTTAGTTCGCTAACTTCGGCTTAACAATTCGCCCCTATACTAAAACAATTATACATACAATCAACCATGAAACGGTAAAGGGGATCTGGAACTGTGAAAAAGAGAAAACAATGGCTCGCCGTTTTGTCCATGACAGCTATACTTGGCGCAGGCGCAACAAGCTACGCATCGATAGTTAATGCAGCCAGCGCATCCGAATCTGCTAATAACCATGTCGCACTACGAACAGCCATCCAAAATATGCAGGGAACCATCACTTGGGATAGCAGCAGCCGCAGTGCCGACATCCAGCTGGGTGAAGTCCGAGTGCAGCTACCGGTCGGAACAGCTACAGCTACCATTAACGGGGTGCAAACGCAGCTGGACAGCAAAAGTTATGTTACGAAAGGAACGACATACGTTTCCACGCAAACGTTGAAACAGATTACGGATCAGGTGATCCTGAGCCAGAATAAAACCGGATTTGAACAAGCAGCGGCCTTCCAGATGCCAAGCGGCAAAGCCGAAATCGCGGCCTCTACCCCGGACGGTCAGCGCCTCCTCGTAACGGAAGCAGACCATGGCAGCATTTCCGTGCTGAATATTGCGGATCTGAACAACGTGAACGTTCTGAAAACGGTCAGCTTCCAAGATCTCTCTGCCAAAGCAGAGGTAACTAGTGTCACGGTATCCAAGGACGGCAAATATGGTCTGGCCGTTATTCGTACCGGCGATACAGATACCGAGGCGAACAAGGGACTACTGGCCATTGTTGATCTTGCAACCTACAAAACCGTGAAAACATATGAGCTCGGCATCGGGCCAGACTCCATTGCATTGTCCCCGGATGGATTGCACGCCGTGATTGCCATTGAAGATGAGGAACTGAACAAAGCTGCGGACGAGATCGATTACCCTAATGCCAAACGCCCGGGCAGCATCATGATTGTATCGTTTGCGGGCGGAAACGTCCTTGAAGGAGAGGTAACCAACCTGCCTGTGTCTCTGGAAGATGTGAGCGGTGCAAGCTATCCGCACGATCCGCAGCCAGAGTATGTTGCCATCAGCCCGGACAGCACAACCGCTGCTGTTACCTTGCAGGAGAACAATGTCATCGCCATCATCGACCTGCAAACGAAACAGATCAGCTCGATCTTCTCGCTCGGTACTACCTCACATCAAGCTGATCTGAGCGATGACGGTGTCGTTCAGTTCACTGAGAGCCTGACAGCCCGCTATGAGCCAGACGGTATTGCGTTCTCTGCAGATGGTAAATACGTGCTGACTGCCAATGAAGGCGACCTGGGCAAAGATGAGTTTGACGATGGTGTCAAAGCTGGTGGACGTAATATCGCCGTCTGGGATTTGCAGGGCAAGCGGGTATATGACAGCCAAAACCTCATTGATGAAGCGACGGCCAAAGCAGGTTTATACCCGGATGATCGCAGTCCGAGCAAAGGCAGTGAGGTCGAGAATCTGACGGTATCCACTGTAGACGGCACTACTTATGCTGCCGTAGCCTCTGAACGGGCCGATGCCATTTTGTTCTTCGATCTGGCTGACCCGGTGAACCCGGCCTACCTTGGCCTGATTCCGACAGCTGGTGAGTCACCGGAAGGAATCCACCGGGTTAACGGCCGCAGCATATTCGTCAGTGCGGATGAGAGCACAGGGACACTTAGCTTCTTCGAGAAAAAATAGTCCAGTACGCAGCAGGCATCTGTTCCAGCAGCTGCCTGCTGCGTACCGAGTCCACGAAATCTCAAAAGGACATGAGAGCATCACGCTCCCATGTCCTTTTTTGCTGCCTGCTAATGCACCATCTCTGCTGCTTTACACGCTGCGAGCCAATCGTTCCAGCCATTCCACCGCCGGAGCGAGAACCGCTTCATCGATATCGAATTCAGGATGGTGATGGGGTGCAGGCAGGTCGCTGCCCACAATCATATACGTGGCAAGTCCACCCTGCTCCTGTACCCGTTTGATCATATAGCTCGCATCCTCGCTTCCCAGGGCAGCGCCATCCGAGATTGCTTCAGCATGTTTTATTCCGGATATCCCTTCTGCCTTCTTCACAGCAAGCTCCGCAAGTTCCATATCGCACCTTATCGGAATAGCTCCGCCTACAGTCTCAACGGTAACTCTTAACTCATGCATGGCTGCACTATGCTCCAGAATCTGACGCACACGCCGCTCCAGTTCAAGATTCGTTTCTTCCTTCGTGGAACGCGTCTCAATCACCATGCGAGCGTGCTCGGCAATGATGTTCGCGCCAGTTCCTCCTTCCAAAATGCCCACATTGATCCGTGTATCGGCTGTACTGAATCTTGGCAGAGCATGAATGTTAAGCATGGCCGTTGCGGCACCAAGCAGCGCATTCCGACCTTCCTCAGGTGAAGCTCCCGCATGAGAGGATACCCCGGTAAAGTGCGCTTCCAGCTTCGTCGTCGCCAGGAAACCGGCGGAGGCCCCTTTGACATGACCGGATGGTACGTCCGTGCCGAGATGCATGCAGAACAGGCGATCCACCTGATCCAGCATGCCTTTTTCTACCATGGCGTACGCACCGCGTACTCCCTCTTCGGCAGGCTGGAATAACAGCTGCACTTTCCCGGCAAACTGTCTGTCGCTTAATCGTTCTGCCAGCGCTAGACCGATACTGGTGTGACCATCGTGTGCACATGCATGCATAATGCCTTCATGGGTTGAGCGGAACTGCCCGGACTGCGGCACATGCTTGTCCTGTCCGCTTTCACGAATCGGCAGTGCATCCATATCGAAGCGAAATGCCGTTGTCGGCCCTTCCTGAATTCCATCCAGCTCGGCGACAACAGCCGTAAATCCGCCGCGCATCTGCTCCACTATAGCGGGCTCCGCTCCTTCCTGGAGAGCACGCTGATAAGCATCTTCCAGTACTTCCGGTTTGGGCAGCCCCCGCCGGGACGCGTCATCAATGGCATCTTTTCCATACGTCACACGATAGCCTAATGCCGTTAACATCTGTACAACTTTGGTAGCGGTACGAAATTCAGTGAATCCCAATTCGGGATATTGATGCAGCTCTCTGCGAAGCGCGATAATGTCGATCATATCGGTTCCCCTCTCTCAACTCTCTTATTTCCGAATCAGTCCATCTTCTATAATCTGGCGTGAACTCCCGGGCCAAGTGGCAGGTTGAAGACGTACCAGAGAATGACCATGACGACCCAGACGGAGAAGAATGCAATGGAATATGGCAAAATCAAGGAATAATACGTCCCGAGCTTGGCATCCTTGCGGTACTCCTGCAAAAATCCGACGAACAAGGGTACAAAAGGCGATACCGGGGCAAGTGGAATAATAACGGAGTCGGATACCCTGAAAATAACTTGAGTGAATGCCGGATGGAAGCCAAGCAGCATCATCATCGGGATAAACACCGGAGCCAGAATGGACCAGATCGCGGATCCACTTGCGATAAACATCGTTAGCAGCGCAGACAGGAAGATCAGTCCAATCACCACCGGGATGCCGTTAATGCCTGTTTTTTCAAGCAGATCCGTGATAGTCAGTGCCAGAAACTTACCCATGTTGCTCCAGTTGAACATCGCCACGAATTGCGATAGCGGGAAGACCATCACGATGAAACCTGCCATCGTTTTGATCGGTTCAATCAGCAATTTCGGCAGATCATTCTGGTTCCGAATCACTTTCAGTTTAATGCCGTAAGTCAGTGCTACGGTGAAGAAGAATAGTAAAATGACAGGCACAATCCCTGCAAGAAAAGGCGAACCCATCACACTGCCTGTTTCCGGATTGCGAAGGATGCCATTCGAAGGTACCACCATAAACGCGATGACAGCGATAAAAATAAGGGCGGCAATACCGGCTGCACGCAGTGCCCGGTTTTCTTCAGGTGTTGGAGCTTCCAGCTTGTACACACGTTCCCCTTCATATTTGCCCAGTCTCGGTTCCAGGAATTTGTCGGTCATAAAACCTGCGACCAGTGTTAGAACAATGACAGAAGCGGACATAAAGTACCAGTTATCCAAGACCGTAACACCCACACTCGGATCTACCGAGGCGGCAATTTCGGTACTAATGCCTGACAGCAATACATCCGTCGTCACAATCAGCATATTTGCGGTGAAACCAGCACCAACTCCGGCAATGGCTGCGATCAAGCCGGCAATCGGATGTCTGCCTACAGCGAGAAAAATTAAGGCTCCGAGCGGAGGCATGATGACAAGCGCTGCATCTGAAGATACATGGCTGAAGAATGCAATGAAAATGACCAGATAGCTGGCATAGCGGGCGGGTACCCGAACGGCCATTTTGCGCATGACCGCTTCCAGAAGACCGACTTTCTCAGCCAAACCGATACCGAGTACCAATGCCAGAATCGAAGCAAGCGGTTTAAAATCAGCAAAGTTCTTTACCACATTCGGCAGCAGCCACTGTATTCCCTCTCGGCTCAGCAGGTTTTTGACCTGAACCTTCTCTCCATCAATCGGGTTATGTGCTGTCGCGTTAAAGAACGACAGTATAAGGGTAGCAATCATCAGGGCAACAATGAGATAGATAAACAATAAAAACGGATTGGGAAGCTTATTCCCCACTTTCTCTACCCAACCAAAAAGTCCTGTATTCTCCTGCCTTTCCGCTTTCACCATGCAAATCCCCCCAGACTGTTATTAACGTACATTTAACGAAATTGTCGTAATTTTAGGACATTATATAATTAACTCCATACAAAACTCAATACTTATGTTATGTTTCTTGACACTAAACATAAAAAATACCGATCTGCAACCAGGTTCACCCTGTCCGCCAGGAGTGGACATGAGAACTAAGGTTGCATCATCGGTATCCTTATTCCGACTCTATGTTCGTAAATCTAACGCAGCAGCCGATATCGGTTACTTGGCCGTCCTCTGCGGGTATTGAGCTCATTTCCCGTGATTTCAGCCAGGGAGAATGCCGTAAGACTGCCGAGAATCCGCTGTACGTGCCTGATGGTCATTGATAATCCTGATGCCAGTTCACTGGCCGTGAATTCTTCTCTGCCCATTCGGCGTATGTATGCCTTTAATTTCTGAAAGGTACGGATGCTTACCCCTGCCTTGTTCAACTGTTCGAGCAATTCGGTGTCACTTGAATACATCTCATAGGATAATTCCTGATCCTCACCCGCTGCCTCCACAATCGTCCCATCCGTCTCATAGACAATCACACGTCCAGCTTCATCGTCCTTGGCATATTGGATCGCCTTCCGGGCGTGACGTTCTGCATCAAATGCCGTCTCACCAAACCCGATCCCGGCAAAGGAAAGCAGGTCCGTATCCAGCTCAAGCTGGTGCATCGCTGTGTGCAGCGATTCCATGTTGCGGGCCATTCCGCCCCTGGAACCATACATCAGGTATCGTCCTGTACCATCCTGGTGAAGGGAACCATCGATTTGCTCACAATGACGCAGCAGGATGCCCTTGATCTTGAGCTCCATATGCTGCAGCTGATACCGTTCCGTTGATTGATCACCGGCTGTATGCCACCCTTCAATCTCGACCATTAACACGCCGATTTGGCTGTCTTTGAATGCAGAACTGCGAATCTGCTCAATCAGCATTCGTACCGCCTGCACCGTCTCCAGCTTGGTGGAATCGATTTTGAAGACAGGGACCCCTCTCTGAAGTAATCCTTCATATACAGCATACAGACAGGTAATGGCTGCCTTGGTCCGCCCTTCCTCCCAGTGACGAACGTGGAATTGGATCATGTCTTCGACATCGTAATCGGTGGAAAAAACGTATTTTCGCAGCTGCTCATCCGAGAAATTCAATTCCTCCAGACTGTCCATCAGCCCCCAGCTCTCATTTCCCGTCATATCAATGGAGATTTCCTTGACCGGATTGCCCAGTGTATAAATGGCTTGCAGCATGGCTTTGTACAAGCTCGCCCCGGTAGGCGGGCAGTAGATGGCATGTTCTTTTTCATGCAAGACGTCCTGGGCGGTCAGATAAGGAATGGGGCCCGTAAACACCCACCCGTGTACTTTCTCGCGGTTCCTCGTAATAATCTCGCCCGTCTCGCGTGCGTGTTCATAGGGATACAGCTCAAAATGAGCCTCCAGATCCTGCCCCTCGACAGCACGCATGGTCCGCTCAATGGACGGCTTCGGTCCTACAATTCCGATTCGGTACATGCACTCACATCCCCTTGTCCAACGCAGCATTTGTTTAATACAAAAATCATACCGAACTGAGGTTTCGCTGTAAACCTCTCATCTCAGCCATGGCTTACAGCATCTCATTCCTAATTATGCATCATAATCGTAAATTTTACATTTAGTTAACCCATTCCCTACGTTCGTTTAGCAATTGTTGTATACACTGGTTTTGGGATACCAAACTATACATATCTATTTTAGGAGGATGTATTCATGTTAAACCGGTTCAATGCCCGTGCGGCCAAAATGATGCTCGCGGTTACAACAGTTGTTACAGCTACGCTGGGAGGAAGCAGCGCAGCATGGGCTGCTGAGGACACAGCTGCACCCGCATCATCATCACCGATCAAAAATGTCATTATCCTGATTCCGGACGGCATGGCTAACGACGCCACTGCACTGGCCCGCTGGTACAAAGGGTCTTCCCTGACTCTGGATTCCATGGCAAGCGGTATGGTTCGCACACACTCCGCGGATGCTCCGATTGCGGACTCGGCTCCTGCGGGAACGGCTTTTGCTACAGGTTATAAATCACATACAGGATATGTTGGCGTACTGCCAGACAAGGCAACCATGCCTGGACAGAAGGCGATCGCGCCTGGAGATGCCAAGAAACCGATTGCTTCCGTGCTGGAAGCATCCAAATTGGCAGGCAAAGCAACCGGCATTGTAGCCACCTCCGAGATTATGCACGCTACACCGGCAGACTTCTCTGCCCACTATCCGGATCGCAAAAATTACGACGCACTCAGCAAACAGCAAGTATATAACGGCCTCGATGTTGTTTTGGGTGGCGGAAGTCGCTACCTGGAGCCAGCGGGCCGCAAAGACGGCGAGAATCTGGTCTCTTCCATCAAAGCACTCGGTTACGATTACGTGACCACGCCGGCTGCCATGAAAGCCTCAAACTCCGGCAAGCTGTGGGGAATGTTCGCACCTGCAGGCATGGCTTATGATATGGACCGTGACCCAGCCAAGCAGCCAAGCCTTGCTGCAATGACATCCAAAGCCATTGATGTCCTGTCCAAAGACGAAGACGGCTTCTTCCTCATGGTTGAAGGCAGCAAAGTGGATTGGGCAGCTCATGCCAACGATCCGATCGGAATTATCAGTGACGTACTGGCATTTGACGATGCCGTAAAAGTAGCCATGGATTTTGCCAAAGCCGATGGAGAGACAGCGGTTGTGGCAGTAACGGACCACGGTAATGGCGGTCTCACGATCGGCAACAATGCAACAACGGGCACCTATGACAAAGAACCATTGTCCACATTTATTGGACCTTTGAAAAAGGCCAAGCTGACAGGCGAAGGCGTGGAAGCCAAGCTGAATGCCAAACGCACCAATATCAAAGCGGTCATGAAACAATACTATGGCATTTCCGACCTGACATCCGAGGAGATCGCTACCATTAAGGCAGCCGAGCCAGGCAGCCTGAACTACGCCATCGGACCAATGATCAGCAAACGCGCAGGCATTGGCTGGACGACGGGTGGTCACACAGGCGGAGATGTTGTGCTCTACACGTATGCTCCGAACAATGATCGTCCATTCGGCGTAATCGACAATACGGATGTGGCTAAATATATGGCGCGCGTATTGAATCTGGATCTGGATAGCGTGAGCAAACAGCTGTTTGTTCCTGCCAAACAAGCATTCACAGCCAAAGGCGCTACGTACAAGCTGGACCTGACAGATGCCAAAAATCCTAAGATTCTGGTTACCAAAGGCAGCACTAAAGTAGAACTGCAAATCTACAAAAACATTGCGCTGGTTAACGGCAAAAAGACTGCGTTGGAAGGCGTAATCGTATACAACGGCGTAGATGCCTTTGTACCACAAGGTGCTGTTGATATGATTCAGTAAGTTTGAAAGATAGTCTGCGCTTATAAACCAAACACATAATGGGAAAGCGCAGCAGTTTACAACGTTTCAACCGGAATTAAATCATTGGGCTGCCGAAATTGATCGGCAGCTATTTTTGTTGTTTCCCAGACAAGGATGGGTTCCCCCTCCTTGCTTGTCGTATAATGGACGTAACATTGATAAATAGAGACAAAAGGAGAGATTCACCCATGTTGATGAAACTAAACTGGATCACGCTCCGGGTGCGCAACCTGGAAGCCTCGCTTGGGTTCTACCACGGCATGCTCGGGCTTCCAATTCAGCGTCAATTCGAAAGTCGCGGGCGACAAATTGCCATGTTGGGCACTGAAAATGAAACCATGCTGGAGCTGATTGAGGGAAGTGAATCCGTCCTCAAAAAGGACTCTGGCGTGTCCATCGGCTATGAGGTGAGTTCACTGGAAGAAGCCATGGAACAACTGGCAGTACTGAATATTCCCATTGTTCGCGGGCCCATTCAGCCGAATCCACATCTACGCTTCCTTTACATTGCCGACCCGGACGGCTTCGAGGTACAACTCGCCGAACATGCATGATCTGATGTGACACTCATGGAGCAGCGTTACCACGTTATGATGTTGTGCTTTGCCTGGAACCAACCTTTGTACCCTATACAAACAAGAGCATCTCTAGTTATGCCTAGAACATGCTCTTTTTTTTGTATTCACAATTGATTTGAGGGATTTGTTGGACACTTCACTCTTAGCAGCTCGGCAAGCCGGCGATATCTCGGTCCATCTTCGCTTTGGTTCACTTCATCTTCGCCCATTTCCAGCCAATAATCGGCATCCAGTAGATCTACCATGTCCAGCAGTGTGATCTCCGCACAGGCAGGATGTTCACAAGCAGCCAGCATAGGCTCAGGACTGTCATCCCAGTTGTACCCGTCCACGACAGCATGCAGAAGTACAGCTGAGTCCAGATCACGGATCTTCGCGGCTGCCCTCTCTGAAGATTCTTCGTACAAAATGTCATCCACGATGGCCTGTTCCGCCTGGGTCAGCCGAAGTCTAACCGAGCCCGTGGTACCGAGCAGCATATCTGCAATAGCCGGGTCGCGTCTAGCTGCATTCCAGGCCGTCGCCTGAATTCCATAGGTAGAATCCAGCTTCACCCCATATTCGAGCAATAGCTGGATGGCTTCGATCTGCTTGAACTTTACAGCTTTTTTTAGAGCGGTATCGCCGAGTTTGTCTTCCGCGTCCAAGTCTGCTTGCTGTTCCAACAGACATTTAATAGCCTCAGCTGGCATGCGATACGTCAAGAAAAGCATTAACGGCGTACGTCCCCGTTCATCCCGCTCATTGATATCCAAGCTATGTACTGCTGCGCAAGCTTGCTCCACATCTTTGGACTTACTAATTTCAAGCCAATTCATTAACCATTCTCCCCCTTGCAACTCTCATTCTACATTACACTGTAAAGGAGATATACATGGGGTTCAAGTCACCAATTGGCAGCAAAAAGACCGCCTCACGATGAACGTAAGGGCGGTCTCAACATTTTCTACTTAAAACTAGCCTGCCTTCTTAGCTGACAGCGTATCGATCGGTACGACACTCGGCGAAGGGCGATTATCTGCCTTCTCTTCCGTGACAGGAGCGGACAACTGATGATCCGACACCAGTTCATTCAGGTTCAGAATCAGTTGCTCCAGCTCACCGAAGCTGTCCACCATCTTCTGAGTCAGGTTACGCTGTTCCTCCATACTTGCAAGAATCTCTTCAGTAGCTGCACTGGATTGCTCCGTTACACTAGAAATCTCGGAAACCTCATTCACGACTTTGGTGGAGGATTCCTTCATCGTGGCCGAACTGCTCTCAATGTCCGTGGCCTGATTCAGCACTTCCTGGGAATTGCTATTAATGGTACGGAAAACAACTTCTGCCGTCTGCACGCTGTCTCTTCCTTCCTGAAGAGCAAGGCGGATGCGTTCGAAGCGATCCGTCAGAGCCTGCGTTTGTCCTTTTAACCGGGTCAAAATGGTGCCAATCTCACTTGCCGACTGACCAGAGTGCTCTGCCAGCTTGCGAACTTCCTCTGAAACCACGGCAAATCCGCGTCCATGTTCGCCTGCACGAGCGGCTTCGATCGCTGCATTGAGTGCAAGCAAGTTGGTCTGGTTCGCAATATCCGAGATACTGTTCAACATCAGGGACATCGCTTCACTTTCCTCATTGAACTTTCTCATATCGGATGCTGTGGTATCAATCGTCTCATAGAGTTCCTGCATCTGCACATTCAGATGGTCCATCTGTGCACTTCCCGTTTCCGTGCTGGATGCCATACTGGCAGACAGTTCTTTCATTTGAGACGAATAGGAAGCAACATCACGGATATGATGATCCGACAGGGACAGGGATTCCGAAATTTCCGCTACGCTGGTCGCCTGGAACTCCACACCTTTGGCCACTTCACTGAATCCAAGCGTCACTTCATGCGTGATGGACCCGGTCGCGTCCACCTTTTGTTTCAGTTGATCCGTATAGAGAGACAGGCCTTCCACCGAAGCTTTGACACGTTCCATCATGGTCTCAACTCTTTGTTTGGATTGCTCTACTTCCTGCCAGCGGACTTCGCTGTCCAGGAAAAGCCTTTGATTCAAATGGGAGACTAACATCAGGATTGCTCCGGTAAGAGCGAACAGTCCAACGTTAACAATGTTCTCTATAAGTTCATCAGCTTGAGCTGTGTTGATAACAAATAGCTGGAGCACACTGTGGGCTAGCAAAACAAAAAAACCAATCATAAAAAACTTCTTGTTCGGAATGAGCAGCAAAACAGCGGTTATTACCAGACTCATCGTAAGGTTAACCGTACCCCAACCGACATAGACCCCACATAAGGTAATCAAAATGGTAAACAGCCAAGGAATTAAATGAATATGTTTTCTTTTCACATTAGCGTATGTAACCCAAGCTGCAAACAAAATGGCAATCCCATTGGAAACAAGCAGCTTTGGGAGCATGAAGCTCAGACTCACACCAATTGCAAGAATAACCCACAAAATGATACTGATCAGCTTGTTCCTTTTCCAAATAATCTCATCATACCGATTCATCCGTTCCCCGTCCTTTATCTAGGTAAATGTGGTGTTGTAGGGCAACTCTGTACTACATTCCATTGGTCTATGGTCCTGCATATCCACCATTCGCAAATACCTCACGCCGTAGCATAGTACAAATTAACTTCATAAACATGAAATGAGCGCTACATTATGTATATCGGTATTCTAAATTTCAAATTTTATATGCAGCTGCAAAATAAAATGCTTCCTTGTCCACTGAGAGACCAGACAAAAAGCCCGCCTTGAACGCTACGCGTACAGGCAGGCCAATCCGGTTTGATTCAGCTCAATATATGATGTTGGCAGACCATCCTATTTGATTTCCAACTTAATCATCTCGCGCTCTGCTTCCTGAAGATCATTGTACACTTTGCCTGGTGCACGCAGCTTTAATACTAACGATTGTGGATCATCCAGCAGGTTGCTGCTGAACGAGTAGATCATGCCGTCTTCGGTGCCCGCTCCTCCTACCGAGGATAATTCTATCTGCTTACCATCCTTGGTGGTTGAGACGATTTTAACCGGATTCACCGCATCGGAGATCTTAAGCTTAGTTTGGTAATCAATCTCTTTCTCAGGTTCGTAGATGAATCTGGCACGAGTCACAAGCGGTGATATCTCTACCTCAGATAACATCACCTCATATCCGCCAACTGTGAATAGCTTATTCAGTTCCAAGACTTCCGTCTGTGGAACCGAGAATTTGGGATCCAGATCAAGAGTCATTTTTAGACGATCCGAGTAATGCATTTCAGAAACTTTCGTCCCGATTTGGGGATCATCCAACTTACCCGGGTCAACAGAGGCGATCTGAAAATCCAGCAATAGTTTCTCCGGAAGTGGGTTGGCTCGGTCGATGTCTATCGTTTCACGCCCATGAAGCGTGTGCATGCCTTTACCCAATTGCGTTCCTCCGACATTGCCATTATCCAACTTACGATGGGTTACACCATCCGTAATTCGAGCACTGTTAACATTATAGATCTCTTGAGAATCATCTGTTTTCGCTGTATATAACACGGTGATCCGATTCTCATCTGCCATAATTGCATCAATGTTCAATTGATAAACCCCCGTTCTAACGCTACGGTTTACAAACTGAACATAACCGTTATTTATTGCGGATTCCATTGACTCTCTATCGATATCCGTCTCAGCTAATTTACGAAAAGGCTCCAGCACTCCCCAATCCTGAATGGGTTCAACAGCTGTTGTCTGGGGGATCA
Source organism: Paenibacillus xylanilyticus (assembly GCF_009664365.1). Taxonomy (NCBI): domain Bacteria; kingdom Bacillati; phylum Bacillota; class Bacilli; order Caryophanales; family Paenibacillaceae; genus Paenibacillus; species Paenibacillus xylanilyticus. Next base: position 4,860,783 of record NZ_CP044310.1, read on the forward strand.
TAATCCCTCGGTATGGCCCGAGTAGGAGGCACGCTGCAGTAATTGCTGTTATGAGCACAGCAGTAATCCATTTTATTGGGATACCGCTTGTCGTTCGCCTCGCTCTTGCTTTTGCAAGCCCTCGCTGGATAGCAAACGCCGTATCTGCCGGGTTCAGCTGCTGTTTCTCCAGTTTGACCTGATAGGCGTCTGCGAGTAGTACCTTTTCCTCCGGACTAGTTCTCATGCCAATCCCCCCTGTTCTTCATCAGTTTGCGTAAGTGCTCCAATCCCTTGTGCTGCCAGGTTTTGATGGTGCCTTCGGGTTTGCCGAGGATCGAGGCAATCTCGCTTAGGGTCATGTCGTTATAATACTTCAGCAATAATACATGGCGGTATTTCGGTTTTATCTTTTGCAACAATGACCACATGGCGATTCGATTATCCTCCAGGCTTGCACTAATGAAATCTGCTACCACTTCCTCCAAACCGTCATTAGACAGCGGTGTAGTCCGCTTGCGGCGTCTCTGTTCATCAATACAGACATAGATCAGAATTCGAATGATCCAGGATTTGAACGCTTTTTCATTTTTCAAACTCCGACGCTTCGTCCAAGCCCGGCATGTCATCTCCTGTACAGCTTCCAGTGCATCATGACGATTGCGGAGATAGCTGTAGGCAATGGAAATCAGTGTATCCTGATGCTCCATGATGGACTGGACAAACACCGTCTCATCTTCGGTTTGCACGAATATCATCTTCTTCATCTCGGCTTTGGTCTCCACCCCGGTTCCCTCCTTCTCTCTCTTTCTGTGGTATAAGACGGGCAACTGCACCAAACGGTTTTTATTATTTGCCCACATGCCAAATGAGCCGGATTGTAAAATAGATTAAAACTGGCCCGTTAAGGCTCAGGGCTGCTGTCCGGAGCTCTTTTGAGTTAAACGATAAAAAGAATGACCCCTGTTTAACACAGAGATCATTCATTAATCCGTACTGTTTTTTATTAAAATGTGCTTGAGCGATCCTCGTACGTTTTCTATAAACTCTATTTATTTATGTAATGTGGAATGGGTGATTTTCACTCACGTTAAAGGGTTATTACTGATCAGCATGAGTTACAACGGGATCTCTAGAAAGCTTGGTTTCTATTGTGGAATCCAGGTTTTCTCTAGCAATAAATTCACTTGGTGCTCATTAATGACAACGGTGTGGTTATTGCTCCATTCCAACTGGACTTGATCTGTTTTTCGCTCCGAATACACTACTTTTCGAAACCAAAGCGGTCCCTGTAATTCCCCTACAATACCGAATGTCCCCATTGCACCCGCATCTGTTTTATAGAATTTCAGTGTATAGTGCTGATCTGGCGAATGTGTCGTCGTAAGTAATACTTTTGCTCCGGAGAACATCACCGTAAATGATGCAACGACAAGTAGTAGGACAATGAGGACTGAAGAGAGAATCACCGAGATCCAGCTTCTCCGCTTCGCAAAGTTGTTCGATCGATCTTGAATACCAAATAAGGCTAGAGCAAGAACAAATATAGAAGTAACGAGCAACACATAGACAGGCGGAGCAATCAACCATAGATTATGCATATTGGCATATAATGAGTAAAATGAAATGAAATATAAAATGAGCACGAGCAGCAATGCAATCCTGTTCATTTTTTTCACCATCAAGATTCCCCTACTCTTCATTCAATTCATGGATGGAACGATCCAGCCATAACTCATACCAATCCAGAAATCGCAGACGTTCCGTATTGCCGAAATAATGATCCGGATAGATGCCGCTGCGATTTGCCCGATCATCGGTCCAGATCTCCCCGCTGCATGGTCCATTCAAGACCAGATTCATGGAAATGCCGCAGCCAAAATCACTGATGCGCAGCAGGCCAGCCGACCGTTTAGGATCCAGATAATCATGGTCCAGTGCCTCCCACTCCTCTTCTTCCTTGCTGTCATCATACCAGTCAACTTCCCAATTCCAAGCTTCTACATAGGGAAATGGATCCGAGATAGCATTCAGCTCATTGTCATATCCAATGACGGCATACACCCCATTTTCCGGCTTCTCCAGTCCGTAATATGGACCTGCTCCTCCCGACCCGATATGCAGCAAAAAAGCCCGATACTCCTCTGGCAAAGTAATCTTCCATTTCTGTTCGAACCCTGTGATCTCTTCGGGTGTCCATACCCGCTCCATCACATACTCATGATTCTCTGCCCCAAACAAGCTCATTTCCGCATCCAAGCTGCGTAGATTCTGCAACTTCTCGCTTATGCGTTCCAGCTGCTGCTTATACACGACTGCTGTCCCCCCTCACCCTCTATCCATTCGTTCTACGACATATCCACGTTGATGCAGCTCATTCAGCGCTGCTTCTACATCACGTTCAGGACATAGCTTCTTGATTAAACTGGCCGTTACCGGTTTTCCTTCATATACCTCAGAGATCGCAGACAGCGGCAGTTCATGTGACTCGTAATAACCCTCTGCCCAATCAGCGAACGCCTCCGGTGTTTCCTCAATATAACCCAGCAAAAAATCGGCACCGCCTGTGGCATCGTCTTCGCTTTCTTCGATGAACGCCTGCTGAATCCAGCTTCCTGTCTTCCACTCCGGATCGTTTCCTTCCTGCCAAATACAAAAGGTAACATCTTCGGGTTCCATTCTCTCTTCCTGGTCGGCCAAGATGGCTCGCAATGCCTTCGGCACTTCATCATACATGCCCGGACAGACTTCCCCATCGTCACGAGCATGGGGGCTTAAGGGAGATTCATGATCAAACCCCTTGATTAAGGTACCCGATGGGGTAAACAGCACATGCAGGTGATCTCCTGTCCCGTTGTCGATACTCCCCCAAGCTACACCAGGCTGCAGCTCTGCTTCATAGCGGTGTACACGAAGCCATTCTTCCTCGGACAGGATGATATCCAGTGCAGCAAGTATCCGCGTCTGTTGGTGCAGTTTATCTGAATCCGTGATCGTTGTGAAATTCCAATTCGGCATGTGGATTCCTCCCGCTTCAGCTTTCTTCATTTCTTGAGTTCGAGTTCTATGAGACCTGTCTACCCTTATAAAAACACTTCAAATCCGGATCAAACTATCCAGCTCATTGTGTCCTTGAGCACCTGGTTGAATCGTCAGTGAGATCTGATTGCCTTCTCTTGAGACGATGCAAGCCACATTTCCCGGCTGCAGCGATAGTATCATTCCATCGCATGACTCATCCGGCTCGAGCCCTCCCCCGCTGACATCTTCAGCTGCACCCAGAAATACGCCGCCGGTTGGAACTTGCAGATAGAATACCTGCGCACCTTCCGGCACTGCGCTAGTTGAATTCGAGATGTCCACACGCCATAACACTTCGTACAATCCATCGGCGCCGAGATTGAAAAAGAGGCAATTGCCCGCATTCACCTCAGCCAGTTCATCTTCCGGAATGGACCACCAGTCGGAAGGTTCTTCTACACGGTGTTTTAACGAAGCCAGATCGAACAGGCACATGGTTGCCGTTCCCGTCACGAATTGAAATGTCCCACGCATTCTTATCTTCCTCTCTGATTGTCATGATTTATTGCATTAGCCACTCCAAGCGATGCAGCAGATCACTGTCCAGTTCCTGCCCGCATAACGACAGAAGCTTATGCAGACGTTCCCGTTCTGCCGTGGATAATCTCCCACCGTAGCTTCGGTTCGGGTACTTGGCCCAGTTATACAGCTGGCGTTGAATGGCTTGTTTCACCCAATCGTGTCTTGCCGCTGGAAGCTGCTGCAGCAGCAGTCCAACCTGATTCCACTTGCTCATGGAAGAAATAATGCGCAGCACATTGCGAACGACATGAGGCAGGGCATCAGGGTCCAACAACAGACCAGCCATTTCATCAGGCTGTATAAGATAGGGATGCTGCATAAGCGCGCGGCAGGCCTCCCGGGAAATGCCAGGTTGCTCGCTTGTTAGTGAATGTACAAAATGCGTTCCGTATGAAGAAGCGTCCAGCCGCATTAATCCGCGGATAACGGCTTTTCGTACGGAAATCGATGGATGCTTCGCATATTCATACACCACTTCTGCGTCTGCCTTGTCCCCCGTCTCTCCCAGTCCAGAAATTGCTGCAGCGAGATGATGATGATCATCCCCCCAGATGACATCCAGATACCACTCCGCATAGCTCACGTTCATCCATCGTTTGGCATACCTCCGTGCTGTATCACGCACTGACAGATTTGAATCCAGAAGCCGATCCATTATAAGGGCCTTCGCATCATCAGGATACCTCGTGGCAAGTACAGCCAGACCTTCTCGGCGGATTGAAGGAACACTGTCCAGCTGCATGCCAAGTAGGGCTTCTCTCAGCTTTTGACCAGACAACATACGATCTACCCGCTGTGCTGCCCATCGCCGGATGGCAGGGTTCTCATCCCGTAATGCCTGCTCCATAATTATGCTAGTATCCGTTCCCTCTGCTTCGAGTGAAATCCGAAAAGCGAACTGACGGATGCTGGGTTCAGGGGATACCCGTGCGTTATGAAGGACAAACCTGCATTCCTTCTGACGCAGCAGGTGATGTACGGATCCGATAAAAGACTCGAATTGATCCCGTCCGCAGATCCGAAGTCGCTCCACAAGCAGGATATTTTCCATCCACAGCCTGGCATGCTCGGGCTTCAGTTTAAGTTCCAGTGCAGCTCTCGCCAACTGACGAATTTCGGACACCCAGTCATTCAACCGAAGCAGCAAATAAGGAAAGCTGTAGGACTCATCCTCCCGAATCATTCTTCTAACCGCAGCCTCTCTGATATAGCCGCTCCAGTGCATCGTCAGCATGGACAAACGGATTGTACTGGCCTGATCTATCTTAAGTACCTCACGTTCCACGACCCGCTTCCAAATGACGGGTGAAGGACGCCATTCCCTCACATGTTCGTTCAGCCACACCAGCTCGAATACTGGACACGCTTCTATTAAACGGGCGACTGCCTGCTCCGCAGCCTGACGGATAACAAGACTGTCGTCATCCATCAGTCGAAGCAGACTTGGGATCAAGATATACTCTCCGGATTGACCAAAATGACGGAGCTGCTCGGCGGTTTCCTGAACCGTTCCCGTCCCGAGCTGATCCAATCTAAGCCGGAGTTCCGAAGTTAATTGCCGCATTTCATCCGCTCCTTCCCATCTGATTCAGGTGAGGAATCAGAACCATATCCAACCATTATATCAAGCCAGGCAACGGGGTTAAAGGAACTCAGGGGCTATATCTGTGTATGCTATACTTGTGAGAAAAATGCAATGAAGGTGGGACTGTAATATGGACGGATGGGAAAGCGGCGTCATTCGGGTTCACGATAGCCTGAAATTGTACTCTGGACTTACGGAGGAGGAATTGAAGGCAAGTTCGTTTTATCGGGAGAACAGCACGGAGGTTCAGAAGCTCACTACGGGATATACGTGGTACAAATTCAAATCAGATGCCTCTGCAGATGGTAAGGCATTTTACCTCGCCTTGTGTTTCCATCAGTCTAGGCTGGTTCAGGCCAGTTTGGCACTGGACGGCGAAGAATTCCCCTCTTCCTGGGATGACTGGACCGAGGCAGGTGAGATGAAGCGCAAGCTGTCCCATGATGAGTGGCTTCGTGAGCAGATTGCCGCTGCACCGCAAATAAACCGATCCAAACCCTATCCCTACATGGAATACAGGCTCCCCTGGGGATCAATATATTCCAGCTATGATCCACGGTCTGCGAGTGCGAGCATAGGGATCACTTTTACCTGATATGGTGTTGGATCCCTTCCAATGCAAACAAGGCCGTATCTCTTCATTTTTGGGTACAAATTGACGATATATCCATAACATGAATCTTTTGAACTTTGTGGAGGAAACTATGTCAATCAACCTTAGAAGAGAGCCTTTTCGTTATACATTGAAGGAACCCATCACGTTTGAAATTTACATTATCAGCATTAACGGAGTCTCTGCTCCGCACAAACCGATTCAGGCCGAATTGATCGATATCAGCCGATCGGGGTGCCAGCTTTCATTTCCGCTTAGCCTGCATGTCGAGTCCAATGAAATCCGGATCGGAATGAATCTGCTTCTTTTTGAAGATCCTTTAGATCTGGAAGGAACACTGCGCTGGGGCAACGAAGAGAACGAAACCTGGCACTACGGCGTACAGCTTGAAATACAAGACGGTAACCATGATCGTCTGTCCAGAGAACTGCGCATGCTTGCGGGACAGGGAAGAATTATGGTGAAGTGACGGTTTTGCTCGCTGTAGAAGCATTCTCCATTTTGGACCAGTTCACACTTTTCTCCAGAATAAGCGAGACCATAACTCCGATCACGAGACCGTTGCTAATAATCGGAATAAGGTAAATCGGTAATGCCTGAAAGGCTTCAGCAGGGATGTTCATCACGGCAACTCCGGTTAGCACGGGCAGCGCCACGCGGTAGATCGTCTTGGAATTAAATGCAGTACCTTCAATGGTGCGGAGAGCCGTTCCAAACATTTGCAGATAGGCTACAAACAGCACGGCACTGCCCACACTCGGTGGTATTTGCGCAAAAAAGGCCGTCACCGAAGGGGTGAGTCCCAAAATACATAACATGGCAGCCCCGATAATAAAAGCAGCACACCCACACATGCGGATAGCATGCTGAACAATCCGGTTAGTACATAGGAACGTTTATATTGCTGGTCTGTCGTCTGTGTTTCATATATTTTCTCAACTGTGCTTAATGTCGTGATTGAATTCGTCATGTTGACCAATCCCACGAAGAACGCCGTTACAACAATGCCTGGCTCCCACGTCGGTACTCCCCATGGAAACAGCTTAAACAAGCTCCCCCCAGAATTGCCCGTTAACCCTGCATGCTGGCCTGGAAACACAAAACTGTAGGCAATCCACCCTGTCACAATGCCGATGAGGATGGCGTAGTTGCCCAGTTTACCTCTTCCCTTCAGTTGGATCAGGGCGACCAGAAAGGCAATAGCTACAGACAAAGCTGCAACCGGCAGGTTAAATGTACCGAATTCGGTATACCCTATCATGCCTTTGAAGAAATTCATGGTCAACTGAATTGTCATGAGAAACAGCATGGCGCTCTTCACCATGGGTGTAAACAGCTTCTGCAGCAGATGGGCTGCACCCAATCGGCCAAGAACGGCCATCGTTAGTCCTGCGAGCAGGAAGCCGGCAGCAAGTCCGCCCCCGATCCGCTCCAGACTCATGCCGGCGGAAGATGCCGAGACGGTCAGGCTGAGGGTCAATCCCCACCAGAGACCGGACGGTCCATCCATGACTGCATAGCGATGCCCAAACAAGGCTTGCAGAATGCACACGGCTCCGGTCAGCAGAAAAGCGTGCTGCATGGATGCAGCGATGGCATCCGGTGACATGTGAAAATTATGACCAATGGATAATGGTACGACGACCGTGTTGGTAAACAGGAAGAAGAACCATTGAATCCCTGCCAAAACCAGTGATGATGTCTGACTTATATATTTTGTAATAACATGCTCTTGGTGTCTGTTCATGATATAATTCGTGTCCTTTCGCGCCTCAATATGGAGTTAGGCACCTTCATTCAGCTATTCGATAGCATCCGTTCCATTTCGGTATAACGGTTCCGTCTGGCATGAGCTAGCGGGGTAACGCCATCCCGATCTGCGATCTCTCTATCGGCACCATATTGCAGAAGCAATGCCACGATCTGCTGATGCCGGGGTCCACCGTCTCCCAGAATGACGGCCTCCAGCAGTGCTGTCCAGCCCAGATTGTTGACATGATTCACATCCACATCTGTAGAAGTCAGCAGGAATTCCACAATGTTCACATGGCCCCTGTCGGCTGCAGGGATAAGTGCGGTTCCGCCAAAGCGATTCGTTAATCTTGTATCTGCCCCGGCCGCGACGGCCATTTCAACAATTTCCTTGAGGCCCTCAGCACTGGCATATAACAACGGATTATCCAATCGATTATCCTGAATGTTAATATCCGCTCCGGCATCAATCAACATGCTAACGGTCTGTACCTTGTTGCCATGTACTGCAGCCATTAGCGGAGTTCTCCCAAGCGCATCCTGTTCGTTCAATCCGGCACCTTGTGTAATAAACCGGATAACCTCATCTGTATGTCCAGCTTCAGCAGCCGCATGTATCGTATTAACCAATGCGTTCATCCTCCAATTCGTTGTTAACCTTGTGGATCAGCGTTCCCATGGAGATCGAATCTTGCGATTTAGGTGCGTAAATCTAATGTATGGTACCATAGGAGGATAGTATATTAAAAATACATGTTTTGTTGGCTAACTATACGAAATACATATACTTGCAACGAGGGTGAAAACAAGTGGATATCAAACAATGTCGCTACTTTATAGCCATTGCCGAAGAGAAACAAATTACCGCAGCTGCCCGAAGACTGCACATGGCTCAGCCTCCACTCAGCCAGCAATTAAAACTGATGGAAGAAGAGCTGGGCGTAGCACTCTTTGAACGCAAAGGACGCTTGATGGAATTAACGCAAGCAGGCCGCAGCTTCTATGATTATGCGGTCACGATGACCAAATACATGGAGGAAGCTGTTATGGAGATGCAGAGCTTCCGTTACGGAATCCGGGGCAAGCTATCCCTGGGCATGAATACCATTTCCGATAGTCTGATCCCGAAGGCGCTCCAGCAGTTTCGCACAAGCCATCCTCAAGTAACCTACAAAATTCAGCAGAATGAATCCGCTCAGCTATGCAGCATGCTGGATGATGGACTGATTGAGCTGGCCTGCGTACGTATGCCGGTGAAAACCAAACACTATGAAGTGCTGCATCTGCCGCAGGAGCCGCTCTACTATATATCCTCGGAGCCTCTGGAGACCAAGGGGGAAAATGGCACTTACTTTGATCAGTTGGCCGAAGTTCCACTCCTGCTTCCAAGTACAGAGGGACTCGGCATGTTTGAACTGATTCTTGAGAAGTTTCGCGAACATCAGGTGAAGCCTTCGATTATGGGTGAATGCTCAGATGTAGCCATGCTGCTAGAGCTGGTCCGGCTCGGATTCGCGAATTCTATCGTGCCTGGCACTGTACTGCAGCTCCATCACGAACAATCATTTCATATCTATCGGATCCTTGACCCGAACTCCACCGTGGGGTCAGCGCTCGTCTGGCTGCACCATCGTTATCTGTCCAAGCCAGCCCAGCAATTCGTGCAGTTGGTTCGGGAGATGCTCCCATAGGTACATAACGGATGAGGTGTTAATTGAAAGCAACAGATATTCAGCTGCGATGAAACACAGGCGATTAGCGTAGCTATAAAACAAAAAAAACAGCAGGGTCTCCAGTATGTTTGGAAACTCTGCTGTTTCTTATTGTTAGGCTTTGGCTGTATAGAGCAGCTCCTGCTCTTTGATTGCAGTGCGACCTGCAGATACAATTGACTCGTATTGATGCATGTTTGTGACGATGACTGGTGTGATGGTTGTATAACCGGCTTTTTCGATTTCTTCACGGTCAAATTCCATCAATACATCACCCACAGCAACTTTTGCGCCTGCCTGAACCTTAGGCGAGAAGAATTGGCCTTTCAGCTTCACCGTATCAATTCCGATGTGGATCAGCATCTCTGCACCGTTGTCGCTGACCAGACCAATGGCATGTCCACTCTTCGACAAGGAGAACACCGTTCCGTTAATCGGGGAAACCACACGACCTTCAGTCGGCTGAATTGCAAATCCTTTACCCATGATTTCTTCAGAGAATGCAGGGTCTGGTACATCGCTAAGCGGTCTTACTTCCCCAGTCATCGGGCTGAATACTTCTTGATCCTGGGCTTTTTCTTCTTCAACCGCAGATACTGCGGAAGCGGAACTGTTTACATCAGCGGCAACGGGTGTAACAGGCTCAGCTGAAGCTGTAGTCGCTGCTGGAACCGCTTCTGGAACATCTTCGAATCCGAGGATGTACGTCAGTATTGCAGAAGCTACAACTGCAATGACAATTCCGATCAGAGCATATACAAATGTCGGACCGATGATCATCGGAATTCCTGAGAGACCTGCCAGACCACCGATAACATACGCTTTTGTTTGGAAGAAGCTGACGAACGCTCCGCTAATTGCCGCACCAATCAGTGCTGCTACAAACGGTTTTTTGAATCGCATGTTGACCCCGTACATGGCTGGTTCTGTAATACCCATAAGTGCGGTAACACCAGTCGATGCAGACAAGGATTTGATTTGTTTGTTTTTGGATTTCAGAGAAACACCCAAAGCACTACCTGCTTGTGCAAAGTTAGCAACCATCATAAGCGGGATCAAGTAATCGTATCCCAATGTTGCAATAGAACCGATCATGATTGGAACGAGCGCATAGTGCATTCCTGTAATAATTAACAGTGAGAACGCTCCACCAACAAGCAATCCTGCAAACAAACCAGCATTATTAAACAACCAGTTAATACCGTCCGTCAAGCCGTTACCAATGATAACCCCTAGTGGTCCTACGGCAATCATCATAACAGGGACAATGATAAGCAGAGTCACTGTAGGCACAACAATCAATTTAAGAGAAGCATGTGTAACTTTGTCGATCGCCTTTTCTACATAAGATGCCAGCCAGACTGCAATCAAAATCGGAATAACCGAAGATGCATAGGTTGCAGCTACAACCGGCAAACCGATGAAAGATACATTCTCACCTGGTGCTAACAAAGCCGTAATGGTTGGGTGCATAACCGATGCACCAATGGCCGCACCAATATACATATTGCTTCCGAGCTTACGTGCTGTACTAATTCCGAGAATGATTGGCAGGAAGTAGAACGCACCGTCACCAATAGCGGACAGGATGATGTATGTTGAACTTGTTGCATCAATCCATCCAAAGGTAAGCAGCAAGGCCACGATCCCTTTGATCATACCCGCGCCAGTGATGGCAGGAAGGATTGGAGTGAACACACCTGAAATAAAGTCAAATACGGCACTCAGCGGATTTTTCTTTTTGCCGCCTGTTGCAGCAGCTGCTGGTTTCGCATCAGGAGATTTGGACATGTTTCCTACCAGCGCGTTATACACCACTGGCACATCGTTCCCGATAATAACCTGAAATTGACCACCATTCTCCATAACGCCCATAACGCCAGGTGTATTTTTAAGCGTCGCTTTGTCAGCTTTGCCATTGTCATTAAGATTAAATCTAAGTCTTGTCATACAGTGCGTGACTTGATCAATGTTTTCTTCTCCACCGACCAATTTCAGAATATCTTTGGACAATTGTTGTTTATCCATTGTGTTTTGCTCCTTTAATGTGTAATGAAGGTTAAAAAAAAACCTAAACACTGGATAATGACAAAGCCGTTTCAGCTTATCATTATTCAACGTTTAGGTTTTGCCTTTTTAGCAGTAACAATCCCAAAATTATTCAGTTGGTTGTTCATTTCTTACAACACGCTCAATGTGAATCGTCAGATACAGTATTTCTTCCTTAGACAAGACCCGATTATAGATCTTCCGCGTATAATCATTAATCTTGACTGCACAAGTAAATGCTTCAGGGTATTGCTTACTCACCAGATCATGAAGCGGATTATCTTCTTCCTTGTCTTCAATGGCTGTACCTTGCAGCACACGTTGAGCAAAAAACTTCAGATGGGTTAAGAAGCGATAATAGCTCAGCGAATCCTCATCCAGTTCAATGACAAAACTGCGCCTTACAATGTTGAGTATGTCCTTGACAATATTCGTAATACTGATGGTTTCTCTCATCTCACCGTTCATCTGGGCATTGACCAGATGCATGGCGATGAATGCGCATTCGTCTTCGGGAAGCAGTACACCCAGCGTTTCTTCAATAATCTGAAGTGCCTTTAGTCCAATGGCATATTCCTTGCGGTACATGCGCTTGATCTCCCAGAACAGTGCGTTACGGATCTGCAATCCTTGACGATGTCGATCAATGGCAAAATGAATATGATCCGTTAGTGAAATATAGATGCTCTCATGTAACTTCTCACCTAACACCGTCTCCGCATAACGAATAATTTCATCCGAGCATTCAACATATTCAACTGGAATATCGGACAGAAGCGTTTTCAGTTTCTGCGATACTTCCTTGCTTTCCAATGAGAATATTTTTTCGACAAGACTTTCGTCGATCGATTCACCAGCATGTTTTTTGAAGGCAATTCCCCGCCCCATGACGACCAGTTCGTTTCCGCCCGAATCAATCACGGTAACTACGTTGTTGTTGAGCACCTTCTCAATTTTCATTTCCTCACATCACCTTGCACCGTCAAAGTAGTAAAAGGCAAAACCAAAGCAGGTCACGAAAGATGCCCTGCTTCTGGTTTTGCCTGATTGAACAGTAACAATCCAGTTATTCATTAGCCTTAGGCCCATCTTACCATATAAATATCTATATGACAATGTTTTTGTGAAAGCGGTTAATGCGACTAATTGTGACACGAGAAGATGCTTGTCAACTATGCCTTTTGAACCACTATTATTCGTTAATGCCTTTCAAACTTGCACCATTAGTACTAATAACTTCTTTGTACCAATGGAAGGATTTTTTCTTATACCGTTCCAATGAACCTGTTCCGTCGTTGTTGCGGTCCACATAGATGAATCCGTAACGCTTCTTCATCTCTGCAGTCGATGCACTAACCAGGTCAATACAGCCCCATGAAGTGTAGCCCATAACTTCGACACCATCTTCAAGCGCTTCACCTACCTGCACCAAGTGATCATTCAGATATTGAATGCGATAATCGTCATTTACCGTTTTATTGCCGTTCTCGTCCGTGATCAATTCATCCACGGCACCCAGCCCGTTCTCAACGATAAACAACGGTTTTTGGTATCGATCCCAGTATTTGTTCAGCGTCACACGCAGACCTTGCGGATCGATCTGCCAGCCCCATTCACTTGCTTTGAGGTAAGGATTTTGAACCCCTGCAAACAGATTTCCTTTTCCTTCAATGCGTTTTTCCGGATCGCCTGTTTCACAGATACTTACATAGTAGCTGAACGAGATGAAGTCGACCGTATGCTTCAGAATTTCCGCATCTCCGTCTTCGAACTTGATATTGATATTATTCGCTTTGAAATAACGGTTAATGTATTTTGGGTAGTATCCACGTGCATGGATATCGGCAAAAATATCATTGCGTTGTTCTGCATGCATCGCTGCAACCACATCATCCGGATTCGGAGTGAGCGGATACGTTGGCATACTCAGAACCATACAGCCAATTTTGGCTTCCGGCATAATTTCATGACCCAGTTTAACAGCCAGCGCACTTGCCACCAGCTCATGGTGAATCGCCTGATACAGATCCTGCTTGCTCAATTGATCTTTTGGCGTATAGATCCCGCCGCTCATGAATGGCTCCTCCAAAATGGAGTTGATTTCATTAAACGTCAGCCAGTACTTTACTTTGCCCTTGAAGCGGTTGAACAGGACCGTTACATAACGCTCGTAAAACTCGATCATTTTGCGGTTAACCCAGCCATCATACGTTTTGGACAGATGCAGCGGTGTCTCATAATGAGAGATCGTTACCAGGGGTTCAATCCCGTATTTGTGGCATTCATCGAATAAGTCATCGTAAAATTGCAACCCTTTTTCGTTTGGCTCCAGCTCGTCCCCTTTAGGGAAGATTCGGGACCAGGCAATGGATGTCCGGAACACTTTGAAGCCCATTTCGGCAAACAGTTTTACGTCCTCTTTGTAACGGTTGTAGAAATCGATACCGATCAATTTCAGGTTATCTTCCGTAGGTCCTTCTGTTCTTGGCGTTGTGATCCCGTGAGGCATCACATCTTGAACTGACAAGCCTTTACCATCCGTATTATAAGCTCCTTCAAGCTGGTTGGCGGCTACCGCGCCGCCCCATAGAAAATCCTTAGGAAATGGTGTTGTCATCTCAATCATCCCTCTCTTATCGTATCTATTCATTGTTTGTCAGAAGCGTTCAAGCTATCCGAACCTGTATTACAGCTGTTCACCATTGCTTGCAATCACATTTTTGTACCAGTCAAAGGAATCCTTTTTGGAACGTTCGAGGGTTCCGTTACCTTCGTCGTCCAGATCCACGTAGATGAAGCCGTACCGTTTGGACATTTCGGAAGTGGACATGCTCACCAGGTCAATTGGACCCCAAGCCGTAAATCCGATCAGATCCACACCATCCTTGATGGCTTCCTTCATTTGTTCGATGTGTTTTTTCAGGTAATCCACACGATAGGAGTCATGAATCGAACCATCTTCTTCTACTTTGTCATAAGCTCCAAGACCATTCTCAACGATGAACAATGGTTTTTGGTACCGATCCCAGAAGTTGTTCAGCGTTATGCGCAGGCCGATTGGATCGATCTCCCAACCCCAGTCGGAAGCTTCCAAATAAGGATTTTTCACACCGCCAGCCAAGTTGCCTGCCGTTTCCTCCAGGTCAGCAGAAGCTGATTTGGTCACGGACATGTAGTAGCTGAAGGAAATGAAATCGACCGTGTTGTTCAGCAAGATTTCATCATCGCCAGCTTCTTTTTGAATCACGACGTTGTTCTCTTCAAAATAACGTGCCATGTAGTTCGGGTATTTACCACGAGCGTGCATATCCGTGAAGAAGAGGTTGATCTGATTCTCGTGTTGAGCCAGACGCACATCTACCGGGTTACAAGTCGCCGGATATGTCTCCATGCGAGCGAGCATACAGCCCACTTGGGAACCAGGCATGATCTCATGCGCAAGTTTGGTTACCATTGCACTTGCTACGAATTGGTGATGCAGCGCTTGATACGTCGTTTGCAATTTGTTGTCTACTTTATCGATCAGGATGCCGCCGCCAGTGTACGGGCTGAACAGCATGACGTTGATTTCATTGAAAGTCAGCCAGTATTTCACTTTGTTTTTATAACGGTTGAATACCGTTTCTGCATATCTTACATAGTGCCCAATAACTTCTCGGCCAGCCCAGCCATTGTACTTCTGTGTCAGACCAAGCGGAGTTTCGTAGTGAGACAAGGTTACCAGCGGCTCAATGCCGTATTTCAAGAGTTCATCGAAGACTTCGTCATAGAATTTCAGACCTGCTTCGTTCGGCTCCTGATCATAACCGTTCGGGAAAATGCGCGCCCAGTGAATGGACAAGCGGAATACTTTGAAGCCCATTTCGGCAAACAAGGCGATGTCTTCCTTGAAACGATGATAGAAATCGATACCAAAGCGTTTCGGGAACCGCTCTTCAATTTTGCCTGACAGAATTTCTTCGATGCGGGAAGAGGAGATTTCCATCGCATGTCCGCCCGTACGTTTCTCTTTGGGAACATGGGCGATCATATCTGCTGTGGAAAGACCTTTGCCGTCCTCATCAAATGCCCCCTCCAATTGATTGGCAGCAGTAGCGCCGCCCCATAGGAAGTTTTCAGGGAAACCTTTTTTTGCCGTCGTCATGAACAACAACCTCTTTTCAACAATTTATTTTGTAATGACAAGTCAGAAAGATAGAATGTCCTATTTCGAGCAAACCAACACGGTAATCAATAGATCAATTGCGGTTGTTCCTGATCTACGGACCCAAAATAGGCCAGAAAACAAGAAAAACCTAAACTCAAGGTAAAATAGCGCCAAAAAAGGAGCTTTCATTTCACCATCAGTTTAGGTTTTGCCTGTCTTCGCAGTAACAATCCATCAAACGATGTATTGATTATTCTGTTGTTTTTCTCTCGTGATGTAAGCGTAACATATCTATATTTTAAAATCAACTTCACCACGTGACACCCAATTTATATAGAAGAACTTCAGCGCGGCATTTGCATTATGGCAGCTCTTAATGCATTTTCTCCGTCTATATGTCCCAGATAGCTTGCAGGACTTTGGTCGCCTAAAGCAGGCACCTTTTTTCACACCCATTCCAGTGCATACTCTCCCATTTCGCATAAAAGCACCTGACATATATCTGCCGGAATTCCCTTTTGTTTCGCGCTTTCCACCAGTTTTGGATCAACCTGCAAAAAGCAATCGGCAAAACACATAACAAATGAGTCCCAACTCTCATGGTTGAATTCAGCAAGAAAGATGTCTTTCATACTCATGTAAAATGCCTCCCTGAAATGCGATTTGGTACCCCGAAGTCCTATCTGACATAATTCAGCCTTAAGCCGCTTGAAACGATAACTGAGAAAGGTAAACTTAATTTTACATGTTTTTTGGGAGATTGAACACCGAAGGAGGAACCCATCATGACTGATGAAGCAAGCACAGCCGGCTGGGATGCCATTGATACAGCATTTAACGAACTTTATGGGGAGCAGGAACCCAAACATTACGGCACAGCCATCCCTTATGCGCTCGGAGGACCTGACCCTCTGGATGGAATCAGTGCTTATAAAGTGGAACACCCAACACCTCATTGGCATTTTGTAACGTACGGCTTCTCCGAACTATATGACAAAGAAACCAATGATCCCGAGCACAGCGGATATGGATTCGAACTGACCTTTCGGCTTACCCGAACAGAGGATGAGACTGAACCGCCCGCTTGGGCTCTGAATTTGTTACAGAACATGGGACGGTATGTCTTCAATAGCGGAAACGTATTTCGCCCAGGCGACTATTTGGATGCCAACGGACCGATCTGTCTGGGCTCTGATACCTTGCTGACCGCCCTTTCCTTCATAGAAGACCCGGATCTGAAGCCGCTGTCCACCCCTAATGGCACAATGGAATTTATTCAGATGGTCGGAATTACCGGACGTGAATTGGAAACGATGCAAACGTGGAATACTCGTGGATTCCTCAAATCATGCGAACCTTTCATGCCCAAATATGTCACGGATCTCATGCGTAACTCCTATGTGGATATTCCATCAATAGGGCAGGCTGTTCAGCGTGGAATTGAGCTTGAAGGTTCCAGCACGGCGTTTTTATTCATACAACAACTGGCTTGGACGCCTTCCCGCAAACGATTGCTGCAAAAAAATATGCCCGCCGAACTCCAGCTTGGAGCCAAACAGGCGGTTCTGATTGGAAAAATACTGCGCAGCCGTATTGCAAAGGATGCTCCGTTATCACTTGTAGGTTCAGGAGTGAATATCACCTTCGAGGCCGGAGAAAATGCTTCTTTTCATGAAGAAGAAACCAAAATTACCATAACCGTGAATGAACAGACCGTAAACGAACTAACAGCTCATCTTAAACCTTCGGAATTGACATTCGAGATACCTTCCCTTCCCGGCTTGCTTATCCGAATAGTCCGAACTGAAATTACCGACCAGGAAGGTCGCGTCGTAGAAACCATTGGTTAATGTAAGGAGGTAATATCATGTCTATCACCACATCGGCCTTGCTGGAACATTGGTCTCACAGCAGTGCACCTAGATCCGGCATGGCTCATATAAAATATATTTCCAGGACCAGTCTGGAAAGATTGCGCAAAATCAATCATTTTCTGATCGGTGCCTTCCAGCGCAGTCTATCGGATATCCGGGAGAACCTGTCCAGCACCTATCTGTTTCTGCTTACGGATGCGGACGGCGTGCTGCTCGCCATGGATTACAGCCCTGATCTGGAAGATGAAGTGAAGCAGTCCCCCATTCGTCCAGGCATGGTTTTCACTGCACAGAGCTGCGGAGTCAACGCCATCTCGGCCACCATGGAAAAGAACGAACCGGTATTGCTGCCACCAGAGCAGCATGAGAGCCCTCTTTTTCAACAATGGCACTGTTACGCGACGCCTCTATCTGTCGGACTCAACCATTCCGGTTATCTGGATGTATCCACGATTAACGCAGATATGCAAAGTGAATTAATCGCCATTGCCAAGCTCATTCCTGCCCATATGCAGAACAGCTATCAGAGCCTGATGTCATCCGTTCCTTCCGAAAAACCTTCTGTGGATTTCACTGAGCGTCAGTTAACCATCCTTGAAATGATCTCCAAAGGGTTAACCGTTAAGGCTATTGCTCTGAAATTAAAAATCAAGGAATGCACCGTAAATCACCACAAAAAAGTGATCTTCAACAAATTAGGTGTGCAATCCAGCACGGAAGCTGTTTCAATTGCAAGCCGATTGTCTTATTTATAGAGGGACCCCTATAGTTTCCTATAGGTGGTAAAGAAGAACGTTCGTGCTACAATTTTGGAGTACGCAACATTACAGAGAGAGAACACACACACACATTTATTTCAGGAGGGTTTTATGTCTATCACAAAAAAAACGTCTTTATTCACTATGCTCATCATGATGATGCTTGTTGCAGCCGCTTGCGGTGACAAGGCAGATAACAACGCTCAAACGGAAGACACGACTAAAACAGAAACTGCAGCCGCTACAGACACGGATACCGCCAAGACTGAGGATACTGAAAGTACAGAAACGTCGACTGACGCAGCTGCTGAGGAAGACAATTCAGCTAACGTGGAACTGGGCACAACCGAAAAAGGTTCCTACACGAATGACTACTTCGGTGTATCATTGAAATTCCCTGAGGAATGGGAGTTCCAGGATGCAGAAGGAATGAACGAGCTGACAAGCGCTTCTTCGGATGCCATTGCCGGTGACGATGATACGAAGAAAAAACAGCTTGAACTGTCCCAAACCAAAACACTGAACCTGTTGATGGCTTCGGAATTGCCACTGGGTGGTCAGGAAGTAGGTCCTTCCGCTATGGCCATTGCCGAGAAAGTCAGCCTTCTGCAAGGGATTCGCACAGGTAAAGACTACCTGGAAGCAACCAAGAAATTCATGGTCGACAGCCAGTTCCCTTATGAATATAAAGATATCGCAACTGAAACAATCGGCGGTAAAGAGATGGACGTTATGCAAATCACAATGGATGCTGGTGACGGCACAACCATTACACAAGATTACTACAGCACCATCATTGAAGGTTACGCCTTCAACTTCATCTTCACGTATTTGGATGATGCAAGCAAAGCCGAGATTGACAACATCAAGAAATCCGTTCAATTCAAATAATAAAGTCCACAACCTAAAACAAACGTATAAAGGACCCCGCACAGTTGATCTTGCACAGATCACTGACGGGGTTATTTTTTTGTGCCTGCCTGTTTGATCACTCTGATCCGTTCTAACCAGAAACGGCCACCCAGTGCCCTTCCGTTACTTCGACCCACTTGGACTGCTCCAGATTGTAACGATCGGCTAGCTGCTCTCTACTGCTTTCTTCATACACCGTGCGTTTTTTCTTCGCTTCCACAGCCGGATCAGGGACCGGGATTGCAGAGAGAAGCGACTTCGTATACGCATGCTGTGGATTGGAATAGAGCTCTTCACTCTCAGCAAGCTCAACGATTTTACCGTTATACATCACAGCAACACGATCACTGATATGTTTGACCATGGACAAGTCGTGTGCAATAAAAAGATACGTCAAACCAAGCCGCTGCTGCAATTCCTCAAGCAGCTGCACGATCTGCGCCTGAATGGACACATCGAGCGCAGACAGCGGCTCATCGCACACAATAAACTCCGGTTCCACAGCTAGTGCCCGCGCAATCCCGATTCTCTGTC
Source organism: Paenibacillus xylanilyticus (assembly GCF_009664365.1). Lineage (NCBI taxonomy): Bacteria > Bacillati > Bacillota > Bacilli > Caryophanales > Paenibacillaceae > Paenibacillus > Paenibacillus xylanilyticus. The sequence continues at coordinate 4,880,301 of NZ_CP044310.1, forward strand.
TCTGACCGCCAGAGAATTCGTGAGGGTACCGCAGCGCATGGGATGGATCAAGCCCCACCATTTCCAGCAGTTCTTCCACCCGCTTCTCTCTCTCGGCTGTTGTCTTGGTCAGCTGATGAATATCAAGGGCCTCCCCGATAATGTCCATAATTCTCAATTTCGGATTCAATGAGGCGTAGGGGTCCTGGAAGATGATCTGCATATGCCGTCTCATCGTTTTCATTTCCGAAGCGGACAGCCGGTTTAGTGGAACTCCTTTGAACAAGACATCCCCGCCAGTCGGTTCATGCAGTCTCAAGATGGCACGCCCCGTCGTGGACTTGCCGCTGCCAGACTCTCCTACGACCCCCAGTGTCTCGCCTTGGCGGATATAAAAGCTGATATCATTCACTGCCTTCAGTGTATTGCCTTTGCCAAGATTAAAATGCTGCTTCAGGGATTTCACCTCAAGCAGAGGCTGATCATCTTTTAGATCCCTGGGGAACAGTGAAACCGGTTTGGGTTTCTTCTTCTCATCCAGCCGCGGCAAGGCATTCAGGAGTCTGGACGTGTATTCGTGTTTCGGATTCGCGAAGATCTCTGCCGTTGTCCCGGATTCCACGATCTGTCCCTCTTTCATAACTACGACGCGGTCACACATTCCGGCCACAACCCCCAGATCATGGGTAATCAGTATAATGGATGTCCCCAGCCGTTCCTGCATGTCTTTCATCAGATTCAGAATTTGCGCCTGAATGGTCACATCGAGTGCAGTCGTTGGTTCATCTGCAATCAGCAGCTCCGGGCGGCAGGCAAGTGCAATGGCGATCATCACCCGTTGACGCATGCCTCCCGAGAACTCGTGGGGGTACTGATTGTAGCGCACTTCACTCCGTGATATGCCGACCAGTTCGAGCATGGCAATGGCTTGCTTTTTCGCTTCCCTGCGGGACAGCTTCTGATGTTTTATCAGACTTTCGGAGATTTGTTTTCCGACTTTGATGGTCGGATTAAGTGAACTCATGGGATCCTGAAAAATCATGCCGATGTCGCGGCCGCGGATGCTTTCCATCTCCTTCTGCGTTTTGGTCGCCAGGTTAACTCCGCGAAATAAAATCTCTCCCTGCTTCATCTGAGATGGAGGAGAAGCAAGCAGCCTCATAATGGAACGGGCTGTTACGCTTTTGCCGCTTCCCGACTCTCCAACAATCCCCAGCGTTTCCCCTTTCCGAACCTCGAAGCTGACATCCCGTACCGCCTGAAACTCATTCTCTTCGGAATGAAAAGAGACCGACAAATCACTAACTTTCAGTAAAGGCTGCATGCAAACACCTGCTTTCCTTCATATTTACGCGTTTCATAATATGTACACAATTCCATACCTTGACAATTGAATAGACCCTAAATAATATATACTATATCAATCGGAATAATGCAATTTAAACCTGAATGAAGGGAGGTTTGCTCGGTTTGAACCTTGCAGTAGGCGGCAAAATGTCACGGCTTGCACAGCATCTGAGTTTCATTTATGGCAAAATGCTGCTTCATCCCTCCTACCGATATGTGCTGTTTATTCTCGGGCTGCCGATCAATCTGATTGTGCTGCTGGTGTGGCAATCCAGACGCCAAAAGGATGGATGGCAAACCACTCAGCGAGCTGTAGAACAGGAGATGCACTCTTCTTCTTACCGGGATAAGCTTCGAACCATAGTAGAAGAACAGCTGAGGCGCAAACATCGCTTCTTCCAGCAGCAGGTGAGCGAAACCGAATTTAAGCGTCAGACGGAGCAGTGGCTGGAGGAAACATATCAGAAAGAGTTGTATGAACGAACGTCACGCAGGCTGCAGGAACATGGAGAACAGCGTCTGACCATGGCCGACACGTTCCGTGCACTGCTGGATAAACCCTGGTTTGTGGCTCTATCTATCATTCCAGGCTGTCTGATGTACGTCATACTATGGATCTATGGCAATCCTTACCTAAAGTACATATTCGAAAGAATACTGATGACTCTGTTCGTCATTCTGGGTGTAGCTACCCTCGTATTTACCATCTTGTATCTGTCTCCATTCAACCCGGCAGCCAACATTCTCGGAGAGACAGCGACACAGGAGCAGATTGCAGCCTTTAATCACGTATACGGTCTGGATCAGCCTTATCTCGTTCAGCTCTGGAACAATATCAAGGGAATCGCGCTGTTTGATCTGGGCAAATCCTTCTCGGGAAATGAGGATGTGACCGCGACCATAGCCAGAAAGTTTCCGATTACACTGACACTCGCAGTCATTTCTCTACTGCTTGCCCTGGTCATCGCACTTCCCATCGGGATCATCTCGGCGATCAAGCCCAATTCGCTGTTTGATTACACATTTATGTTTATCGCTCTGATCGGATTGTCGATTCCGAACTTCTGGCAGGGACTCATCTTCATCCTGAACTTTTCGATTAAAATGCAGTGGCTTCCCGCGACCTTCAATCCTCAGAACTGGCTGTCCATTATCATGCCAACCATTGTTCTGGGAACAGGATTAACGGCTGCAGTAGCCCGGATGACCCGTTCTTCCACTCTGGAGGTTATTCACGAAGATTACGTGATGACGGCTCGTGCCAAAGGACTCAGCGAACGGAGTGTTCTGCTGAAACATGCGGTACGTAATGCATTGATTCCGATCGTGACGGTCGTTGGTTTGCAATTCGGAGGGATGCTTGGCGGAGCGGCCGTAACGGAGAAGGTATTTAATATTAGCGGACTCGGCAGTTACATTGTAGATAAACAGTTTATTCCCGATATTCCGAGTATTATGGGCGGAGTAGTGTATACAGCGATTACCATCTCTATCATTAATGTGATCGTAGATCTGTTGTACGCATTTATCGATCCAAGAGTACGTTCCAAGATGAAACAATATTAAAGCAGGTGCAATATGACAAATTCGGGTTCCTTAACACAAGAAGCGCGTTTCCGGCTTAAGTCTTCATCAGAATACAGTCAGGCCAGCTTTGCGTGGGTTACTTCTCTCCTATTGACGGTATTACTGCTGTTCAACAGTTATGACCTGGGCAGGCAAGAATTCAGACCCTTTCTGCTGACTGCACTTGGTGTCTATCTTTTCTTCACGATCATTCAGAGTATTCTGATACTGCTCATCCGAAAAGACTTGACCAGACACGGACATATCTCAGCATTAACCCGCAGGCTGGCTTGGGTTCAGTTGCTGGCCATCTGCTCTGGCAATATTTTTATCGTCACAGCCGCATTTCATCTGATCAAAAAAGCAAAGCAAGTGGAGTACACCTTCGCAGTCTATATGCTGCTGACACAGCTATTCGTTATAGGCGTATCGGCACTCAATATGTTCAAACCCTATGTAGCGGATACGTTTTTGCCAGCCATGGCCGCCTTGCTATTCATTCTGGTCATTGACCTGGTCGTTTTGACGATTGTAGCCCAGTATACTGCTGCTTCGGTCATCCCGCGCTGGATGGTTGCTGTCAGCATCCTGCTGATCCTTACCTCGGTCACAGGAAACGTATTTGCACTCCTGCTCGGCATTTCCATCATTGGACGCTACCGGAGACAAGGGAAACAGAAATCAAACTTCTGGAACGACCTCTGGGACCGACTGGCTCCTAATGTAACAGCGATGTCCGGCATGTTTTTTATCATCTTTCTATTTTCCATCTCGATCTGCAGTTTCTTCACCTTTGATTACAGCATGGCGGTCGAGAACAACTATTCCGCTCTGCTGCAGCCGCCATCTCTGGCTTATCCACTCGGGACGGATGACTTCGGGCGATGCCTGTTCTCCCGAATCGTATTCGGTGCCCGCATCTCGTTGATCGTAGGCTGCCTGTCGACCATTATTCCTGTAATCATTGGTGGAGTCCTTGGAGCCTTCTCCGGATTCTATGGAAGACACACAGACAATATCATTATGCGGCTGCTCGATGTCCTCTATGCCATTCCGGGCATCCTGCTGGCCATTGCCATCATTGCGGCATTTGGCGCCAATACGGTTAATCTGATTCTGGCCCTCAGTCTGGGATCGATCCCGACTTATGCACGTACCATGAGAGCCAGTGTCCTGTATGTTTCCACCTTTGAATTCGTGGAGGCTGCGCGTGCACTCGGTTATAACAACCGTTCCATCATTTTTAAGCACATCATTCCCAACTCACTTGCACCAATGATCATCAAATCCACGCTTACAATTGGCGGAGCGGTCATTGCGACCAGCAGCCTGAGCTATCTGGGACTGGGTGTCGAACCACATATCCCGGAATGGGGCAACATTCTCAAGCTGGGCAGTACATATCTGGAAACGCACTCGTATCTCGCCATTTATCCGGGGCTGGCTATCATTCTGCTCGTTCTGTCATTCAACTTTCTCGGTGATGGTCTGCGCGACGCACTTGATCCGAAATTGGTAAAGGCTTAATTCAAAACCAATCTTTCCATCAAAATTATCCAGGAGGTAATCCCATGAAAAAACGTTCGTTGATCTCTTTGCTGCTCATTCTCGTCATCGTGATTTCGGGCTGCAGCGTAAAGACCAAGTCTGAATCCCAATCGGAGACGGCCCCAACTTCGCCAGCTGAGAACACTCAGAATCAGGCTCCAGTCGACATTGAGCTGCTCGCCCAAAGTTCTTCCGAAAATGATGTTAATATCATCCGTGATCAGCTGACCAAAAACGGCTTCAATGTAAAGCTGAATCTGCAGCCTGATTACGGCAGCTACAAATCCCAACAGGACGCAGGCAACTATGATATTGCTCTCTCCAGCTGGACAACAGTAACCGGTAACCCGGACTATGCCGTTCGTTCCCTTTTCAAAACCGGTGGTGACTACAGCATTCTGGCGGATGAAGAGATCGATAAACTTATTGACGCCGCAGCTACCCAAACACCCGAAGAATACAAGGATACGTACAAACAATTGGAGGACCGCCTGGTAACGGATCAAGCCTACATCGCTCCGTTGTACATTTCCCTGAAAAGTCAGGCCGTCAATCAGGACATCCTGAATCCCGATACGGTGCGCCTGTCCAAATCCCGTGCCTTGGCTTGGGAACCGATCGAATTCAAAGACAGCTCCAAGAATACGAAAGATCCCCTGATCCTGACTCAAAGTGCATCCGTGCTGACTTCCCTTGATCCGATCAAAGGCAACGACGGCTCCATCAATCAATTGAACACCAACATGTATGTTCGTCTTGTAAACCTGACGGATGATGATCAACTGACAGCCGAAGGATCACTTTCCCACAATTTCAGCATCGCTGAAGGGAATTCCGAGTATTATTTCATACTGAGAGACGATATTAACTTTGCAAAGATTGAAAACAAAAAGGCAGTGGATACCGGGGAGCGCGTTGGTGCCGATGACGTCATCTTCTCTCTGGACCGTGCCAAAGATAAAGACTCTGTTCCGGATCACCGGACATACAGCTTGCACGAGCATATCAAAGAGGCTGAGCTGGTAACCGACCTGAGCACCCTGGAATCCATCCAGCAATCCGGCGGTAACGGAACCATCAAAGACGCTCTCGAGCAAGGACTCGATTCCAAAATCAACGAACTCGTATCAGACAAAACAAAAGCAGATAATAATGCAGGTAAATATCAGGTCGTGAAACTGACCACAACAGAGCCTTTCCCTCAAGTCCTGAATTACCTGGCTCACCAATCCGCGGGGATCGTATCCAAGAAACAGGTGGAGAGTATCAACACCTATGACGTAGCTTCTTTTGACGTAAACAAGGATATTCCTTATGGTGACCAGAACACGGTAACAGAGGGATCTTCGTACAACAACACACTGTATGCAAGCGGACCTTACATTCTGGCTTACAAAAACGACTATGAGGGCGTATTCTATCAAAACCCTGGATACCGCAAAGGATCTGAATATGCTCCGAAAATTTCACAGGTAAACGTGCGCTTCATCGCGGATCCTGACAGTGCGCTATCTGCCCTGCGCAGCAGTGAGATTCATTTGTATTACGGGGTACCAGAAACGAAGTATGACATCATTGAAAGTGACAGCAAGCTGAAGCTGCAGAGCATTCCGAGCAACGGGGTTTCCTATCTGCTGTTTAACACCAAGAATAGAGATGTGGCGAAGAGCAGTGACTTGAGAAAGGCCGTGCTGTACTCCATCAATCAGGATGAGATTCTGCAGTTCTATAAGAACAACAAGCTCAAAGCCTACTCTACGGTAAGCCCGCTCGTTCAGACCGGGAATGAATTGAAGGCTGATCCGGCCAAAGTAAAAGAGTTCTTGAGCAATTACAACGCATCCAAGTAAAAATAAAAGCATACGGCTGCTTACAGAATCATTCCAGGGTTCTGTCGGCAGCCGTTTTCATATCATGCAGATTGCATGCAGGTTAATGGTAAAACTTGATAAAAGAACGTACGTTCGGTATAATGATGTTATCCTGAATGAGCGAGAGGCAGATATGGACGACAAATTTATTAAAGAATTACGCGAGATTAGTCGGGATGATAGACGAAGATCCGAATTCATGATTCAAGGCATGAAAGAAACACTGGAAGAAAGAAAGCAGCAGAACATACTTAAGCGCTGGATTCGGCGCAAGAAAGCCGAGAAGAAAATCTCACAACGATTCAATCCGAATCCCCACTCGGATCAAAAGTAAGACATAAAAAAGGAGGCAACACGTGCCTCCCTTACGTTTACATATGAGCATTGATCTAGTAGTTAGGAATTGTATTTTAATTGGACACTTATTTTGTATAGAACTTAATTTCAGTTGAGAGCTGCTGCATCAAGGCAAAATGGCAAAGGATCTAACCGGGAATCCGGAAGCCTTCTCGGCCTTGGGTACAATGTTGAAGATCACTGCACCTTTTGCTGGCACCTGATCCAGGTTGGTTAACAACTCTACCTGATATGTATCCTGAGCAAGCACGTAATATTCCGCGAGAAGTGCGCCATTCTTCTGATAGTCCACAGCTGAATCGGTATCGAAGGTTTCATGACCAATGGCCTTGATTTTGCGTTCCTCGAACAAAAACATCAAGGCACTAACCGACCAACCGGGTGCATGGCTGTTGCCTTCTGCATCCTTGTTGTCGAACTTTTCATGATTGGGCCAGCGTTTGCTCCAATCTGTACGAAGTGCCACGAAGCTGCCTTCTTCAATGACCCCATGTTCCTTTTCGAATTCAAGAATATGCTCGACATCCAGCGTAAAGTCCGGGTTACTCGCCACGGCAGCAGACTGGTCAATAACCACAAGCGGCAGCACAAGTTCCTTCAGCCCTAGCTGATCCAGATAACGCGTGTCACGCACAAAATGGATCGGTGCATCCAGATGGGTGCCGTATTGGCCGGGGAATTTGAAGCTCTGAGCGAAAAAACCTTGATCGTGATTAAACAACGTATCAAACTGGGCTGCATCAAAAGCAGAGAAGTGCGGTGATTCCGGGCCAAAAGTATGGGTCAGATCAACCCATTTCTTTTCTTTTAGCAGTTGAATGGCTTGGATGAGTTCGTTGGACAATTGGATCACCTCATACGCAGAATGGAATAAATTTCTACTATTATATCTTAAACCTCCACATATGGGAATGCTGCTTCTGCTCCTCCCGCCATCCATGAAACAGCCACCTTCCCAAACGGAAGATGGCCATGATTCAGACTCCTAATTTCAATGTAAAATAACCTTCGTATGCGAGTTGACACCTATTGCGCACGGATGACAAGCTTCCCACGTGTATGATGAGTTTCGCTCTTCTTATGCGCCTCCCGGAGTCCCTTCTCGCTTAAATCATAGGTCTCGTCAATCACAGGTTTGAGTTTCCCTTCCGAGGCAAGCTTCGCCAGTTGGTCGAGCTGATCCCCTTTCGGTTCCATCATGAATACATTCGCCGTTACACCTGCTTCCTTGGCAAGGCTCTGATCCGGCTGCTCCACGAGCGAAACCAGATGTCCGCCGGGCTTCAGCACCTTGAAGCTGTCCCGCTGAATGTCACCACCCATCGTGTCGAGCACGACGTCATACCCGGAGAGAATCTCCGAGAAGTCTTCTTTATTATAATTGATAAAATGATCCACACCCAAGGAACGCAGCAGCTCCTCATTGGACTCACTTGCCGTTGCTGCCACTTCAGCACCAATGTATTTGGCAATCTGTATCGCATACGTTCCCACACCGCCTGCTCCCGCGTGAATCAATACCTTTTGCCCCTTGGCAAGGTGCGCATGATCAACAAGAGCCTGCCAGGCTGTCATGCCCGCAAGCGGTATAGCCGCAGCCTCCTCAAAACTCAGATTGTCCGGAATACGGGATAGGATATCTGCATCTACCGCCACATATTCTGCATAGGTTCCGAAGCTTCGCGGACGGGCAAATACACGGTCACCCTCCCTGAACTGTGTAACATTGGATCCTACCTCTGCCACAATACCCGCAGCATCCCCGCCCAAGATCAAAGGGAATGAGTCAGCCGCTTCTTCCATATGTCCTTGTCTGACTTTGAAGTCGACCGGGTTCACTGAGGTTGCATGAATCTGGATGATCACCTGATTGATTCCACATGTCGGTTTGGGTACTTCCTGTTCCTTCAATTGTTCCGCTCCACCAAACGTGTCAATAACAATAGCTTTCATTACATATCCCTGCCTTCCCATTGGATTATCGCGTGCTCTCCTTCTTCATTACCCTGTGCAGCCATTCACTTGACCTTGAATCATCAATCGCTCGCCGACTCGTTCGATCAAAAACCAGCCATTAAGCATGAAGGATACACGATGAACCGTCCTTCCAGGATCCTGGGCAGAATAACGCTCGGCCCTTCCAACGAGATCACTCAAGTTCAGATCGGCGGCGTCGCCGTGCATATCGAGAATATTCAAATTCATCTTCCTTAAGCAAAAAATATCCCGCGCTGCTCGCCTTCTCACCTACCGTACTTGGAAGCATAGGAAACAAAAAAAAGCGTCACACCCAAGAGATAAAGTCTCTCCCGGTGTGACGCTGCTACCAAAATCCAATCTAACCTGTTTCTTTCCTTCGTAATCGATTTCTAAGACGCTCATATTGCCCATAGAACCACGGCGCTTCCTTCGTCAGGATCGGCCCCAGTACCGCCAGAATCAGCACGTACAGTACAGCAAAGGACTGGATTGAAACCATCAGTCCTCCGGCCTTGCCAATGTTCGCCATAATGATCGAAAACTCTCCTCTGGAAACCAGCGTGAATCCCACTTTGAGTGAAGCCTTGGGCGTCATTCCAGACATTCGGCCTGCAATCATTCCTGCGCCATAATTGCTCGCAATCGTTAAAATGACTGCAATGATCGTCATCCCGACAGCACCCCCAAGGGAGGAGGGTTCAATGGTCAGTCCAAAACTGAAAAAGAATATCGCACCAAAAAAGTCCTTGAACGGCATGACCTGATGCTCAATCCGGTTCGCATGCCTCGATTCACCGAGTACCAGCCCCATCATTAATGCACCGATCGCCTCGGCAACATGCAGCGTCTCCGAGAAACCAGCGACCAGAAAGAGCAATGTCATCACAGTAAGCAGAAACAATTCGGACGACTTGATATTCAGCGCCTTGTCAATATACTTGATGCTCTTCCGGCCAATGATCAGAAACAGCACAATGAACAGCATCGCTGACAAGGATACCAGCAGTACACTAAGGAACGAGGTCGCCCCGCTGAGAACGAGGCCCGTCAGGATCGAGATATGAATGGCAATGAACAGATCGTCAAACATGATCATGCCCATAATAATCTCCGTTTCAGGATTCGCCGTGCGCTTCAGATCAACGAGTACCTTGGCCACAATCGCTGTTGAAGAGCTGGTCATGATGCCGCACACCACCAGTGTTTCTTTTAACGGCAGCTCCATGAACCAGCCCAGCAGCAGACCGGAAGCAAAATTTAGCCCTACATAGAACATGCCTCCGGTCAATATGGCTTTGCCCGATTTCATCAAACGAGAAACCGAAAATTCAAGTCCAAGATAAAATAAAAGAAACAAAATGCCAAGCCTGCCCATAAATTCAATAAATGCCGAGCTTTCGATGAAACGCAAATCCACGATACCAATCTGTGGTGCATGCGGTCCAACCGCCATTCCGATCAGAATATAGAAAGGAATGACTGAAAATCGTAATCGTGCAGATATTAGCCCCGTAAGTGTAATCAGCGCAACAGCAATTCCCACTTCGAATATGAGCATATCCATAGGCTACAACCGTCCATCGGATAATAACCGTTTTAATTGCCTGATCTGATCCCGCTCTCCAGCCACGACAACCGTAGCCCCTGAGGCAAATGTGTAATCAGGACCCGGATTAAACTGTTTCTCCCTGTTCTTCTCCACCACCGCCAGAATGACAGCCCCCGTCGCTTGGCGGATATCCAGTTCCCCAATCGTTCTTCCAATGCTTCGTGAATGAGGTTCGATTCGCAACCATTCGATCAGTAGGCCATCGAGCATAACTTCCCGTTCATCCTGGAATTTGGGCTTATAAGTCATGCCTCCCACGATGGCAGCGACTGCCCGGGCCTCTTCGTCATCCAAGGTTACAAGGGATACCATATCCCCCACCTCTTCAGGCGTGTCTCCGGATTCCATGTGAAACAGATCGCGCCGCTCATCATTATGAACCACGATAATCAAATGCTCTCCGCTACGGGTTTGCAGCCAATACTTGCGTCCAATTCCCGGTAAATCCGTCTCTTTAAAGTGCATGATCTACACCTCCTGAAGATACCGGATTCAAGGTTGGACCACTCCAAGTGATTTCCGTAATACGCACCCTCATGGAACCAGCCGGGATCGTAACGGATCTCGTTTCCCCTTTGCTGCTAAGCAGCAATTGACGTCCTACAGGCGAGAGAAAGGAGATGCGCCCTGCATCTGGATCAGCCTCTTCAGGCATGACAATCGTGAATGCATCCGACGTGTGAAAATCAATGTAATCGAATCGGATCTCGCTCCCAATAAGCACGACGGAATGGAGAAGCTCATCCGGGCCGAGCAGGAGCTTCTGGACATATTCGGTGTAAGCAGACAATAATTTCTCCATCTGTATCCGTTCGGGTTCACGCACGTCAAAATAGGCGTCGAGAAATGTCCTTTTCTCTTCACCCAATGTAATGAGCTGTTTCACCAGTATTTCTCTGCAAGGTTGAAGGTTAGACCTATGGTTCATAATAGATCTCACCTCCTATACAAGCTTTGTTCTCCACATGAATTCGCATGTTGCTGTTCATCATCCTGTTTTCCTCCTTCTGTTAGATAAAAGCCCCGGAAATCGGGGCCTTCTTACCATCTTACCAAAACTAATTTTTTAATCCAGTCTATTCAGCTAACTTCCCGTTCAAAATGGGGAATCGGCTATATTATCCAATTTTAGAATCCAACCTTTACACCGCATGATAGATCCATAGAACATTTTAATAACGTCATAAAAAACATTTTATGGGTTTTCATCTCGTATTTTTATTTTCTTTCCTGTATATTTAACTACAAACTTTTATGCAATTTATGCAAATAGCCAACCACAGACTTTAACACAATAAAGGAGTGCATCGAAAAAGTGTCCACTATTACTCAAGAATCAACTCAAGTCACTGCTGCAGAATATGTTCATTCCGTTTATGAATCGGTTATCGCCAGAAATCCGCAAGAACATGAATTCCATCAGGCTGTAAAAGAGATTCTGGACTCACTCATTCCTGTGATTGAAGCACACCCGAAATACATGAACAACAGCTTGCTGGAACAGCTGGTTGAACCTGAACGTGTCATTACATTCCGCGTACCTTGGGTCGATGATCAAGGCAAGGTTCAAGTGAACCGTGGATTCCGCGTACAGTTCAACAGCGCCATCGGTCCTTACAAAGGCGGACTGCGCTTCCACCCTTCCGTTTATTCCGGAATCGTGAAGTTCCTGGGCTTCGAACAGATTTTCAAAAATGCACTGACTGGACTGCCGATCGGCGGCGGTAAAGGCGGTTCCGACTTCGATCCCAAAGGAAAATCCGATCTGGAAGTGATGCGTTTCACGCAAAGCTTCATGACAGAGCTGTATAAATATATCGGTTCCGATACGGATGTACCTGCAGGCGATATTGGTGTAGGCGCGAGGGAAATCGGTTACATGTTCGGACAATACAAACGCATTAGCGGCGGGCATGATGCAGCGGTATTAACGGGGAAAGGTCTGCTGTATGGCGGAAGCCTTGCACGCAAGGAAGCTACTGGATTCGGTTGTGTGTACTTCGTGAACGAGATGCTGAAATCGAAAGGCTTGAGCTTCCAGGACAGCACAGTGGTTGTTTCCGGTTCAGGCAATGTTTCCATCTACGCCATCCAAAAGGCTCAGGAGCTTGGTGCCAAGGTCGTGGCTTGCAGTGACTCGGGAGGATACATATATGATGCAGAAGGAATTAACCTGGATACCGTAAAACGATTGAAAGAAGTGGATCGTCTGCGAATCAGCGAATACGTCAAAGAGCATCCTCACGCGGTATATACCGAGGGCTGTGCAGGCATCTGGTCCATCCCGTGCGATATCGCGCTGCCTTGCGCAACGCAAAATGAGATTGATGAAAAGTCTGCTGAGCTGCTCGTGCAAGGCGGCGTCAAAGCCATCGGTGAAGGAGCCAACATGCCTTCCACGCTTGCTGCAATCGAGCTTTTCCTGAAAGAGGGTGTTCTGTTCGGCCCGGCGAAAGCAGCCAATGCTGGTGGGGTTGCGGTGTCCGCTCTTGAAATGTCTCAGAACAGCATGCGCCTGTCCTGGTCATTTGAAGAAGTGGACGCGAAGCTGCATGAGATCATGCGGAACATCTACAGCAGCTGTGTAGAGGCAGCGGATCAATATGGCTGTACTGGTAACCTTGTGGCAGGTGCCAACATTGCAGGCTTCCTGAAGGTAGCCGATGCCATGCTCGCTCAAGGCGTAGTCTAAGTTTAAGCAATTAGGCCGTTTCATTCGAAGCGTGTGCACATCATCATTCATCTTAACTTTATTGATGAAGGGCAGTTCTCCCTGAGGAGAGCTGTCCTTTTTTCATCTTTTGAAAGGAAAGGAGCCACGCCAGGCTTCCAAAGGGTGAGACGGTCCATGTGGTTGCTGTCCTCCCCTAACGCAAAAAAGCCGCCAAAATGGCGGCTATTATAGTGCATGTATATTATGAACGAACAGTTTTCAACGCACCGCTCCAGGACAACACTTGGTCCAACATTCCGTTGAGATTGGTCAAGTGCAGATCAGCCGGTTTGAAGGTTCCGTTATCGAAGTCGGTGAATAAAGAAAGCGCCGGGTGAACACGAACATCCGCAACCGACAGTTCTCCGAGAATACCGCGCAGGTGTTCTGCCGCACGTGCACCGCCTACCGAGCCATAGCTAACAATTCCTGCAGCTTTATCGTTCCAGGCTTCACGAGCATAATCCAGTGCATTTTTCAGTGATGCAGAGATGCTGTGGTTATATTCCTGTACGATAAATACGAATCCATCGAGGCTCGCCAGCTTGGTGTTCCAGGCTGTAGCCTGTTCGGTTGCATCAGCTTCGCCCAAAAGCGGCAGCTTATAATCGGCAATATCCACGATTTCATAGTTGGCATCACCGCGTGAATCAGCGATCTTTTTCACCCATTCTCCTACTTGCGGACTCAACCGACCTTCACGTGTACTCCCAAGAATAATCCCAATATTTAATTTCGACATCTTTGTTTCCTCCTCTTGTGTGTTGTTGTTAGTTTTACCGAATAACTTATCCATAAATCCCATATCTACACCATCCTGCATCCGTTTATTGTTTGGCTTGTTATTGATGATAAGTTATATAATTAAAATAGTCAAGTAACTTACATAAAGTTTGCAAATGTTTTTTTATCTCTACTTATCATATCAATGTTGATTCCTATTTATTCTGCAATTCTGCCCTCTATATGAAACCTATAGGAATTGATCATATTTCAGTGTAATGGTAAAGTGATATCAATACTGATTATCCAGTTTTTTCATTTATTAAAGGAAGTGTACACATTGTCTAATCTATCCCACGGCAGTACGATGAGCCCACATTTATACACGGACTGTTCGCAATGTTTCGGGCTCTGCTGCGTTGCCTTGCCTTATGGCAAGTCATCCGACTTTGCTTTTGACAAAGCCAGCGGTACCCCTTGCTCCAACCTGCGCTCAGACAATCGCTGCGGCATCCATACACAGCTACGGCAAAAGGGCTTCAAGGGCTGTACCGTCTATGACTGCTTTGGTGCAGGCCAGAAGCTGTCCCAAGTAACCTATGCGGGCAGAGATTGGCGGGATCATCCGGAATCCGCTGCCGAGATGTTCGACTGCCTGCCTGTCATGAGACAGCTGCATGAACTGCTCAGTTATATGAACGAAATGCTCTTACGACCAGAAACCGCCTCTCTTCACGATGCCATTCACAGCGTATACCAAGAGACGGAACGCCTAACTAATCTGGAGCCTTCCGCGATTCTGCGTCTGGATATTCCTTCTCAGCGGGCGGTCGTGAACGAGCTTCTGCTGCAGGGGAGTGAACTGGTACGTGCGCATGCGCCATCCAGCAGCCATGAACAAAGGAAGTCCAAACGCAACAAATTGAAAGGAAGGGACTTCCTGGGCGCCAATCTAAGAGGAGCTGACCTCCGGGGCGTAAGCTTCCGGGGCGCCTTAATGATTGCTTGTGACCTGCGCAATGCCGACTTAAGACATGCTGATCTGATCGGCGCCGACTTGCGTGATGCGGATCTGGGCGGAGCCGATCTGACCGGGAGCATTTTTCTGACACAATCCCAGCTGAATGCAGCCAAAGGCAATTCCCGTACCAGACTGCCAGCTCATCTCAACTTGCCTGAGCACTGGTTGTAACGACGTAACGATACCCTGCTGCGTCATAGTCGCTACAATAGAAACAGCCCGTCCCTCATTAATGAAGGACGGGCTGTTTCAATTATTGCAAATGAATGAATCATTTTATTTTATTTCGAACATTACAGAAGATCGCGACGAAGTTCCTCAGCGGATTTCGGAGAGAGGTGACCCAGTGGAATATCAAATACGGTTTTGGCACCTTTATGTCCTTCCAAGCTCAAACGCTGTGCAGCACGTGCATAAGCGACCAGTACACTAGCAGTGAATTCAGGGTTGCTATCGAGCTTCAGACCAAACTCCACAATTTGCTTTTGGCCTGTACCGGTAACCCCACTACGAATAACAAATCCACCGTGCGGCATACCTTCATGTTCCGATTTAAGTTGCTCTTCCGTAATGAACGTGACCGTTGTATCGTAATCTGCAAAATAGTTCGGCATGGATACAATGGTTTCACGAATTTCATCCTGGTTAGCACCTTCTTCAGCCACAACATAACATTGACGCAGATGTTTCTCGCGTGTGGACAATTCAGGTGTCTCTCCTGCACGAATTCGGTTGATCACTTCTTCAACAGGTACAGTGTACTGAACACCAGCTTTAACCCCCGGAACACGGCGGATTGCATCGGAGTGACCTTGGCTGACCCCTTTGCCCCAGAACGTATACTCCTTACCTTCTGGCAGGATGGATTGAGCCAGCAGACGGTTCATGGAGAACAAGCCTGGGTCCCAGCCGGTAGAGATCACGCTTACGTGACCGCCTTGTTCTGCCGCAGCATGAACTTCTGCATAGAATTCAGGAATTTTGGCATGTGTATCGAAGCTGTCCACGGTGTTGAACAACTTGGCAATGGCAGGTGTCTGCTCTGGAAGATCCGTTGCCGAACCGCCGCACAGAATCATGACATCGATTTTACCTATGTACTGCTCAGCAGCAGAGATATGTTCAAAACGTACTTCTGTACCTTCTGCAACCATCTGCTCAGGGTTACGCCGTGTAAATACGGCAACAAGTTCCAAGTCCGGGTTTTGCGCAATAGCTTTCTCTACACCTTTACCCAGATTTCCGTAACCTACGATACCAACTTTAATCATGTTCAATCCTCTCCTGTCTTCTTCTATAGTTGTCTACTACTCTAGTATAAACATATAACATACCATGTAACTTGTTAGGTTTCCAGTCGAAATCAAAAATACTTTACACGAATGCAGCATCAGGCTGCTTTCATGCAAAGTATTAGCCATTCATTGCTATTATGGACCTAGAAAAATAATCGAAACACATGAATGATGTAATCCGACTGTTCGGTAAAATGTGCTACAGATGCTGCATCTGCTCTGGTTGTGAAGCACAAGAAAGATAGGGTTAGAATCAAGAGAGAGAGTACACTGCTTGCCAGGAGCAAGGATGCGAACTTGGTGACGACCCTTAATTTCCCCATCCATTCTGCCTCCTGTTCGCTGTTTGTTTCGGATATAATATGTTTCATTGGTGACCTATGGATTCAGCCATGTCCAAAATGGCCCCCGCAACGGCATCCGGTTGACTATTATGGATGTAATGTTTGGCGTGAGGAACAATCTGCTGTCTCCCCTGTACGGACCATGAGGCAAACTTGGCTTGATCTGCTTGCCATCCCCGGCTTCCCTCACTTGCTTGATCTGAGCCGGCCGTAAGAATGGTTAGAGGAAAGGGAAATTGCTGTTTGTTCTCCAGCACATGGGCTGCATTCATCTTGGAACGACGAAGCTCATCCATCACGTTCTCGTTGTAAGCATGCTTCAGTGTCGAACTGGTAGCAGCCTTTTTCATCGGTTCCGCCACCAGGTCCGGGTCAATAACCAGCGTTGCCATCATCCGATCCGAATGCAGCAATGTTCGTGCAATGCCTGTTTTCACCAGAAACCTGGCTGAATCGAAATACCAGTCTGGCGTCTCCACCTCCACCGTGCTGTAGTATTCAGGACTGCCCCCATCGATCATAACGATACCTGCCACTTCATCCGGATACATTTGTGCATATCGAATAGTCTCTAGGGATCCCAGGGAGTGACCCACCATGATGTACGGTGGTCGCTGACCGGATTTGCGCAGCAGTTGATGAACTTCATCTACAACGGTATCGATGTCACGCGGCTGCTCTGTATAGTCGCTGTATCCATATCCGAATCGGTCATACACGGCAATTTTCACATGGGATTTCAGCTTGTCATAGAGCGGACTGAAATCCACGTAGGGATTCGGTGTTCCCCAGCCTGATGCAAGAACAACGGTCACCGATCCCTTTCCCGCCGAGTAGAGGTGCATATTACGTGCACTTACCTCATACAGCCTGCCAGGCGGGGTATATGACTTCATATCCTGAGCTGACTGATAAGCTTCGTAAACCGTACCTGTAAGCAGCAGCAGACCTGTCGTCAGCATCAGGCCTCCTAATACTTTCACCACTCTCCGTAAACCCTTGTTCATCGCTTCTCTACCCCTTACACCCTAATCTCTTCTTCGTCTATGCCTTGCATAACGCTCTTATATGTATTCTCTAATCCTACCCAAGATCCGTTGTAACCGGAACAATCCGGGGTCCAGTTCTTCCCCCAACCAAAGTCCAGTTCATAACTTACCCTGCGGGCTGAGAAGGAACTGTCCAGCAGTATACTTAGCGGGGATAGACAGCCCAATTCACACCAAAAAACCGCAAATTTCCAATAAATGATCGGAAACCTGCGGTTCTCACCTTATTCTAATATTCAGCCTTCTCTGCACCTGCTACAGTTGCAGCGTCAGTCCGACTGGACAGTGGTCACTGCCCATCACATGACAGTCGATGTTTGCATCTTCAACCCGTGGTGCCAGTTGATTGGACACGAGAAAATAATCAATACGCCAGCCCACATTCCGCTCCCGTACCTTCGGCATATAAGACCACCAGCTATATACGTCCGTGCGATCTGGATACAGATGCCGGAAGCTGTCCACATATCCCGCCGCCAGCAGTTCGGTCATTTTCCCCCGCTCTTCCAGCGTAAATCCGGAGTTGCCCATATTGGGCTTCGGATTCTTCAGGTCAATCTCCTGATGAGCCACATTCAGGTCACCACAGACAATGACCGGCTTGGTCTGCTCCAGCTGCAGAATATATTTCAGGAATCGATCCTCCCACTCTAGTCGATAGGGAAGACGGGTCAGATCACGCTTCGCATTGGGAGTGTACACATTCACCAGGTAAAAGCGGTCAAACTCCAGCGTAATCATCCGGCCTTCCGGTTCACTGTCTTCCTCCATCCCGTAGCGGACGGATAACGGCTTGATCCGGGTAAATACAGCGGTACCGGAATACCCCTTTTTGATGGCATAGTTCCAGTATTGGTACACATCTTCCCCGAGGTCCATCTCAATCTGCCCTGCCTGAAGTTTGGTCTCCTGCACACAGAAAATATCGGCCTGGCTTTCCTTATAATAATCCATGAATCCTTTGGTAACACATGCCCTTAATCCATTCACATTCCAGGACACCAGCTTCATATCCTCATCTCCTCACATCTCCCCAATATAGCATGGGCGAATTCATAAGGACAAGGCTATCTGCCTGGAAATGGGACGAGAGCTGATCAGAGCCAGTTCAGGCTAGGTAAACAGCCACTCAAGCGCTTCGGGAAAATGTTTGGCAAAGAACAGCATATCATGTGTTCCGCCCTCTTCCTCCACGTAGTTCAACCGATCAGCCGGGTATCCCTTTGCCAAAATCGCCCTGACCGCGGCACGCGTATAGTCCAGCATATGGGCCTGTATATTTTGTTTGTAGATCCCCTCCAGGCTGCCCACATACATATACAGCTTCAGCTCACTTCGATCAGACCAGGATTGCCCGGTCATGTAATCCAAAAAGCCTTCGTACCACATCGATGCAGACAACGCCCCGACTTTGCCAAATACGTGCGGGAATTCGGCGGCTGCATACAGGGAAATTAAGCCCCCAAGTGAACAACCCATGATTCCCGTATTTGCTCGATCTGACAATGTGCGATAGTTCGAATCCACGTGCGGTTTCAACTGCTTGATGATCGTATGCAGATAAGCTCTGCCATGTCCGCCAAAAGACGAAAACGAAGCCGTAAGGGCAGGCAATGGCCAAGGCGTATAATCATCGTTCCGATTATGGGGCTCAATGCCAACCAAAATCACTTCAGGCAGCCTTCCCGTTCGGTAATAATGATCCAAAAGATTGCTGCAGGCCTTGGCTACTGCTCCCCCATCCTGAATATAAACGACAGGATAATGACCTCCATCAGCGTAGGAGGGTGGGAGAAGAAGATGAAGCGTCCAGCCGCCTACTGTCTCATGTATCCATTTACTCATGCTAGGATTCCTCTCCTCCAATGCGAATCCGGCCAATCACATCCGGTTTTTGAGCAGCAAAAATATAAAATACGGTACTCCGATAATGGAGATCACAATGCCTACAGGCAGCTCTGCCGGGGCAAATACGGTTTTGCCAATCAGATCACCCACGACGACCATGGCCATACCCACCAGCCCGGATACCGGAATGACCCGCTTATAATGAAGACCTACCAGTCTTCTGGCTATGTGAGGAGCGATGAGTCCAACAAATCCAATACTTCCGGATACAGCAACACAGGCGCTGACCAGTCCAACACTGCCGAGCAGCAGCAGTTTTCTCTCCCGGTGCACATCCACGCCGAGCCCCTGACTGCTGGCCTCCTGCAGCTGCATCACGTCAAGTACACGTGATTTCAGCCAAAGCAGTGGAATAAGCAGCACCAGCCAGGGTATCATGGCCGCAATAAAGCGCCAGTTGGCATTATAGATACTGCCCGTCAACCAGACGGTGGCCATCTCAAAGTCCCCAGGGTTCATCTTCAGGGAAAGATAGAGAGTAATCGCACTGAAGCCCGAACCGATCGCAATACCGACCAGTATCAACCGCTGCGAATCCAGCTGCCCCTGCTCCTGGGCAAACCACAGAATAAGAGTGACCGCCACTAAGCCTCCGATCAGCCCAAACAGCGGCATGGCCATAATGGACAACCAGCCGGTCCCCGATATGGAACCCTGGAACAGCAGCATAAACAGCACCATGGCCGTTCCCGCTCCTGCGTTGATTCCAAGCATGCCTGGATCAGCCAGCGGATTGCGGGCAATCCCCTGAATAACCGCCCCTGCAATGCCAAGTCCCAGCCCAAGCAGCAGAGCAATGACGATCCGCGGCAGCCTGAAATCAAAAATAACCAGATCATGTTCATGCACGGGGTCCAGCCTCAATAAGGTTTTGACTACCTCCATGACCGAGATATCGAACGTACCGTTCGTCAGACTGATGTACACAGCTGTTGCGATAATAGCCGCACATACGAATATAACGGTCCATAGTCTTCCCCGCTTCCGTTCAGGCATGTTTTCCCCCTCCTTTGGTCTTGATCAGATAGAGGAAAAATGGCACGCCAAACAATGCGGTGACAACCCCAATTGGTGTTTCAAATGGTGAATTAATGAAGCGGCTCAGAATGTCGCACCACGCAAGGAATATGCCGCCCAGAATGGCGGAACAAGGAACAACCCAGCGATAATCCACACCGAAGAAAAAACGTGTGATGTGCGGTATCAAAAAACCGACAAATGCGATCTTCCCCGCCAGTGCCACGGATATGCCCGTTAAAATAACAACACTCAAAATGGATAACGCCTTGACCCATGCGGTCCGTTGTCCCAGGCTTGTTGCAACGTCATCTCCCATGGACAGAATGGTAACGGACTTCGAAAGGATCAGCGCCAATGCCAAGCCCACCACAGCAAAGGGAACAATCAGCTTGATCATGGTTGGATCCATCTGATGCAGTCTGGCGTTATACCAGAAGCTGATGGTCTGGGAGACCTGATAGTAGGTTGCTACTGCCTGCGACACACCACCCAGAAACGTGCCAATAATCGTGCCCAGGATAGCAAGTCGCACCGGGGACATTCCGCCGGGCAGCAGCCAGGCAATGAAAAATACGAGCCCTGCTCCCAGAGCAGATCCCGCCAGGGAATAAAAAATAAGCCCAAGGGAAGACGTATCCGGCATAAATACCATGCATAACGTGATTACAACGACGGACCCGTCGGATACCCCCATAATGGAAGGGGATGCAAGATAGTTTCTTGTCATCCCCTGCATCAGAGCCCCGGATACGGCCAAAAAAGCGCCGATCAGCAGCGCACCGATCACGCGTGGAAGCCGTGAAGACATAATGATCTGATGATCGATGCTGTTCGTGTCAAATTCCAAGATACTTGCAAAGACCGTGGAAACATCAATATTTTTGGCTCCATACAGAATGGATGCCAGAATGGTGGCTGTGATAATCAGGGGTGCTGCTGCGAACAGCACCGCCGGATTCAATCTTCTTTTTTGCATGGATTATACACGCCTTGCTCTAATTATTTGGTTAGCTGCTCCACAGCGGCCTCCAGGAAATGAATTCGGCTCCACGCCGGGCCTCCTTCGGCAAGCGGATCAATTACGTTGACATACGCCTGATTATTTTGCAGGGCTGCCGTTTTCTGCAGAATCGGGTTATTCTTCAGATCTTCAAGCGCATTCGGCGTGTCTGCATTCTCTGTAGCTTCGAATTGAATAAACACCACATCCGGATTCATCTCGGCAAATTTCTCCACAGAGATCGCTTCCTGTGCTTTGGCTGCCTGAATCTCGGCAGGGACCTGGAATCCAAGGTCATTGTACAGAATCGGGTTCACGAAGACCGACTCGGGATATACATACATCTGTCCATTACGGATTCGAACCGCCACGACCTTTTTGTTCTGCAGGGTGTCACCGAGCTCTGCCTGAGCCGTTGTGAGGGCTGCTCTGTATTGTTCAATCTCCTGTTTGGCCAGATCCTGCTTGCCTGTCAACTCAGCGAGCAGATTCAGATTCGCTTCCCAGTTCGTGGAAATGTGAGATACCTGAATGAACGGGGCAATCTTGCCGAGCTGCTCAGCCACTTCAGGCTTGAATTTGGTGGTACCCAGAATAATATCCGGTTTCAGTGACAATATAGTTTCAAAGTTTGGCTCAATCTTCTGTCCAATGGACTCTGCTTGATCAGTAATCGAGGTATACATCTCCGGGAACTCCCCGCCAAAGGTAATTGCACCTATAGGGTGTACATCCAGTACCAGTGCATCCTCCATCGCTTCCATCGAACCGGTAATTACGATTCGTTGAACATCTGCCGGAACCGTGTATTCCTGATCGAGATATTGAATGGTTCGTGTTCCTTTTGCTGCTTGGCTCGTGTCCGTTTCACTGCTCGCTCCTGCACTTTCAGCTTGCGCTGAATTTTCCGTTCCTCCTTCTGTATCTTCCTGATTACCGCATGCCGCCAGAACAGTCAGCATACAGATCAATGCCAGCAACAACCCCAGTTTTTTCTTCATCTCTGGTGATCCCCCTTCAATAGTTCCATTCTCTAATTGAGAATAATAATCATTATTGAATGATAAACAAGAATGACAAACAGGACCATGGACTCTGTCCTGAATCCCTATGGATTATTTACCGAAGCAGGTTCATCATGTCATCTACCATTCGTTCATTGGATACAGGGGAATTTTCAAGCCAAGGGTCAGCCGTAATGATATACAGACGATTGTTCTGCACCGCCTTGATGTTTTGCCATAGGGATGTTTTCTGCACATCCTCCCATACGGATAATGTTTCACTCTCCTGACACACCATCAGGAAAATGCAATCCACCTTCATGGCGCTTAATTGTTCCAGACTAATGGGTTCGTTGTATACCGCGCCCTGTGGACTCGAATAGGCGGGTCTAACGCCCAAATCACCATAGAAAACCTCCGCCATGGAAGGCGAGCTGTACCGGGTGAACTGCTGTTTCAGCAGGCGTACAACTACAGCAGTATCAGTACCAAGTTCCTGCTGCACCAGCACCTTAGCCTGCTGGACCTTGAGGTCATAGCTTGCCAGCCAGGCTTCGGCATCCTGTTCTCCCCCGATCTGTCCAGCCAGCGTCTGCAGCTGCAAACGCCAAGAATGCTCCGAAGCTGCAATATACTGCACAGGTGCAATCTCTTCTAGCCGTTTCCGCTCTTCAGGCCGCAAATGGTCATAACTGATAATCAGGTCAGGTTGATGCTCCTGCAGAGCCTGAATTTTCGACTCCCATTCCACATCCAGACGATAGGCACTGAGGTGCACCGGAATGTCCTTACCGTACATCCGATAGTAATAGGCTGTCCATTTGGGGTGCAGCGGGGCAGCATACGGAGTCATGTTCAGCGCCAGCAAATGTCCCGTGACCCCAATATGATAGGCTGCAATTTTACGGCGTCGGCTGTTCATATATACCGAAGGGGATACGCCTACGATTTTTTTGAATTTGCGGCTAAAATAAAACTCATCCTGATACCCAACCTGATGGGCGATGTCCCGCAGACGCAGATCCGTGCTGGCCATGAATTGCTTCGCCCGGTTGATCCGGAGTCCTGATATGTAGTCAGTGGTGCTCATTCCATATCTTCGTTTGAACAAGTCCACGTAATATTTCGGGCTGAGTCCGGCCATGCCTGCGAGAAGCTCCACCGTCAGATTCTCATTGGAATGTTCATCAATGTATTCTTTGGTACGCTGAATCAACATTTGAGAGTCTTCCTTCAGTGATGTGTGAGCCTCTGTAACGTGAACCAGGATCTGCTGGAATTCCAAGTAAGCATGGAAACGATCCATGGCTTTACCGCTGTGCCACAGGTTATTCATTTCTTCACAATGGAAAGCCAGCTGCAGTGTTGGAGCCACTGCCAGTTCCCTACCGGATCGAAACAAAGGTGTCTCCTTAATGAGACGCAGCGAACTTGTGTCATCTGTAACTTCCTCATACAGATCGAAGCGGACCAGCGTTACTTCAGCCCCCTCTTCTCCAAAAGATGCCAACCCAAACGTTGATTCAGGCACACATGAATATACGCCTTGTGCCCTTATGTTCACGGAACGGTGATCCAGAGTTAACAGAGCTTCACCGCCTGTAACCATGACCAATATGTAAGAGGATGTATGCTGCTGGGGCAGCACCCATCCTGTTGTGGATTTGATTTTCTCGATATCTCGCAATTTCAAGGTCAGACGATCAAGCGGGTGTTCGGAACCCATCAGGCGCTCCTTGTGAAAGTTTTGGGAAATCATCTATTTTCCTACCTCCATTTGATAACCATTCTCATTTACTCGTACTAGTATATCAAACATACGCAGGATTTCGCACGACCTTCTCAGGATAAACATAGAAAAAGAAATGATCCTCTATCCCCTAGAGGCAAATCGGATAGCCCTGCTCATCAATATCGGCAGTACCGAAATATGACCTTCATCTTCAAAACATGTAAACTCGGCACTGAAGCCCTCAATTCCCGTCTGGCCCAGCCAATGTGCGAGCTCCCTGGAACGCCCCACTACGCCGCTCGGGTGGCTTCCTTCCTGTTCCCCTGCTGTGATTAAAACATGCATTTCCGTCCCACAGTGTTTAGCGCGCGAGACCCATGATGCTCTCTGCTGTTCAACCCAGGCTGAATTCCAGTGGATGGACGGACTGCCAGCGATGTAATGGCGAAACGTTCCGGGATTGGCCAGCAGCATCTGCAGGACCAATAACCCGCCGAGGGAGTGACCTACAATCGATTGCCTGCTGCGATCGATCGAGTACTTCTCCTCCACCTCAGGCTTTAACTGTTTTTCGATAAAATGCATGAACTCTTCTGCCCCTCCATATTCCGGCCAGCTTGCGCCATCCGGTCTTCGAGGCAAATCCGCTTCAGGAACTTGCATCATGAAATCATAATATCTCTCTGCTGGAAAGGGCTGTTCAGCCTCGTAACCGATCCCGACAATCACTGCCGGGACCACTCCCGTTTTATCTGAACGCACGGATTGAACACGCATAGCCTCCACCATCGTTCCGAACACGGCATTGGCATCAAGCAGATAGATCACGGGATATCCGTTAGGCGGCGGAGCGATGTCCGCAACAAAAGCGTTAATCACATACTCACGCCCACTCCGTTCAGCGCGCACCTTATAGACAGATGTTCCTGGCAAGCTCCTCCTCTGACTAGTGCCATCTTGATTTATGACCTGTTTCATTGACGATTCCTCCTTATCGTTAATGCAGTAACTTTTGATTATATCCAAGGCCCTTCCATCCTTCCATGGACGATCTCCCCGTCTGATATGGATAATGCACCGTTCAGCAGAGTTCCAAAAAAAAAGAAAAAGACCGGATCATCGTCCGGTCTTCGTTTGGCCGCGAAGATGCGCGGCTTTTATCCTATTTAGATTGTTTCCAGTCCATTTGGCTATACTTCGCTTTTCAACTTGGAGAACACCGCAAGATCGATGTACCGTCCCTTTTCAAACTCATGCTGCCGCAGCAGACCTTCCTGCTGAAAACCAAGTTTGTGAAGCAGCCTGATCGAGGCCTCATTCTTCGGTTCCACTCTCGCTTCAATCTTGTTCAGCTGCATGTTCGTGAAGCCAAAATGCATTACGACATGTGCTACCTCAGTCATAACGCCCTTCCCCCAATACTCGGGATGCAAATCGTATCCAATCTCTGCACGGTTATGTACTTCTTCTCTATTGAGGAACCCGCAGGTACCAACCACTTTACCGGATTCCACATCTTCAATCATCCAGCGCAAACCGGACTGTTCCCTGAAAATCTTCGTATACCAACCGATCTCATCCATCGCATCGTTCACACTCTCAAAAGGTGTAAATGGCATGAATTCCACAACGGTCTCATTGGAATACAACGCCAAAAGATCCGAGGCATCCTGTTCATCTGCAGCTCGCAGGTTGAAGCGGTCGGTCTGAAGCACAGGGAACTCGTCAAACATAAACGGGGTATTCATGGATCTTCTCCTTTCAGCCAAACTGTTATCAAATTCTATTCATCTCTGATTTTTCCTATCCATTGTATCAAAATCATGAAAAAAAGACCCCTATATTGCACAGCAGATGATATTAACAAATCACCGGACTGTTCAACAAGGAGTCCTGCTGCACACGTTAACCGTGCCTATTCACACTTGATGGTTATTCGATTACAACCCACGGGTATCGGGACGGCTCATCAAACAGAAGTCGTATTCGATCAGGTGCACAGCCTTCCTCGTCAAATACGAGCAGTTCATTCTCGTCCTGAAGCCAGGAAACAGGAATTTTGTAATCTTCCTGTGGACCAATCTGCCAATATCGGCCCAGATGATATCCATTCAGATGGAGTGTTCCCTTGCTCATTCCGGTAAGCCGAATCATCAGGTTCACTCGGTAATGTTCCGGTACGCTAGGTCGGGAGAACTTCCAACGGTACCACGCCGGCTGGCCATATGAACGATCAATCAGCGGACTGGCCATACGATTGCCACTATACTGAACGACATGCTTGGTTTCCATCGAATCAGTCGATTCATCGAATGTACCGAGCGTTCCCCACTGCTTGGGAAGCAGTGCTTCGTTGCCAGCCATGCGCCAGTCTGTCAGCTCATCTTCAGTTCGGTACAAAATAAGCTCCAATCGGTTCAGAGGGCTGCTGCTGTAAGGCATTTCGAGTGTGTTGTTTTCACCTGGTTTCAAATAGAGTGACAGATCGACCGTATGGAAGGAAAACCAGTCCTGATATCCTTCGAGCGGTACATTGATGCCATTAATCCGCAGTCCTTTGCTTACAGCTCCAACGAGAATGGCACGGTCCATGCCATCCAGCGTGATACTCCGGCTGATCAGCGGATGTTCCTCCAGATGATTCACTTCATCCAGATGAACAATTCCACTTGCCGCCTGCCAGTCCCGCCGGATATCCTGTACGGCGCCGCCGAGATAAACAGGGCCTGCCAATCCTTTGCTCTCTCCCAGATGTGGGGAGAAATTGAGCCTTCCCATGTGCTGGATCAGGATCTGGAGCCTGTTCGTTCCTTTCACAGTCTTCACCGGGATAGCTGCCGCACCAACCTGTCTTACCAGCGCCTGTTCCACGCCACCGACATATACTCTGGCCGTATCCTGAAGATCCGGCAGAATGAGATTGCGCGTATCGCCTTCCTCACTGTGGAAGTCGCATTCATAGAGCAGATATCCATAATCCTGCCCGTACTCCGCGAAGTGTTCCGGCTGACCGCTTGGTGATTGCGCCGCTGCTTGCAGCTTGATACGCGCTACGTCCGGGGATCCAGACAACCTTGGAGGCATCGACAGCACTGGCAGCTGCTGATCGTGAGTGCCCTTGGTCGCATGGTTATCCTCCGTATCCTCCGTACGGCTGGACTCCACTACGGCATCCGGTTGCATGAACTCGCGTCCAGTCAGCATCTGTTCACCTGAGGGCCAGCCACCGAGCAGCATCATGGACCGGTCCGGATCGGAGATCATGCCCTTGACCTGCCCGGATGGCAGAATGTCAACATCATCCACCCCGATCACATAACGCAGTTGTTCCTGATCCGTGCCTTCGATTCTCCAGGTTCTGTCCATCGCTTCACTGTCCAGTACAATGATGCGGAGCGGGACACCGCCAGCCTCCAGACGAATCGTCCCGGGTTCACGGAAATGGAACAAATCCAGGCGCCGGACATCACTTTCCGGATCGTGACCCAGGAGTAGCTGCATGCTGCTGCTTATCACTCGCAGGGACGGTGCCTCCAGTTCCACAACCGAACGCTGTCCCGTATCTCCCACAATGAACAACGTTCGTTCACCATTCACCATTTCGTTGCCTGCAATCCACACACCACCCGTCAGGAAAACATCACCCGCGATCCGAATCCGGTCAAACACCGGAACGATCTGTCCAGGGTCTAAAGCAACAGGAAGGGTCCGTCCTTCTTCCAGCGTAATGGGCAGCGTCTGCCGTTCATCCAGGTGACTCTCCAGAAACCAGACCGTCTGGTCGCCAGAACGCCGGCCTCGTATGGTGATCCCTTTGGGATGGCGCGGGCTCATCTCCGCTTCCGGGATCTCTTCGGCTTCCATGAAGAACGCTCCGAACGCATTTACAAAATAGGACCACTTCTTCGTTACCGCGTATTTCGGCGTCACACGCCCGTATTCATTCAGCGGTGCATCATAATCATACGAAGTGACCATAAATATGTCGCTGCTGCCCACGGTTCTTCCTCCATATCCGCCAAAGTTGGTCCCGCCATAGAACATGTAATGGCTGATCCCGGTGTACCCGGCACGGAGAACCTCCATCAGCCGCTTTTCCAGTAATGGCGCCGTTTTCTGAATGGAAGAGGGTCCGCCCCAATTCTCGAACCATCCGGTCCAGAACTCGGTAACCATCTTCGGCGTATCCGGCTGTTTCTCACACAGCTTCGCATAATGCCCGTCAGCACCTGACCAGAAATTGGCCCCTTCGATGGTCCCCTCTGCACCTCCTACACAGGTAATGAGCGGAACTTCGATACCCCGCCGCAGCAATCCATCCCGGAGGCGGTTCATATGGTCACTTGCTGCGGCGTCATCCATCAGATACCCGTATTCGTTCTCCACCTGAACAAGAATGACGCTGCCTCCAGCGGAAACCTGGCGCTCACGGATGATCGGTATGATCCGGTCGAAGTACAGGTCGACATAGTGCAGATAGGTTTCGTTGTTTTCACGGAATTTCACGTGTGGCTTCGTTTCCAGCCAATAAGGAAATCCGCCAAAATCCCATTCTGCACAGATGAACGGGCCAGGACGTGCAATGACCCACATACCCAGTTCGGCACACAGATCCAGGAAAGCCCCACAGTCACGATCTCCTTCGAAATTCCATTGTCCTTCCTCGGGTTCATGTACGTTCCAGGCAAAGTACGTATCGATACAGTTCATGCCAGCCAGTTTGGCCTTAACCAATACTTCTCGCCACTCTTCCCTTGGCATCCGGAAGTAATGAATCGTTGCACTGTTCAGAAATACGCGCTGTCCATTCCACATGAAGCTATGCCGGTCATAACTCCATTCCGAAGCAACACGGTTGTCAGCCCCAGGTTCTGTATTCTTCTCCTGCTCATGAAGCAAAAGGGATCGTTTCTCTGTCAAAGCGTTCCCCTCCTTCTTAAATGTTTGAGTTCATATGTCATTCATCTATTCCTAATCAAGCGAATGGATCTGCGTCTGCTTCATCTACTCGCCCGCATTCAACGTTACACCTTCCAGAACCACGGTCGTCACGGAATTGTCCGCCACAGGCACTTCCACTCCATTGGCATACACCGGAATATCCTCAAGCTGTTCCATATTCCGGTCCGGTGAGGTCTGGTACACCTGTGCCGTGGATGAATTTCCAATATCAAAAGCCTGCAAATCAAACGCCTTTTTCCCGGCAGACAGTTCATTGCGGATAACCAGCACCAGTCTCTGGCGCTCTGCGTCATAGGCAGCCAGCGTACGTCCATCATCGGTCGGTATAATCTGCGTACCCGGACGAATGTACTTGGTGAACTGGGCCATGCCGTAATACTGCTTGGTCATCTCATACTGCTCATCCCCGTTAAAATTGGCATGGATAAAGCCCCAGTTATTATTCGCACCTTCATCTTCAACCGCCTGCCAGTAGACCCAGGCAGAAGGCTGCATGATTTTCAGATCAAACATGATCCGCTCCGCCAGTTCCTGTACCGATGTCATATCTTCGTGATGATGAGGCTCACTGCCTCCCGTGCCATACTCGGACATCCACAATTTCTTGCCGTGCCGCTCGGCCAGGGTGCGCAGTTCCTCCATTTTGCTTCCATTATAAGAATGGGTGTTGATCTGCGCGATCACATCCAGCGTATCCTGATCATAGATACTGAAGTTGTGCACGGTTTCATCAATACTGTTGTCGTCCGCAGCACTGATGACCGTTCCATCCAATCCCTTGCTCTTCAGCGATGCAGCCACCTTCTTGATGATCTCGGCCTGCTTGTCGTTGCTGAAGTGACTGCCTTCCTGCATGTTGCCTTTTTTCCACCAGTCCGAGGAAGGTTCATTCAAGGGATCAAGCGTCCGGAACGTAATGCCCCACTCATCCCGGTAATGCTTCACCACTTCGGTTAAATAATCGGCAAAAGCGTCATACTGATCCTCACGCAGATTATTGCCGCCGTCTACGGCACCCGTTACCGATCCGCTGATGGTCATCCAATACGGTGGTGAGTTGGAGAATGCCTCAGCGATGTTAACTCCGCGTTCCAGGGAGCCCTGCAATACCGACCGCTGCCCCGCATCCGCCTCCCAGTCCCACACGCCAGGTTCAGGCTGGAAGCCGGGAACATCACCGCCAGGGCGAAGCGCCTTCATTTCCGGGTTTTCTTCTCCGCCGATATTGTAACGGACGATGTTCAGTCCCAGCCCTTTGTCTGCATCAAAGACCAGATCCATAACTTCATCGACCTTCGCCTGATCCTTCCATCCCCCCAGATCGTTGGCCCACCACGCAAGCGACGTACCCCATCCTTCAAAATGGTCATAGGACTGTTCCAGCTGCAGACGTACCGGCTCACCCTCAAATGCGAGTATCTTGGATTTTTCATTGGCAAATTGATTCACGATGATTCCTCCTCCCGCCAGAAGCACAATCAGGGCTACACCGATCAGGGTATAGCTTCTTTTGCGGCTGCTGCGTTGTTTGTTATCCGCCATGGTTCACCCAATCCTCTCTCCATGCACGAACATGACATCTACTTGTTTTCACGACAGGTTCAATCATTGTACATACCTCCCGTTACTTGATTCCGCTGCTGCCTCCGCTGATGTTGGCTTCATAGACATAACGCTGTCCGAACAGATAGATCAGCACCATCGGAATGGTCAGGAACAAGGAAGCAATCATGACCAGGTTCCAGGGAGGCATCTGCCCGCCACCAACGGTTGTCAGGAGCTGAACGCCAAGCGCGAGCGGCATTTTCTCCGGATCATTGATATAGATGAGCGGCCCCATGAAGTTCCCCCAGTTATAGGAAAACGAGAAAATGGCGATGGCCGCCAGGATGGGATACGTCAGCGGCATGATGATCTTCCAGTAGATACCCGGGTGTCCCATACCATCGATCATCGCGGCTTCATCCAGTGACTTCGGAATGCTCATCACGAACTGCCGGATCAGGAATACGTTGAACGCCCCTGCGAAGAAGCTCGGTACAATAAGCGGATAAAATGTATTGATCCAGTCCAGATGACGGAAGATGATGAACTGGGGCACCATGGTGACCTCACCCGGAATCATCATTGTGCTCAGCAGGACGATAAACAGAAACCGACTGCCTTTGGCCTTGATGCGAGCGAAGCCATAAGAAACGATGGAAGCCGACAGGACCGAGCCCACAATGGTGAATACGGTAATAATGATTGAATTTTTCAAATAGGTGCCCAGGTTGTTGTTAGTGAAAATCGTGTAGAAGTTCGACCATTGAAACTCCAGCGGCACAAAGGTAAAGGCTGACTTCACCGTGGTTGCGTCACTCGCCAGTGCAATCGAGATCATATACAGGAAGGGCGAAGCAAGCAGCACCCCGACCAGAATCAGAAATATGTAGGATATCGTTTTCTCCGCAGTGGATGGATTACTCATTCGCTTTTCCCTCCTCGTAGTGCACCCATAGTGCCGATGAACGGAACACAACCAGGGTAAGTGCCATGATGATAATGAACAATACCCAGGCTATGGCTGAGGCGTAGCCCATTTTGTAGAACTGGAATGCATTCTGGAACAGGTAGGGAACGACCATCTGGCTCGCATTGTCAGGTCCGCCCGCTGTAACAATGAATACCTGTGCGAACGTCTGCAGCGCTCCGATCATCCCGGTAACCAGATTGAAGAAGATGACGGGCGTGAGCATCGGAAAGGTAATATGGAAGAAGGACTGTGTGCTCTTCGCTCCGTCAATGGCAGCAGCCTCGTACAGCTCCTGGGGAATGCCTTTCATACCCGCCAGCAGCAGTACCACGCCACCCCCAACGCCCCAGAGGGACATGAGAATCAATGCAGGTTTGACCCAGTTCGGATCGAGCAGCCAGGCTGGACCCGGAATGCCGAAGATGGACAGAGCCTTGTTAATCAACCCTTCGGTCGGCGCCAGCAAATGAATGAAGAGCAGCGAGCTTGCTACGACTGGTACGACTGACGGCAGATAGAACAAGATGCGAAAAAAGGTAATACCCTTGATTTTTTTGTTCAGATAATAGGCGATCCAGAGAGAAATCGACATGCCAAGCGGAATGGATATCAAGGCATAGAAGAACGTATTGCCCACGGACTTCCAGAACAGCGGATCATCGGTGAGCAGCGTTTTGTAGTTGTCGATACCGATAAATTCCGGGGTCTGGAACAGATCCCAGTTCGTGAAGCTCATATAGATGGAAAACAGGATCGGACCCAGGGTAAGCCCCAGAAAACCGATCAGCCAAGGCGAGATGAAGAGATAAAACCATTTCCCGTCTTTTTTTCTCACGTTAAGCCCTCCCCATGACGTAGAGAGCAGATGGAGATACACACAAGTTCATGTGCTGCGCTCCATCTGTCCCCCTGTCCATGCTATTTGTAGAGTCGTTCCAGCCCACTCTGAATTTCGGTTACCGTATCATCCAGTGAAGCCTTATTGTTGAAGTAGACGCCAAGCTTGTCATTGATCAGTTTCATCATTTCGTTCCATTGCGGGTTGAATGGTTCTGCATAAATGGTGGAATCGCTGAACGCAGCCATGTTGATCTTCTTGCCGCCATATTCGGCATTCAGGAATTCATCGCTGGACAGTCCCGCCTTCGTAGCTGGTGCATCCTGCCCTGCCTTGATCATCGGCATCTGTGCCTCAGGCGTCGTCAATGCTTCAATAATCTTGAATGCTTCCTCCTTGTGCTTCGATGCATTCGTGATGGTGAAGCCGTTGAAGAACGCGTTCGTCTCCCCCCATACCGGAGAGATATCCCAGTTGATGCCTTCCACCTTGGCCAGTGAACCGATGTTCCAGAAACCGGTTGTTTCCATCGCGATCTTGCCCTGAGCGAACAGCGGGTCTGCACCGATATTCCCCATGTCGGCAATCTCCGTCGGCGTCGGTCCAGCACCGTGCGTGAAGATCAGGTCATTCATGAATTGCAGCGCATTGCGTACCGGTTCCGTGTTGAAGGTTGGCTTGCCGCTCTCGTCGAACAGCGATCCCCCGTTCTGGTAGATCAGCTGCATCCACTGCGGCCACCAGCTTCCCGGGTAGTACCCCCATTGAACCGTCTTGCCGTTCTCCTGCACCGTCAGCTTCTTGGCTGCTTCGAGCAGGTCTTCCTGGGTCCAGTCCTTGGTTGGGTATTCCACCCCGGCCTTGTCGAACAGATCCTTGTTATAAAAGAGTACCATCGCGCCAGCACGGTCCGGCATGCCGAACTGCTTGCCATCGTATTTCATGAGGTTCGCGATGTCATCGGAGTAACGCTCTGACATGTTGACATTGTTTGCCTGGATCATCTCATCCAGCGGGATAATCTGATTTTTGGAGGCGTACGCCTGATAGTTCTCGGCAATCATCATGATGTCGGGCGCAGTTCCCCCGGCGATCATGGTCTGTACCTTCTGGTCATAATCCCCGGCAACCACGTTGAGCTTCACGTTGATATCGGGATATGTCTGTTTCACAATGTCGAGTCTCTCCTGGTAAATCTTCTTCTCATCCTCCGAGCCCCAGATGGTCATGCTCAGATCAACCTTGCCTCCAGCCCCGCCGGCTGAATCGCCGCCCTCTCCGCTGCTGCAAGCTGTCAGAACCACAACCATAACCAACATCAATAACGAAATGACCTTTAAACTTCTTCTCATACGGTACGCCCCCTCGAAATAATGAATGGATGACCACACTGAAACCCGTTTCATGAAATGGGTTTCATAAAGCCTGAAATTAAAACCCGTTCCACTTTATGAAAGGGGTTTCATTCACGGACTCATTATATTTCACCTTTCGAGGGAATGTCAACGCTTTCTTTTCCAGATGTCCGTCCCTTTATCGCTTGGCAGGACCGGTGCTCTGACGGATAATCAGCTCCGGCTGCAGCACGGTTTGCTTCTTCGCTTGTCCCTGATTAATCAGCTCGTGTAGCTTATCCA
Organism: Paenibacillus xylanilyticus; assembly: GCF_009664365.1. Classification (NCBI taxonomy): domain Bacteria; kingdom Bacillati; phylum Bacillota; class Bacilli; order Caryophanales; family Paenibacillaceae; genus Paenibacillus; species Paenibacillus xylanilyticus. Next base: position 4,914,319 of record NZ_CP044310.1, read on the forward strand.
CCGCCAGCTTGCCAAGCTGATACGTATTCTGTGACACGGTCGTCAGTTCCGGAATAACCGCACTGGCCAGCGGCGTATCATCGAATCCCACGATGGAAATATCCTGCGGAATCGACAGGCCATGTTCAATCGTTGCCTTAATCGCACCAATGGCAGTGTAATCATTCACACAGATGACTCCTGTCGGCGGATTGTCCTGCTCCAGCAGCTTGGACATCTCCCGTTTGCCGTCATCGATGGAGAAACTGCCGAGCAGCTGGCGTTCTTTCGGAATTTCGAGTCCATGCTCCCGCAGTTTTTTCTGCACAGCCTTGACCTTGACCATCGTTGTGGACAGTTCTCTCAGTCCGCCTACAAAAGCGATATCCCGATGTCCCAGTTCCAGCAAATGTTCCGCAGCGAGTACAGCTCCTGCCCCTTCATCCGTGTAAACCCGGTGGAAACCTCCTTTTGGAATATTGCCATTGACCAAAACAATCGGCATACGTTTGCCCATATCGATCAATTCCTGAGCCATGTCGTCCGGACAATGCTGCATGTTGATTCTTCCACCGAGGAAAATAATGCCGTCTACCCGCTTTTCCCGCAAAATGGACAGATACTCGGACTCCCGGTTGTAATCCCCCGCCGTATTGCACAGAAAGAATGTGTATCCCAAGCCGCGTGCCTCATTCTCGGCGCCCCAGAATACTTCCGGGAAGAACGGATTGGTAATGTCGGGAAGGATAATGGCAATCGTGCCCGTCTCTTTCTTGATCAAGCTTCGTGCCTGCGCATTGGGCTGGAACTGGTGCTTCTCGATAATCGACATGATCTTCTCCCTCGTGCTTGCCCGCACGGGTGCCGTATCGTTAAGCACCCGGGAGACGGTCGCAACAGATACGTTCGCTTCTTTCGCGATGTCATAAATGGTGATCGGTGTCATAAGTGGAACCTTCCTTTGTCTCTAATTTTCCTGCTTATCATACCAGATAAGGATGGGCGATGTAATGGGTTTCACTCTGATGCATCAACCTCGTGTCAAAATAAACAGCTTGCTGTCGGCATTAACGACCTGCGTGCCGTTGTTCAGCTGTACAAGGGACGTATCCCAGTGGGTATGTCCGCAAAAGACAACCGTCTCCGGCCCGGCCACCAGGGCCTGCCGGATCAGCGGTTCACCCCTGAGCCCAAGCTCGGGAATGCCCGGGCTTTGGTGCAGCAGCAAACAATCCGGATGCTGCTTCAGCAGCTTGTTCACGGATTGCAGGTAGTGCTTCTCCGGTAGCCGGTTCGGCTTGTCCGGCCTGCCAATAATGCCGCCCAGACCAGCGATGCGCAGCAGCTGTGACTGGGCGGCAGCATGCGATGCAGGGCCACCCGCTGGTGGGCCTGCGTCAATGACGGCTGGGACATCCATATAGTGGATGCCCTCGCCGCTGTGCAGCCGATGAGCGCCTGCTTCATCGGTGAGATCATGGTTGCCGTCCACGCCGGCAACCCAGCCGAAGGCTTCCCGGAAGGCAAGCCAGACGGGAACCGGATTGCCGCTTGCTCCCCTTTTGCCGCTCCGGGCATACAGGTCTCCGCACAATAACACTCCCACACGATCCGGATCAACCTCCGGCCATTCTACTTCCAGCAGCAGCCGGACATGGGCGGGCAGCATTACACCAAGCAATACATCCATGTCGGATTCAGCCGCTGCATCGGCTGTCATCGTGTGCGTTTCTATCCGGGGCACAGGCATAATGCCCTGCAGATCCGAAGCCACAATAAGTGCATCTATACCCTCTGGCAGCCCGGAAACCGTACCATGATATATAGGCAGCTGTGCCTCTGCGACCTCTCCTCCGGGGATGGCATTCAGGTAATCATACAGTTCGATCGGCTGGTCGTTCAGGTTCAAGATTTTCATGCAAATTCGCCTCCTTCGCTGACAAAACATGGAGCAAATTAGTCTTCATTTTTCCATGATTTTGGCATGGATACTCCTTCTATTTTACATCACTCGCCCATATATTAGATTGTAAGCGAATTCATATGGTGATTAGAGGAGTGTGAACTTACGTTATGATCATTCAGGTCAGCCCGCTGGCAGAATCCAGACTTAACGCGATGCTGGGAGATCGGCCAGGCTATTTAAAGCTGTTTTATGACACCGATGGATGCGGATGCGATGGCACTGCGGTCCTCCTGATCGTTAACGAACCGGATAGTGATGACATTCCGATTGAATCCGGTGCGCTCCCTTTTCTCATCAACAAACAGCAGCAGATATACTTCGAGTCCAACTTGCGTCTGCAATCGGAGAACAGCTTCCCTTCGTACCGGCTGACCAGTGATTCCATGATCTACGGCAGCCATGTCAAGGTCCATGATCTTCGGGATACGGCCAACTCTTCACCCGAGCCGCTCAGTTGGTTTGTCCGCTGATTTATTTTACTACGCTTAAACACATATGCAAAAGCCGGCACTCCCGTTGGAGCGACCGGCTTTTGTTATGGAAGGTATGGAATATCTTTGCTTTTATCCAATTTCTCTTTATCGTAATACCTTCCTCTTCTAAGCTGCCTCTTGACCAAACTCGCTTTCAAGTCTACATTATCATGTAAGCTAATCAAGCCTAATCAATCTGCGAGAGGAGGAGCTCTTATCACACCATTCTATGACGTCATTATCGTTGGAGCAGGCTCCATGGGGATGAGTGCAGGTTATTATCTGGCACGAAGCGGGCTAAAAACCCTGATGATTGATGCTTTTGATCCCCCACATACCGAAGGGAGCCATCATGGAGAGTCGCGATTGATTCGCCATGTATACAGCGGGGGACCTGATTACATCGCGATGGCGCTTCTTGCCCAGAATCTATGGCAGGAGCTGGAGGATATAACGGGTAATAATCTATTTGTTCGTTCAGGAGTCATCAACCTCGGTGATCCAGAATTCCATACGTTTCGCGACCGGTTGACTCATGCAGATGATGCCGGAGTCCGGTATGAGATGCTGCATGCCAATGAAGTGATGAAGCGCTGGTCAGGGATTACCATACCTGAACATTATGAAGGCATGTACGAACCGGATGCTGGTTATCTGTTCAGTGAACGCTGCATTCAGACGTATCGTCAAGCTGCAGAACAAGCGGGTGCTACTCTGCTGACACATACCCCTGTGGAACATGTCGAGTGCGGACCTCAGTCCGTATCCATAAAAACTGCTGGAGGAGATACGTATCACGCAAGTAAGCTCATACTCAGCACAGGTGCCTGGTTTCAGACATTGAAACCGTTTGTGGATCTCCCAATCCGAGCCGTTCGCAAAACGGTAGGATGGTTCGATGCACCGGAGGCATTGTTCGGCGAAGAACATTTCCCTGGTTTCACGATAGCCGAACGGGAAGGGATCTATTACGGATTCCCCAGCATCGGCGGGGCCGGAGTGAAGATTGGCCGTCATGATACAGGACCTACATGGACGCCCGGAGAATCACAGACACCGTTCGGAACGGATGAAACGGACGAGGGTGAACTGCGGAGACTGCTTGAGCTTCGAATGCCACAGGCGGCAGGCCAATTGAAGCGCGGCAGTGTATGCAAATACGAAATGACGCCTGACGAGGACTTTATTATTGATCGTCACCCGCTGCATGAGCATGTTTGGCTGGCAGGCGGATTCTCGGGTCATGGCTTCAAATTCGCGAGCGCAATTGGCCAGATCCTGTCCGATTTGGTCCAGACAGGGCATACGGATCAGGACATCGGAAGGTTTGCCCTCTCCCGTTTTGCCAAGACCGGCGTCTCATCATCCCTATAAATTCAAAAGACATGCAGGGACATCATCAATCTCTATCGATTGGCGTCCTTGCACGTCTTCTTCATGAACACTTTTAATATTAAAAATGATTCTTGTGATCATGCTTAAAGCGGATGGATTAGTTCATTTTATTTAGTTCATTTTATTTTGTTCAGTTTGATTACTTCATTGGGTCAATTCGTTTTAAACCTCGACGCTTCCTCTGCAAGCCGTTTGGTCAGCTCATCAATGGTCTGCACCATTTCAGCCAAATGCTCTGTCATCCCCGCTTGCTCCTGCATCGTTGCAGTCACTTCCTCAACTGAAGCCGATACTTGCTCACCAGAAGCAGACAAGTTCTGTGCGGCTCCAATGACCTCATCCTTGTCACGCTCTATGGATTCAATCTCGGAAGCAACGGCCTGTACCTGGTCCATGATTTCATGCATATTTTGCGTGACAAACGTAAAGGTTTCCTTCGTTTGACCAACACTACTCTTATGCTGTTCGGCAATGGCTTCAATGGCTTGTACGCTGCGGTTGTTCTGCTCGACATGTTCAATCGTCTGCATTACAATCCGCTTGATGTCTTCGGACTGTGCGGTCGTCTGCTCTGCCAGTTTACGGATCTCCGAGGCAACGACAGCGAAGCCGCGTCCCTGATCGCCTGCTCGGGCTGCCTCAATGGAAGCATTGAGTGCAAGCAGCTTCGTCTGATTCGCAATCTCGGCAATGGTGCCTGTTATCTGATGAATACCCGTAGAACTCTCCGCGAGCTGCACCGTAATTTTAGAGATATTGCCAACTTCAATCTCGTTCTGATTGTTCACGGCAATGAGCTTATCGACGACTTCATGATTGTTTTCAAATGCGTCGGTAATCTCATCGGCTTTACGTTTTACGGCCTGTGATTTCTCGCTCACACTGGCAATCTTGCTTCCTACGTTCATGAATTTATCCACGATGGATTCCGTATCACTTGCCTGTGATTCCATGGCCCGCGAGATTTCCATTGCCGTTGTCGTTGTATCCGCAATGGATGCGGAAGTCTGCTGCGTGGATTGATCCAGCTCGAATGTACTGGTGTTCAACGTAATAATGGAGCTGTTCATGCTGGAGATCAGCTGCCTGTTGGCACTCACCATGGTGTTGAAGCTGTCCGCCAAGTCTTTGAACTCTCCGCTGTATTTGCCTTCTGCTTGAACGGTCAGGTCCCCGCCTGCAAGCTGTCTGAACAATCCGGTCAGTTTGGTTATCGGTTTAGTTAACATCAGCGAGATCAGAATTCCAGCTGCGATGGAAACTGCAATGGCACTGAACAGCACGATATACATTTTGTTCGCCATGGATACGAGCGGCTTCCGCACATCGTCGTACGAATCCTCCACCACTACCGTCCAATCAGAGCGCGGAATTTTGGAGTAGAATACCACTTTTTCTTCCGAGCTGACTTCCCCTTGCTGCAGCTGCTCGCTAGGAGGCAGATCAATCAATGTCTGATATTCCCCGGACTCCATCTTCTGGCCAATCAACGTCTCATCGGACGAATGGAACATCACCGTACCTACTCGATCCAGGATGATAACACTACCTTTTTCATTGATTTTAATGTTCTGCAGCTGGTCGACGAAGAACGAGGTGGTTGCAGTAGATACCAACACGCCTTCTACTTGATTGTCATCATTATAAATTGGCATGGCAAAAGCGTTTCCCAACGTACCTAACGTTTTGGAAATAATGCCATCACTGATTACATTCCGCCCTTGAATGGCCTGCTTAAAATAATCACGATCTGCACGTTCACCCTTGAGCGCTGACGGATCATTCGCTGCAACAATGACGCCTTCCTTGTCGAGCAAGATAATATTGCTGTTGCCCTCCATTCCTGCGAGACTGTCTGCCAATATGCCATTTGCTTTGTCTATCAGTTCACTGTTTTCTGTAAAAAATGTATCATCGCTCTGTTCTCCCGAATTCCGTATCTGGAGCAGATCCGCAAATGTACGATGTGTTGTAATCAGAAACGTAGACTGTTCCTCCAAAGTAAGAGATGTGAACAATCCCGCACCGATCCGATCGGATGTCGCTTTAATCTCATCTTTACTTTTGTCCAGTGTAATACTTTCAGCAACCCTATAACATAAGACCGCCGTAACTGCCAATACGATACATACCAGCACACTGATCATCAGTGGCAATCTGACCCTGAAGGACATGTTCGCCATGCTTCCCTTCACCTTACTGAATAACTTCAATTCATTTCACCTTCCATTTTCATCATGTTGTGGTCCATACTTTATGTATTTTCTTTATATCGGTATGTATCTGTACATTGTTCAGTGATATAGAACATTTGCATTGATGTTTTCATATTCGTGCAGTACCTCTGACGCTCTTTCTCCAGGTTCTTCCTAGGCCAAAGGAGTGAGCAGCCGATTAACAAAACTAGACTTTGGTTTAATACAAAATATGACATCACTTACGTATAATCAAAGAACTACATATTTATTAGGGAGAGAACTGAAATTGAATACTAAAATGCCCACAATGTTAAACGTTATACGCTCACTGCTCGGGGTACAGATGATCTATATGGGAATTGCCACAGGCTTTATAATCTACGATATGCTGCGCCACAGTGCAGATTACGCCGCGTTTCCGCTATCCGACCAGGTCGCTTACTTCACGAGTGCGGGAACCCGCATCCTCCTAATCCTGGGACCTCCGATTCTGACCATGATATTCATTGCAAAAAGAAGATATAAACTGACCATGACCTTCATGATTCTCACCTTTTTGTTCACTGCCGGATTGCTTCAGAATTTTCTAGTCGTTCTGCATTTGTTCATGCTGCTTGTACTCCTGCTCCACAAACCGAGCAAGATGTATCTCAAGCAGGAGGCTCCTGTGCGGCAGTATTCCAAGCGGGATTTGCAAGTATAGATTTAGTTGTAGAATGGAGTCTGTGAATAAAATGAAAATGCCAAAATGGTTTAATGCCTTTTACTCTCTACTCTGCCTCAAAGTTGTCTATGAAGGGTACTCCCTTATGAAAGCAATCTCTATGTTTCTCAGCGGCACACTGGATAACGCTCCTGTTGTACTAGCGGATGCCATTACCCGGTTTATTTTGCTTGGCCTTCCGGCGATCTGGATCGTGGTTTGCATCGCTCAACGTAGGTACACCAGAACCATATTTGCGCTAATTTTGGCATTACTGCTCGGTATAGCCCTGCCACCCACCTGGGGTCAAACGCTATATCTATGTTCCATCCCATTCCTTCTGCTCCATAAGCCGAGCAAGGGTTATTTAAAACGTCCCAAGGAAGAGCACTTGGCCATTCGAATTCCTGTCAAAAAGGCTCGTATGTAAATGAAATCTGGTAACGCAACTTGATTCTCCTTGCGGTAGAAAAGCGCTCTGTTCAGAGAAGTTGGGGCTCCGATTGTTCTATAATGAGACTTGCTCAATAGATCGGATCGGTTCTCTTACTGCTGACAGAGAAGAACATAGCGTTAAATGGAAAAGTGAAGATGCTTGGTTAACGTTATACTAAATCCTTCTAGTAAAAAAAGCTCCTGCCATATATGTGGCGGGAGCTTTTGTGCGATCAATAACTCATAGTGAACGATCATAGTGAACACAAACGTCATATTCCGGATATTTACCATCTTATTGATACATTCCTTGAACCTTTCTTCTTAACCCAGCTGTTCAATTCGCTGCTCTATGCGTGGAAATAAACGGAATGCATTCTCATAGAACACCTTGTCATGATGCTGCTCCGGCACAAGCCTGCGGATGAATTCGGCATACAGATCGATCGGTGCAAGCGGCCAGTCGGTTCCGAAGAGCATTTTCTCGTAGTGATCGGAATATACCAGCGCCCGGCGGAAATGGTCCATGAACAGCGGTTCATTCATGAATCGTTCAAAATGGGGACGATCCCCCACCACAAGGCCGGACAAATCGGCATATACGTTAGGATTCTTCGCCACCACTTCGGCGGCATCCATCACCCAGGGATCACCCAAATGACAGATCATGAAGTTCACTCCCCGCTGTTGATAAGCTAACTCATCCACAGTCAGCGGATGGGCATACTTCAGCAATCCATTCATGGAGTAGGTGTCCCCCGTATGAATGACGACGGGTATCTTATACTTGGCTGCCAGCTCATAGATCGGAGTGTAAATCTTGTCATGGACATAGTAATGATAGTACCCCGCGTACAGCTTGATACCCGCTACCTCGGGAGCCTGCAGCCTTGCTTCAATGCGGTCCAGTTCTTCCTGCGCGTGTTCACCGCCAAGCCGGTTCGGATTGACGCCTACGCATTCCATCAGAAAGGGAGGAACCGTTTCTTCCAGATCAAGTCCCATCGGATTCGGTGAACTGGAGTCCGGAAAGGCTCCCTTGGACTGCTCGGTTACTCCCATGCCAATACCGAGAATAACGTCGTTCTTGTCAAACTCCGCCTTAAGGCCCGCGGCAGAGTAATCGACTTGGGACAGATCGATCGCGGTTCGATGGAAGCTGTCAATATCAGACAGATGAATGTGAATATCAATGATCGGCATGGGTGTTCTCCTTTTCAACGGTCGTGTTCCTAAAGGATAGCTTCAACAGGCTGCGGACATCTTCTGCATGCAGAGGAATCTGCCCTAAGACCAGATAGGTTGGTTTCATCCAGGCAGTCTCCCCATTGGATACCGGGAGATGTTGATGCACATTGTGGCTGAGTACCTGGTTATTCACATATACCGACGGATTATGGTTGGGATAGGCATCTACGGCATGAAGCATGTTTTTACGCGTATCCGCACCTATTCGCAAGATTCCTTTCAATTGAAGACCTGCGTCCACCTTCCCCAAGGAGAACCGTCCTTGCTCCGGATGTTCCAGCCAGCCTTCGGCAAAGATGGGTGACGGCCCGAAGAAATGATCTTCGGTAAGCGAGTAATTCACCTGCGTCAACCCGGTTTCGTTCGTCACCGAATGCAGAGAACAAAGAACTGGCACCCCAGGCAGCATGAGGTAACGCTGTTGTACCGTGATCCCCCGATTCGCTTCCTGCTTCTCGATCCGGGTTGTCATGCAGATTCCTGTCCAGACGTTTCCGTGATCATCCTTCTGCTCCGTCCACGCTGCACTTCGGTACTCCTGCTGACGGCTGAAACCATTCATGCCGGGAATTCCCACACCAAGACCGCCATACCATGGATTCCACCAGGAACGCGGAGCAGCTTCGGGATACGAACTGTCCAGCCATTCCTCTCCCTGATACATCAAGGAATGCACGACACTTCCGAACCCGGGTGCTGCTGCGATCGAGAGAACTCCATTGCTCACCGTGTACACCGGACCTGCCTGCCCTTCTTCAATCACACAGTTAACGGCGGATTGCGTCTTCGGGAACCAGAGAGCGGTCCGTTCCTGAATCCGATCCTCTCCGCGATATACGGCCCGAATCTTCCAGGCATGTTCACTGTTTTCCTTGGCCACGGTTTCCTCAGGGGAGAACTCCAACTGTACAGAGCGAAGGTCCTGTTCCCGGTTTAATTCCATATCTGCAACTTTAAACTCCGATGCACCACCGTGCTGCGCATACAGCTCCAGATTTCCGGCTAGCGGTATCATTTTTCGCTCCATCCATTCGGCCTGCAGCTTGCCTCCCTCAAATGGATTGCCACCGCCCAGAGCCAGTTCGAGATGGTCATCCAGCACAGGTACAATCAGATCGCGTTCTTTACGTGCAAAAGAACGGAAATCCTGCCACTTAACGAACGTGTTCAACGCAAATACAGTCTTCTTGGTCTGTACAACAGCCCCTGCCGGCATCCGGCCAAGGTCATGCTCCAGCCCCAGTGTATATTCCGGACGAAGCAGCTTCAGTGAAGGGTCCCAATAGATACCACATGCTCCGTACGCTTCCTTGCAGAAAAGCCAGTTCTCCGTGATTTGGGCACTATCCCAATGGCCCGGATCGCTGGAATACGTATCACCCATGTCCACGTACCGACCTTGATACGGCAAAATTAGCCGGCTCCCGAAGAATCCGAAGTTGGTCATTAAACTCATATTCTCTTCCAGCTCTGTACTGCGCGTATTGATTATTTCGTGGTTAAATTCCGCAATGCCGCTGGCAAACAACTTGACCACAGATTTAACCTGTAACCCCGAAAAGTCCTCCGATTCATAGAGAGCTTCAAAAACCTGACTGTCCCCTTCGGGATAGATGTTGACTTCTTTGGCTTGTTTCTTGGAAAACTCCTCGGCAAACGGCTTTCCCAGCTTCGGGTAGGTCCACCAGAACGTATGGTGAGAGCTCGGATATTCGATCCACATCGTATTATCCTGTCTGCTCATATGAAGGGAGAATGCGCCATTCACAGCTACCCATTGATCCCCGTGCTCTCCGCCATAACGCCCTTGGGTTCCCTTCATCAGGACGGAGAGTTTACTTGTGAAAACGACTGGCTGTTGACCTGCCGGAACAGCTGTCACCTCCACCTTCCTCGAATAAAGTCCATACGAGCGCAGCATAAAGGATACGGGTATGGAAGCTTTACCCTTCGCAGGCACGGTGAGGCGTACCGAAGGTTCTGTCCATTCCAGGAATTCATCCTCGGGCAGGTCAAAAGTAAACTCAGCCTCGGCATCATAATTGTTCTCCACGTTCAGAACCAGCTCTGCCGGGACACCCGTGTACAGTTCCTTCACGGGCAGCACCATGTTCAGCTTGGCTGGAAACTTCGGTGCAACGCCTATACGGAACTCCGCTTTCCTGCCGCCAATCAGCCATGTGCTCGCGACAACAGGGTGGGTTTTCATCAGGTTCTGTTCCTCTGTGACCGGGTCCAGATGGAACTCGCCTTCCACAACGATCGCTTCCCCCGGAGCCACTTTTCTTGCGGTGTCCAGTGCAAAGCGAATATTTTTGTTGTCCTGCCCCTTGATTTCAAACGTCTGCTCAGATGCTGAGCAGTTCTTGATTCGGTAGCGAACCTGGTATGTGGAGCCAAACACCAGATCATGGTCATCGATCTCTGTAGTGATTACGTAATCTGGCGTGTCGAGTGCGGTCAAGCCACGACCGGACTTCTCGAACTCGGCGCGCAAGGAGATATCTCCCTTTTTCCAAGTGTAATCGAAGAAATCAAAGCCTCGCTCCCGCCGGCCATCCGGCTCAATGACAAGTTCACGCGTACTATCGGTATACCAATCCAACACCTCGAAGTAGGGAGCGAGCGCTTCGGTCTGCAAGACGGTCGGGATGAAGTTCATCAGGTGCACATTGTCCTCTTTTTTCTCCCAGAAGAAACCGCACTTCTTGTACATCGGCACAGCCTTGGTGTTGCCTGCCCACGTGAACAGATCAAGGCGGGGCCACCCCGCTTCCACGGTTTTGCGAACGGCGTTCAGGATCAGATTGCGGCCGACCTTATGGCCATGATAATCGGGGCGCACGTTCAATAACGGTACATACAGCGCCCCTTCATCGAAACGGTAGTGGGCAAAGCTGCAAAAGCCAACCACTTCATGCTCATGAACTGCGAGAAACACATGCAGATTGGACGAACTCTCCATCTCCCGGCGCACGGTATCTTCTGTTCTCTGGTTCGTCCCTCCTCCCCAGCTTTCATTACTGCGGTTCCACATGTCTGCCAGTGCGGCAGCGTAGGAGTGATCGTATTCGATAATGCGGATCTGTTCTAGATTTGAGGTGACTGCCATGTCTCTATCCCCTTTGGTTTATGTATAGGGTGGTCTTGGGTACTCGTTCGTGATGACCCGACCTTGTCCGATAGCCACAGAGATGATAGAGTACGTGTTTGCAGAAGCTATCGATAGTATGATCATACTATAAATGGGAAACATTTTCAGAGGATTAAAATGTTTCTTTTCACTAGGAGTGTATACTAGATGCACTTAATCTCCGGATAAATTCCATATCGAAACAATATAATTCGTTGTTTATTAAAACTAGGTAAACCAAGAACAGAAGAGTCCAAAAATTCCTTTCGAAATAATAACCAAAAAATCCACGTCATTGAGATGGACGTGGATTTAAGTATGGGATCTCGTTTGGGAACTTAAAGCAACTCGTTCCCTTCCGTGCCAAAGTCTATTTCATCGTGTCGTTTATCCTCATTCATTTTAGAGAGCAGAGTCTTTAGATGGGAACGCAGTTCCTCATTGGAATTGGTCAGTTTGTTTTTTGGGCGCAACAACAATTCATTATCTGCCGTCACTAAAATCTCAATTTCCGAACTTTCCTCCAGATTAAGACGTTTAAGTACTTGGTTAGGAATACAAATTGCAATACTATTTCCCCATTTCCTAAGTATGGCTGTAGTCATGGCAATCTCATACCTTTCGTTTGATAGTTGCTCCAATTATACCTCACCCTGAAATATTTTCTTAAAAACCAAAAAAATGCATTTATCCGTCCGTAAAATGAAAAATTTATCCGTCTACGGCTAGCTAAAATAATAGCATCATATATCTCAGAATCAATAAATAAAAGAACCCCCGTTTAACTCGATCGAGGATTCCTATGCCATCTCACATAATTAAATTAAATAGAATAATTACTAAATCAGTTCCTGCTTCCGTTTCAGATATACAAACAGCACCACGCCCGACGCCGCACAGATCACAGCGCACAAACCGATAAACCCATACCCCGCCTGCAGACCGCGGAGCAGGCCCAACGGAGTAGCTGCACCATATGCGTTCTTCACGCCTTCAATAACCCAGCCAATCGCATAGTTACCAATGACGCTGCCCACCCCCATCAGCGTAACCGCAAACGTAATGGCGGTGTCGCTTCCGTTAGGATACCTTTTCGCAATAAATGCCATTACGGTTGGATAGATCATCGCAATACCTGCACCGGACACGGCAAACAGGAACGCCAGCCCCTCACCGCCCGCGATGGCTGCGAACGTACAGATAGCGGAGAAAGCCGAGAAAACAATCAATGAAAGTACAAAACCAATCCGGTCCGTAAGCGGACCGAGCAGCAGCCGCCCGAGCGAGAAGCTGAGGAAAAATGCAGACAGCATCCCCGAAGCCTTCACGGTGTCCCAGGTATACGCCTTTTCCAGGAAGTTTACAAGCCAGCCGCCTACGGCCAGTTCGGATACCACGCCAAAAGAAAGAATCAGCACCATCATCCAGATGGCCGGATCACGTGTCAGCATTTTAAGGGAAACCCGGTCTTCATGCGGAAGATCATCTCCCGGAAACGAACTAAGCATTGCCGCAATAATAGGCAGTAGGCAGAGGGACAACATCGCCAGATACATGCCGCGCCAGTCCAGTTCATGCCCAAACACCGTCAGTGACATGACACCCGTTGCCAGCAGCGGAGCTACGGTTGAACTCAGACCATAGAAGAAATGGGACAGGTTCATCATTGTGCCTGTATTTTTCACAAAGATCCGAGCACCCAGAATCGCCAGCGCAATCTCCAGCATGCCATTACCGATGTACATGAAGAAATAAGATGAAGCAAAGAGCGGATATGTATGGGATAAATAAATGAACACACCCGAGAGAATCATGGAGGCAAAGGAGATGATGCTAACTGCCTTGATGCCCCATTTGCGGACAAGAATGGCCGTAAACGAACAAGCGATCAGATACCCCAATGCGTTCAGGGATAACAACGTTCCGAGCTGCTTCTCGTCCAGATTGAAGTCGAATTGAATGCGTGGAATCGCCGGGCCTTTAATATTTTCCGATATGCCAAACACAATAAAACCAATAAAGATGGTCGCCAGCTGCATGGCGTACATCTTATTAAACTTCTTTTTACTTGCTTGCTGCTCCAAAATGAGTACCTCCTGTTGTATAAGACAAATAACGATTCGTCACATATGATCTACCACTTTTTCTCAATTAACTGGATGCGGTAGGTTAAGCTCTCCAACGTGACAGCCACCAGGCCGGTAACATATTCACGTCGTGTGTCATTCTGAATCATGACTTGTGGCATGTGCTCCTGCGGAATGGTTTGCAGGCAACCCTGGATTAGATCGTGCTTCATGCCAGCGTCCATCGTGTCCCCTGTGATGACGATTGCTGCGGGGTTAATAATGACAATGATGGATACCAGCGTTTTGACCACAAGCTGATGCAGTCCCTCCGGAGTTTGCAGCATCCGAAGCTGTTCTTCGGATGACACCCCAAAAGGCAGGTAAGATACCTCGCCGCTAAAATGCGTGTTCCCTTTCAACGGGTGACCATCAATGATGAAACCTGCCCCGGGATAATGATTTTTCGGAAAAGTGACCACCGCAAAGTTCTTCTCTTCCTCAAAATGCTGCTCGTTGTACAGTCCGTACACCGTCAGATTCATGTCGTTATCAATAGTGACTTCAACGTCTTCGAATCGCTCCTTGAGCTTCGGCCCCAGCGGCTGACCTGCCAGACCTGGCACATCGCATATGCCTATCATTCCGTTGTGGGCCACCCCCGGTATACCAATCCCGATCGCCTGCACATTGTTGTACTTTTCAATCAAAGCTGCAATCAGATCCTCTACCGTAGCCATGGTAATCTCATCGAAAATAAGCGTCTGCTCATCCTGTATCTCGCCATTCAGATTAGCCTGAAGATGCGTGATCGAGTGAACACCGCCCTCTGTTCGAATAAACACGCATAGTACGCTGGCAAAGTCTGCATTGAATTGGTATCTGCTCGCAGGTCTCCCCCCGCTAGATTCATCCGGGCCCAGATCAATAATTTCTCCAGTCTGCAGCAGCTCGTTCAGAATCGTGCCGCAGGTCGCCACACTGAGTTTTGTCAGGTTCGCAATGGAAGACTTCGTTCCCACGCCCGTTGATCTAAGCGTGTTCTTCACCAGCTCCACATTAATTCGCTTCACCTGTTGTGTATTGTGTGATGTAGGCTGCATTTTGAGTTTTACGCCTCCTTTCCAGTAGATTGACGCCATTTACTGAATGTTTTTAAAAGTGTTTTAATAATTGAAGTTTAGGGGCACACATAGGGAAAGTCAATGCTTAATTGAAAGCAGGAACAGTGCTGGTGAAAACATAAAGGGACAGTTCAAGATCACTGTAAATGATCCTAGGCTGTCCCTTATTAACGTTTTATTTTTTGTAGACTGGCTCATTCGGTTCGCTAAGATGCTCTTCTCCAGTTGTGGTTTGAATAACTTTCTCTTCAGTTCTTATTCCAGTGTATAGAGTGAGTTGGAAGCGTATTAAAAAATTAACCTTTCTATGTTGCTATTTCGAATCACCACTCCTTATTAAAGAGAGGGTAAAATAAACCAAAAATATCTAATATACGTAATACCGAAAAGATATAAGACATCTTAACTTATTAATTCGTTATGAAATAATATCTTGTCATAATAATCTGTAAAACTCATAACTTAATTATTTACTAGCTCTCTCTTAACATTGAATTGTAGAGTGTTTTTACCGTACTTTTGAAATTTATATCTAATATATCGAGATATATGATCTTCATGAGTAGAAAGTATTATTTGTTTGTCAGGGAACTCATTCCTTAATAATTCCGTTAACGAAGCCATATTCAATTCATCCATTGTTTGCACAGGATCATCAATAAGAATTAAGCCAAGTCCTTTATTACCGTAAATTTTATTCAGTGCTAGAGTAAAAGAAATTACAAGTGAAGATACTTGACCAGAACTAAAATAATTAATTGCGTCATGTTCACTCATGTCATCTGACACAAATTTAATATTTTTTGCCTCACCTGATTCAGCCTCTTTTATGAAGACTCCTAAACCTTTTTGATAATATTGAATAATTTTCCCACTATAAATATAAAAAGGGATTTCTATATCTTTCATTATGCGATTCCAATGTTGCTTTATTCCTTTATCGTATTCATCAATGATATCAGATAGATTATTATTTTTATCTTCTAAGGCAGAACTTTTTCTCTCTAAAGAAGAAATATTAATTTCTATTTTTTTCAATTCATTAGTATTCCCTGTAAAATATATGTGTTCAATATAATTTATTTTTTCCTGAACTTGTTCTTGAGTTACCAGTCTTACTCTCTCAGGAGATTCTGAGAAATTTTCTTTGTAAATGCTAAGGAATTCATTAAATTTACTACCACCTGCATCATATATTTCATCAATGTGAATTCTTTCAAATGATATCATTTGAATTACATGATCGGTACGTGTAACCAAATCTTCAGGTATCTCGCGCTCTTTTTGGAAATATTTATTTACATCAATTCTTTTACTTTGACACCATTCAACAAATTTAGTAATTCTATTTTTAATTTTATTCGCATTCGATATCTCTTCAAAGAACTTGTTATCGATTCTATGAGTAGGATTCTGTAAGTAATCATTTACGTAGTTAATTATTTTTTGAAAGAAATTCTCATAAAGTTGCTTAGTTGTTTCTTCAACTCGCTTTGTAGAAACATCATAAAATTTAGAGAAATCTGCTTTTTTATCCTCAATAGCCCTTATTAGAATGTCCTGTTCTTCCCAATTTTGCCCACATAAAGGACAGATGCTATCTATT
The DNA here is from genome assembly GCF_009664365.1 of Paenibacillus xylanilyticus. Classification (NCBI taxonomy): domain Bacteria; kingdom Bacillati; phylum Bacillota; class Bacilli; order Caryophanales; family Paenibacillaceae; genus Paenibacillus; species Paenibacillus xylanilyticus. The sequence goes on from NZ_CP044310.1 coordinate 4,930,645, forward strand.
ATGTGTGTGTGGCTTTGAGTTAACTTTACAAATTTCTCTATAAGTTGATTACGTGAGTCATTTAATTCTTTAATTAAAGTAGATAAATTTCCGGCAATTTTCTGATCAGTAGTTATCTGAATGATTAGAGTATTTATTTCACCAAAATAATTGTCTATTGGGAAGTTAACCTCTTTTAAAATATCAAAATTTAATAAGGACGGATTCTTTAGAAATGTTTCTGGTGAGAGCTTTAACAGAAGTTCATTCAGTTTTTCTTCAGTTTGCTTAATAGCCTTAATTTCTTCAAACTCATTGATGTGTAATCCCGTCAAAATAGCTGACCTAATTATAGAGTTATTATCACTAGAAACGGCAAAATCAATTTGCGAATTGTGTTTGGCGTTTAGGAAATCTTGAAACATAGTTATAAACTCATACATTAACCGTAACTCTTTCAAGATTATATCGCGGGATTCTCTCGTGTTAATTATTGGTAATTCAATATCCCACGGTTTAGGGATTTCAAGATGAGGTAATAGCGGATGAAACGCTGTATATCTCACACTGTCTTTGTCGAAAGTTTGTAACTCATTTATCAAATAATTATATCTGTTTCTCGCTTCTGTTAAACTCTTGGAAACTTTAGTTGAAACTTGTCTTAACTTTGATTTCAATTTAATCAAGCTTCGCTTCGTATCTTCTTCTTGTTTCGTGTCAAACAGTTGCCCTACCTCTTCCATCCTCTCCTTTGATTTTCTTTTTAAAAAATGAGTATTTTCTTCTTGCTGAATATAATAGAACAGATTATAGAATCGAGGTAAATCAGTTGTATTAAAAAGTTCTGATATTCTGTCTTGATTAATTTCTTCGTACTCCTCTTCGGGAGAGTCAAAAGATGATAGTAGAAATGTTTCAAACTTAAAAAAGTCCTCAGTACGAAATCTATGTAGTTTATTGTTAGCTTTCAATCGTTTAAGTAATGTAAATTGTTTTTCATTTGAACCAAATTCTATTTTAATGATGCAATCACGTTTTGTATTTTTCCTGAGCAAATCGACTCCAAATGTTGACCTTCCGTCATCAGATCGAATACGCTGAATTGTTCCTGTAAGCATTAATTCTATTGCATCAAAAAGGGTTGTTTTACCAAAACCATTGGGTCCATCTAGCATGATAAGATTGTAATCCTGTAAATCGATTTCAAGATTGAAATTGTCAATTAGTTTAAAATTTTGAATTGATATTTTCTTGAGAAACAAATCATTCATTATTAACTTCCCCCAACCATTCATTTAACAATTCATTTTCTTCTTCATCATTACAATTTTCAAGTTTTCCAATTAGATTTAGAGCGCTGTTTCTGACAGAATACAGTTCTAACTGTTTCAAACGATTGTCGATCCTCATTGATAAATTATCCAATTCCTCTTCTTCTCCTCGATACTGTAAGAACGGCAGTTTAATAAAAAGTCGTGTTGTTAAATGAAAAGCAGTTGATTCCACTGGGTGCTTTTTGAAATCATAGAACTTCTCTTTATCATTAAGTAAACTATACAAACCTTTAGTAATTCCTTTTGCTCTATGATGCTCATTAAACTCCTGCAGTTCTGCGTCCGCATATGGTAAAACTAATTTTCTAAAATGATAAGGATCTTCTTCCACTTCAAATATACTCCTGTTAAGCTTCTCATTATAAGTAAAAGCAGCTCTTTTTAAACAGATAATCAGAGTGGAATTTTTATCCATTCTTCTGTCATAACCAGTAGGTAGTCGCTTTAGCTCCACAAAGTATTGATTCATTAATTCATTCAGATTTTCAAAATTCACATCTTCATTTTCAAATAATACTAGGAAAAATCCTAACTTTGATGAATCTAATTTAACAGCCATAAATCCGGACTTTTCTTCTAAAAATTCTGGTTCAACTACATTGAATTTATGTTCAATGAATAAATCCTTCAAAAAATGTATCATTACTCAAGCTCCTTTCTTGCTTGAGGGAAGTTAATCATTCTTATCCGTTTTATTTTCATAAATTTATCATCCTCTGATTCGTTATCACTCTCGAGTTCTTCATTTGAGATATGAGTATATTTATATGCTGCTTCTTCTAAAGATTGCATTGGTATATGTGAGGAAATCATTACATCTATCTCATGCAAATCTTCAATATCTGAGTTCATCATTATATCTTTAGCTATTCGGCTAACTTGTTTTTCATCTAGCAACTCATCATCGATTAATGATGTAGGCCTTTCATGCAACGTAGTAGGCAAATATACTAAATTTAGGCCGTTCTCATCTTTTCTCAAAAAAACCGACTGATCATTATGGAGCGGCTCTCTAAAAACATAGAGTGCTTTAAGTAAAGGGTCCCGTATTCCTTGAAATGGAATAAGACCATGAAAGGTTCTAAGATTTATTTCGCTCGCTTGAACATGAGGTGTCCATTTTTTACATAACTTTAAAAATGCATTATCATCTACTGATCTTACATCATCATAAAATGTCTTAACTCTTTGAAAAGCAATAGAGCTAGCTTCATTTTGATTATCATATAAAAATTGTTCACAAACAGAACAGTATAACTCTCGTAAGACATATGTATAATATTGTTTACTAGATTCCTCAAAATTACAATTTAGAGCTTCATAAATGTCACTAAATGGAATTCTTCTATTGTCCTTGGTAACTTTACCTTCTTGCAAAAATTTATGCCTTTCAGAAACATGGTTATCAAGTATAGAAAGCAAAAAATAATAAAGACGATTATAATGTTCTTCGCTTCTAGATATCCCCCTCTCCTTATAATATCTGGATAATTGAAAAATAATTCGATTTTTAATTTCTGTAAGATTACAATGATTTAAATCTTGATCATATGTAAACAAATCAAATTTTTCAAAAACTGATTCATAAAGATCATTGTCTATAACATATTGATAATACTCATTTGGATTCAATTGATTTTCAGAACCAGTTGCTGTAGGGGCAGTGAGGTTTTTGTATCTTTCTCTTAGAGTTGTTTTATCAGGAAGTTTCTCAGTAGTATGCAAATAAGCTTTGTCGATATGAGATTTTATTGCAAGTTTACCTAAAAGAGTCCATACAGCATCTTTATATTCGCTTGGGGCAGTAGAATTAAAAGTTTTAACTTGATGTATTGATACTTCCTTATCATTATAAATTACTGTAAAATCCTCTAAGTGCTCTAATTCCAATTCGAATTTTTTTACATTTTCATTTACTAAACTTTTGTCATTTATTATTTTTAGCACAGTGTAAATAGCCGTTTTACCTTGATAAGAGTAACCATTCCAACTATTTGTTGCATCATGATTTAGAGACTTCATAGTTTATCATCCTTATGACATATTCTTCAGTACAAACGTCACTTTATAATTAATTTTAAAGACTATTCGACAGAATAACAGATAAATCCTTCTAGTCCACATATTTATACAATTATATTGCATTCAAAAATGTATCATAACTCCCATTGACAAACCCACAAAATAAGAATAACCTAATAACGAATCACTCATTCATTATTAAGGAGTCGTTCTCAATGGTACAAGCCAAGAAAGACGAAGTCAGGAAAGAAATTGAATACGCGGCGCTCAAGGTGTTCTACGAGAAAGGCTTTGTGGATGCCAAAATGAGCGACATTGCGAATGAAATCAATATTTCGGTAGGCAATATCTACACGTATTTCAAAAACAAAAAGGATCTGTTCTACGCGGTCGTTCCGCCCGATCTGGTGGATTACCTGAAAAAAGTGCTGGTCGATACCATTCACTTCGATAACCAGAACCTGTTCGAGGCGGAAACGGACAGCGATAGGAAATCGGCACTGTTACAGGAACAGGTTGATGTATTGCGCAAATACCGGAACCAGATCATCATCATTTTCGAAAAGAACAAAGGAACGATCTACACCAACGCCAAGAACGAGCTCGTCGAGACCATGATCGAAACCAAGAAAGCCTATCTCAAAAAGCAGTACAAGCATTATGAGATTGGAATGGAAGAACACCTGATCTTGCTCGATATCCTCGCGCACAATGTGATCGACATGAACCTGGATTTGTTAAAACGGGACATGAGCGAGGACAGCCGCAAGCAGATTTTTGAAGCATTATATGTATACCGGTTATACGGCATGAAGAGTTTGAGCGAATAAGCTATACGCCTAGCTGGCACAGCGTGCAGACCAGGTCAATAACAACAAACGTACTTGGTCCGCACGCAAAAAAATGCCTAATCCAACCCACATATTTTTTTGACTTAAAAATGAATTAATAATTCAATTTTGAATTCGATGCTCATTTCAAGGAGGAACACCCAATGACGAACACAGCTTATGCATTAAAGAACTGCCATCTGATTCATGGAGACCTTAATCGCGATCTGGAGAAAAATATGACCGTCCTGGTCAATGAGCAAGGGCTGATTCAGGGGATTGGAAAATCAAGTGAACTGGCCATTCCGAGCCACTATGAGGTTATCGACCTATCGGGAAAATATGTGATGCCTGGCTTGATCAACGCTCACGTCCATCTCTTTGCGGATGGTAAGCCCTTCAGCCTGTCGGTCAGCGAAGGCATGCTGCAATTCGCCTATGATCGAATCCTGAACACGAAATTCGGCAAAAACATTCTGAAAAAAAGAATGAAACGCAATGCGCTGACCGCACTGCACGCGGGCGTAACCACGATGCGCAGTGTCGGCGAATTCTTCTATACCGATGTGAAATTGCGGGATGAAATTAATAACGGTGAATTCGTTGGCCCTAATCTGCTTGTCTCCGGATTTTTCCTAAGTGTGACGGGAGGTCATGGTGCTCCTTTTCTGGCTCTGGTCGGGGATTCCCCTTGGGAAGCACGCAGGAATGTACGCATCAATGTGAAGAACGGCGTGGATCTCATCAAAATCTGCGTAACTGGCGGCGTTACGGATGCCAAAATGGTCGGCGAAGCTGGCCGTTTGCAGATGACGGTAGAGGAAGTTACCGCGATCTGCGAGGAAGCCCACAAAATCGGGTTGCGGGTGGCAGCTCACGTGGAAAGCACGGAGGGTGTCAGAGTCGCATTAAAAGGCGGCGTGGATACCATAGAGCACGGCTCCGAGATGGATGACGAGATTATCAGCTTGTTCAAAAACAATCCGAATGCCCTGAATGGCTATACTGCGCTTATTCCTACCTTTCTGGCTGCTTATCCCTCTGCTCTGCTCGATACCAGCGTAACGAAGGTGAGTGCAACCGTGAAAGAAAACGCCAGACTCGTGTATACATCCATGTTAAAAGGTGTGAAGCAGGCCATCGACAACGGCATTACCATCGGTCTTGGCACCGATGCCGCCATGTCGTATGTGACTCACTATGACATGTGGAGAGAGATGGACTACTATATCAACCAGACTAACCTTAGCAACAGACACCTGATCGATATGGTGACCCGAACCAACGCGAAGATCCTCGGCATTGAAGACGTTACAGGTACGGTCGATATTGGAAAACAGGCAGATCTGATCGTGCTGGACCAAAGCCCGTTGGAAAATATTGAAGCACTATCCGATGTACGTATGGTCATGGTCAAAGGAAATCTAATTCAATCACCATCTGTGACGAGAATACAGCAAGTAGACGATGTTCTAAACTCGGTTTGGTGAATTCAGGAGTGAAATCATGTTCGGAATATTAGTCAATTGCTTTTCCATTGTATTCGGAAGTACTCTTGGAGCGATCACCAAAAAATTTGTCAATGACGGATATAAAGCCATCCTGTATCAAGTTATTGGGATCAGTGCTATCATCATCGGCATTAGCACTACCATCAACAGCATCTCTACGAGCCAGTATCAGGTGATGTTTGTTATCTTTCTCACGATAGGCGGGATTATCGGTCAACTTATTAATTTCGATCAGATCTTGTCCAGGATCATGACCCGCTTCTCATCCAATGGACTGAATGAAGGATTGACGGTTGCGATCTCCTTATTATGCTTAGGGTCGATACCGATTCTCGGTCCGCTGCAAAGTGCACTGCAGGGAGATAACACCTTTTTACAGATCAATACCATTTTCTCCGGCATAACGGCCTTAATTCTGGCTTCCTCCTTCGGCTTTGGCATCATGTTTTCAGCAATTATTTTATTTGTCATTGAGGCGCTGGTCTTCTTCTCGGCTGATTTTATCTCCGCATACATGACGGCCAACATCATTAACGAAATCACGCTGATTGGCGGTATTCTGGCGCTCTGTACCGGATTGAACGTCCTGAAGATTACGGAGATCAAAGTTTTGAATCTGCTGCCAGCCTTATTTATTCCGATATTGGTGCTATAAAAAGAAAAAGATTCAATCAACTAAATAAAGAGGAGCGCCACTTCCAGGCACTCCTCTCTTTGTTTTTTGAGCTGTACTTTTCCTTATCCTTTACAGGTACATCGCAAGCAGCAATTTGTAAATCATGGCTGTCGCTTCCGCACGGGTAGTCACATTCTCCGCGCGAACCGTATTGTCCGTATACCCATTAATAATATTGGCTTGCACAACTGCATCCATGGCTTCCTGTGCCCAAGCTGGCGTTTGTGCTGCATCGGTGAAGCTTGGTTTAGCAATCTCACCGTTCGTTCCTGCCTGCACATCACTCAGCTTCAACGCTTTTGCCATCATCACAGCCATCTCCGCACGAGTAATGGTGCGATCCGGCTTGAATGCATTATCACCATAGCCTGTCACTATACCGGCTTGTACGGCAGCTGCAATCTCAGACTTCGCCCATCCAGGTAGAGCTTCCTCATCAGCAAAAGAAGTCGTGGACGCTACCGTTTGAAGAGCCAATGCTTTGCTAAGCAATGTGACAAACTCAGCTCTTGTGATCTCCTTAGACGGTTGGAATGTTCCATCTGCATACCCTTGGATGACATTCATGCCCATCAGTCGATCCGCATAATCAGATGCCCAGTGTCCATTAAGATCCGTCAGGTTCACGGGTGTATAACTGGACACTACAAAGGTACCCAGGTGATTCACCTTCGCCGTGATGATTCCAGCAGCATTCGTTTCCCCGCCAACAAATACCCAGCTCTGACGAGCTTCGTTAAAATAATAGATTGCTGGCTTCGTTCCACTTAGCAAACCTGCCGGATCATAATTCAGGCTCAACTCAGCCGAATGGTTCAACGTCCGTCCGCCCGTGCGGCTAATCTGTACCGCTTGACCCAGCACGTTCAGCGAAGCTGCATACTGCAGTTTGTCCTGTGCAATCACGGACAGCTGCAAGGTATCTTTTTCCCCAACGGCTCCAGCCGGAGCGTTGAATTCTACCACGTTTTTAATCCCCGTCTGTACTGGCTGATTCGCTTCCACTTCAACCTTCACTTCAGTGGATGAATCTGGTTCTGTTTCCGGAGTGGATGGTGTTGTAGGAACGGTTGGGGTTGTCGGTACGCTTGGCGTGCTTCCTCCGGTATTGCCACCGGAACTGCCTCCATTACCCCCGCCTGATCCACCGCCATTGTTCGAACCGGCTTGTACCGTAATGGTACGTGTGACTTCTGCTGCTGCATTGCCAGCGATATCTTTTACGTTATAACGAATCGTATAGATTCCGGCTGCTTGCGTGTTCACGGTGCCATCCATCTGTACGGAACCGCTGATACCCACATTGTCGGATGCCAATGCTCCAGGCTCAGTGTAGGTATCCCCCACGTTCAATGTCATCTGACTGCTGCCTTGCAGCGTAATGACCGGAATTTCACGGTCAATTTTGATCATCACAGGTAAAGTATACTCACTGTTCAGATCGTCTGTAGCTCGGAACAACAGGCTGTGTTCTCCAGGCTCGGCAATCTCCAGAGGTGTATTCGAGGTATAAGGATCATACGTTTGACCTCCATCACGGGACAGCTCGATGGTCGCCGAAGTCGCCGGTGCATAAACCGCGCTGGTTACACTTACGTATACAGACTGTTTCGTCCATGTATCCGTATGATACGGCTGGCCGTCTGTGGTCGTCATATTGCTTTTCAAAATCAGAACCTGATTATTCGTGCCCTCTACGATGACAGTAAAAACTTTCGTTTGAGTTTCGCTGCCGCGTTGTACCGTTGCCGTCAGTTCCAATCGTTCATTGTTATCCGGTTGTGTCAGCAGCTTGCCTTGATTATCAATCAATGCCGGATTGGAACTGGACCAAGTGATCGTTGCTCCATGCTTCCCTTCAACAGGAAGAGTGAGGTCGGAAGTGACCGCGTTCAGGTCCCCCAGATCAATCGCTTGGAGCGTATCATTTACCGCCTGCACATCACTATAAGGTGCCGCATTCACGAAGATCGGATTGGAGTAGAACCACAGATCCCTATAGTTGCTATCATTGATTTGGTTGAAACGTGTTTCTGCATCCGCAGTTGTGTTCTTCGGATCCAGCTGTGGTTCGCCATTCACCGTCTCGCCTGGAACGTTCATATCCAGATTCGTGCCGCGCAGGCGGAAATACTGGTCTTGTTCCGTCGCTTTGATCTTATATGTGATGACATTGTAGCCTTCGGCATCTGTCGTCCAATCGTCCGATGTGAAGGTAGCCAGCACGCGGGTGGTATCGTTGGTATCCTTGTTATATGCGGCTGTACCCTTCTCGGCCTTGCCTGTCACAACTCCTGCAATCAGGTCAACGTGATCCACCACAGGTACCTGTTCAGCGGATGTACCGCTGTTGATTGGTGTTTCATAATTGTTGCTGGTCGTCGGACTCTTGAAACGGATCTTCAGCTCTACCTCATCGCCTTGAGTCACGTTCAGATCCTCACCCATTTCAGCCTGAGCGCCTGCTCCGGATGCGGTGAAATCCAGGGCGTTAATCAGATCACCAAATACGGAAAAGGATTTTCCTGAACGAAGGCCTTCCAGCACGGCCTGCATTCCGCTGCCCTCAATCCACGCGTATGTCTTGGCATATTCCCCAGGGAAATAACCACTGGAATTCGTGCCAATCGTCTTGAAATGGTAATCCGAGTTACCATAGTTCCAGAAGTGGCGACCTTCTCCAAGCAGTGCGTCCCACAGTCCGCCCACTATGGCTACCATGTAGTCTACACCGCCATATGTACGGTATTTGTACCCATCGTCTGCCGTTGGATTAGACACGTTGTAGGTTGTGTTATACCCGCCGCGATCCGGTTCCATCTGGTTACCCAGCATGCCTTCGATACCGAATACCACTTGTGGTGCCAGATCGTTGAAATCGCGGAAGTCCGCAATTGTATATTTATTTTTGCCACGAGAAGGATGGTTGATCATCGCATAGCTCGTTGTTGGATAGTTGGTTTTTAGCCATTCAATGGCAGTAAGCGCATCCTGATGTGTCGTATAGGCACGTCCACCTTCCTGTTCCCAGGCCACTACATCCGCCGGATCAAACAGACTCGCATCGCGATTGGTAAAACGATATTCGAATTCTTTGGCAGCTTCCAGCGCTTCGGTCGAATTCGGCTCATCGGTGAGAATGCCCACACCAACGTGTTCATGCGTCGGCATGTCCCATTCGAAGCCGGAGAAGATCGTTTTGCCTGCATATTTGCCCTGCTCCTGTAGTGCCTTGATCTGTGGAACCTGATATTCATTCATCCCCACGGACATCGGAATGGACCCACCCGGAATTTCATTTCCGTTGTGATCCCGCTTGGATAACCGCAAATGATCCGTCAGCGCGATCCAGTCCAGCCCATATTGCGTCAAACCCGCGTCCAGGACGTTCTCCAGCGAATTCTGCGCATCATCTGATTCAAATGTATGTACGTGCAAATCCCCCGTTTGCCATGAGCCTGCATCCGTGCTGCTGACTGGTGTATTATCTCCCGCGGCTGCATAGGTAATTGCCGCAGGAAACGCTCCCATGACCATCCCTGTAGCCAGGGGTATCAGCGTAAGCATCGCTAGCATTTTCTTTCCTTTTTTGTTGAACAACCTGATCCCTCCACCCGTTCTGTGTTGTTGTGACGGGAGTAAATATATGAGACTTTGAGGGCAGGGTCAACGTGTTGAAAGCGCCTATTAAAAATTTTACATAGAGCTGCATTCGTTTACGTTCTATTAAAGCTTTCTTTTGCTGTATGCATATCATGCTTTCCTCTCTAAATCTCTCATTTCATCAGTCGGAATTGATAAAATCAGGCCGATCTTGCCCTTTGCAACGTTCAAAATTTGTTCACCATTCAGGAAACTTTCACCACTCTTGTGGATGACAGGAAGAGGTCTGTGAGGATTCCGTGATAGAGGCGGCCAAGCTGAAGAATTATGTAAAAATCGTACTGTGAACAGTATTCTAAATACTGTAATACTTACGATCCATTGCAGAGATATTTAAGCGCTCTACATCCCACGGCTACTCGGTTATGTTCTCTCTTGACTTGAATTTTACATCTTGGATTACGTAAAAAGATTGTGAATGGGGTGTTAATTTCAATGACAAATCTACTACATATATGACTCCTTGTATTATGGATATTCATATATATATCACTTTAATTTCTAATTTCTTCATGAACTGAATAATAAAATAAAAAGGGACTGGCGAATCCATCAATGCAATACTTGTGAACCCGCCAGCTTCTAGCATTACTCCCTAATCTTCATTGCTCTATCCATTTATAACTCCGCAAACACCTTATCAAAGCCTGCTTTCGACTTGGCAAACAGCTCGCTTGAATCAAGTGTTGATGCAGGTGCCAGAACTTCCTGGGCTACAGGGCCCGTGTAACCAATGGCTTTCAGATTTTTCAGGAAACCCGTTAGATCAATGACTCCCTCGCCTGGATACAGGCGCTCATTATCAAGCAATTCTTCAATCGGCAGATCAGAGGCATCATTGATATGAACGTGAACAATCTGTTCCTTTTTCAATTGCAGCACCTCTTCCATACGCAAACCAAGCGTATGCCAATGATAGGAATCCACCAGCAAGCCTACATTGGGAGCATGAATGGTCTCGATCCAGTCCAAGGTGTCCTCCACACTCCAAATAAACGGATTCTTCCACTGGGTCCGCAAATGATGGGGGCCGACAAACTCCAGCCCTAGCCGGATACCGTAAGCACCCAGGATATCTGCGCAGAGCTTCAGCCATCTGGTAGCTGCCGCCATGAAGGATGCTGCAGGCTGATCGGTCGAGGGCAGAACATAAGTGCAGCAAGTGAAGCAATTCAGCGAAGCAGAGGCTTCAGCCATTTCAACCAGAGATTTGAGCCCTGCACGAAACTGCTCTTCCGAGCCTCTCCAGTCCACGGTTAAATCCGATGAACCGATGATCACCTGATTATGTTCCAATAGCTGTGCAGCTTGTTCCTTCCCGTACTGTTGAACCAATGAGAGCGGATTCAAATCTACGGATTGGAAGCCATATTTGGCTGCACTCGTAATATATTGTTCGTCAGACTCGATCTTCCCCAAACCCGCTTTCGTTAATCCTCTAATCATCCCAATCTCCTCCTGTGACTTGTCTAATAGGCAACGACTGCTGCACCCTCTCAAGCTCCAATTCAGGGTATAAATTCATAATAACAGCCACGCCCAAAAAAGAAACCAGTATGTTCCATTTCTTTTATGGCGCAAACCCTCAAACCCTACGCAACCCTTTCCCGAAATCAGCGTAATAGAAAAAAGTGGAAAGGTAGGTGATACGATGACGAAATGGCTTAAGAAAATCCAGTCCCCCACCATTATTTTCTTTTCATGCCTTTTGGTACTGTCTGTGATCGTTGGCTTCCTATCCAAGCCTTATTTCACAGAACATATATTCTATGCAGATACTAACAAGTATTTATTGGATCGCCAAGAAGAAAACCAGTTGATATATAAGAGTAGAACGGCTGATTCCATTCAGGTGCTAGTGGAGCAGCAGAAGCGCACCGTGTTCATCGACGATCAGAAATATATCATTACAGAACTCAGTTCCAAACCTCATGCAAAATATAGCGTGTTATACCCCAAAGGAGACACGTATGAGGTTCAGGACCATGGCGGTATATTAAGAAGTTTTGATGAAGAAGGCAATATCATAACTTCCATCGCTTTTTACGTTAACAACCAGAGAATACTTAGCGAGGACGAAGAGCAATTTTCACCGGATACAATCGTGACTGCTGCTTACCCGATATACCATCACACGCAAGGTGAGCCTGTCTACCTTTTTCTCGCACTCGGCGGACTGATATTTGGATGGTGCAGCTTCTACTACCGGAGGTTTCAGGATATCCTCTTCCTCATCTCCCTTCGCTGGATTTGGGTGAACGACCCCGAACCTAGCGACTTTTATTACTTGATGACCAGTATTGGCGGCATTGTTGTCATGATGGGATCCGTTTGGATTTCCTTCAAAGCATTCTGAACCAAACAGATTTGTATACAAAAAAGCGGTAACGATGTTGAAGATACGTCATTACCGCTCTTTTTTTATCCACCTATTAACAGGACTTAGGTCAAGTTTGTCAAACCTGAATATCTATCGTCAAATTACTCTATTTAGTTCACGCGTTCCAGCGTGTACCGATTACGCGGAATTTTGAGACCCAGGTTTTCCCGAAGCGTCTCATGCTCATATTCGGTTCGGAACAGTCCTCGTTCCTGCAGAACAGGGACAACCAGATCCACGAAATCCGCCAGTCCATTCGGCACAACCGTACGGATATTGAATCCGTCTGCGGCTTCACCTTCAAACCACTCTTGGATCTGGTCGGCGATCTGGTCGGGTGTTCCAATGAAAGAGGTTCGCGGCGTAGATGCTCTTAGCGCGACTTGGCGGAGAGTCAGCCCCTCTTCTCGTGCCTGCTGTTTGATTTTGTCCGTCGTACTGCGGAAACTGTTGCTGCCCACATCACCAATCTCAGGGAAAGGCTCATCCAGCGGATACTGGGAAAAGTCATAATGGTCAAAATAGCGTCCCAAATAATTCAGCGCGTGGTCAATACTGACCAGTCCGGCAATTTCCTGATACTTTTGCTCTGCCTCTTCCGCTGTTCTGCCCACAATTGGACCGATACCCGGGAAGATCAGAATGTCTTCAGCCTGGCGTCCATATGCTACCGCTCTTGCCTTAACATCCCGGTAAAACTCTCTTGCTTCCTCAAACGTCTCATGTCCCGTATATACAGCATCTGCTGATTTCGCTGCCAGATCTTTGCCGGATTCGGATGAACCTGCCTGAAAAATGACTGGATAACCCTGTTTTGAACGTGCCACATTAAGCGGTCCCTGTACGGAGAAATGGTTCCCTTTGTGATTCAGCGTATGCAGCTTGGAAGGGTCGAAGAAGACACCATTCTCCTTGTCCCCGACAAATGCGTCATCCTCCCAGGAATCCCACAGTCCTTTGACCACATTCAGGTGCTCTTCAGCAATTTCATAGCGAAGCGCATGGTTTGGATGTTCGCCTTTGCCAAAGTTCAGTGCCGATCCTTCCAGTGGGGAAGTGACTACGTTCCAGCCCGACCGTCCTCCGCTAATTTGATCCAGTGAAGCAAATTGCCTCGCTACCGTAAACGGTTCGCTGTAGGAAGTCGATAATGTCGCAACCAGCCCAATATTGGAAGTGGCTCCTGCCAGCACAGACAACAAGGTCAAGGGCTCGAAGCGATTCAGAAAATGAGGATTGGATTTTTCGTTAATAAAGAGACCGTCAGCAATAAATAGGAGATCGAACCTGCCTTCCTCCGCTTTACGCGCCTGTTTTTTGTAAAAATCAAGGTTAACACTGGCATTAATCGGAATGTCAGGGTGTCGCCAGAAGGAAATACTGTTCCCGACTCCGTTCAGATTGGCCCCCAATTTCAGTTGTCGTTTCGTCATATTCAAGTCCTCCCTATGTTTTCGTGGGTAATCCGGTCACTCTTGTTCACTGGTTTCATATCACTTGCTTTTACCACCCAGGCAGCCCCGAGAAGTACGATCCCTGTAAGCAGAAAAATGAAAGGAATCCCGGTCCATCCACCAAGCAAGCCGCCGATCAAAGGACCAAGCACAATACCGAATTGGCTCGCCGTCTGGCTGAGACTAACGGCCCTGCCCCGGAAATCCTGCTCCGCATATTTGATAATTAATGCATTGAGAGCCGGGTAGACCGCAGCGAAGAACAGACCATAGATAAATCGCAAACTTCCAAAATACACGAGATTATACGCAGTTAGCTGAAGAAGACTGCCAATACCGCCGCCGATCAGCCCGATAAACAAGGTTTTCTCATACCCGATCCTGCCACCAATCTTTCCCCATCTGGGTCCCATAATGACTGTCGCTACCCCGATGGCTGAGAATACGATGCCTGCACTGAGTGTCGCATGGCTTACATCTCCACCGATCTGAACGACATACAGCGTAAGCACCGGTTCAATGATGAGCACGGACGTGGAGACGAGTAAAATGAGTCCATAGATCCGCATTAAACCGGGAGTGGATGCGGCTCTCTTCAGATCTCCCAGAATGCTGGTAGAAGCCACTTTATGGCTTCTGCGCGACTCTTTTACGCCAAGAACCAGCAGAGCCGAGAACAATGTAATGATCCCGGATGCAATAAAGCATCCACGCAGCCCAATCCATTGACTGAGCACACCTCCAGCAAGAGGCCCAAGAATTCCGCCTGCTGCAGTGGATGTGGAGATGACACCCAGCGCATAACCGACATGTTTCTCCGGCGTATTCGTGCCGACTAATGTGATGGAGGCCGGATTGAATCCTGCCATGAGTCCCTGAAAGACCCGAACAGCGATGAAGGTGTAAGGATCCTGAACCAAATAGTTGGCAGAATGGGCAATCGCCAGCCCAACACCTGAACGGATCAGCATCAGCTTGCTGCCGTATTTGTCAGCCAGTGATCCCCAGAAGGGCGCACATAATCCGCTGATCAAAAAGCTGATCGAGATCGAGACACCGGACCAGGCCTCCAGCCCGTTCTTAATTCCGAGATCATTTTGCAGAAACAGGGGAAAGAACGGCACGGACAAGGTGTACGACATATGATTGAAAAAAAGCCCCAACCACAGAATATACAGATTACGCTTCCAATCCGGCATGTCGGTATTCTCCATAGTATATAATTCCTATAAAATAAGTAGGTTATTATTCATATTAGGATATGCATGCTGGAAAGTATAATAGAAAAGTTCAATAGACCCATTCAAGAATTAAATGAATGGGCCTGTCGTTGTGCCATATTACACTCAATCTTCTGTTAGCTGGACGGACATAAACACATCTACCTCATCTTCACGATCTACAACAAACCCGAAACGTTCATATAAATGCTTCGCCCGGCTCCCCTGCAGCACATTCAATGTGACACGTTTACCTCTGACTTCGTCCTTTTCCAGTAGCTTTTGCAATACTTCGGTTCCAATTCTCCTGCCCTGAACATCCGGATGAATATAAAAGTGCTCCAGCAGAGCACCCTCCGCCGTAGGCTTCAGTGACACACAACCTACAGACGAACCCTCCAGCTGAATAATCCAGGTATAGATCGGATCGAATGTGTTCCGGAAACGTTCCCGAACCTTCACCTCGTCGTACCTTCCCAATCTGGTCAGATCATCATACAGAACCAGAGCACGCAAATCAGCAAGCCGCTCCACATCTTCCTGCACAGCTTGATGCATCGTTAGTTGGTTCATTGTTACGACCTCCATATCATTACTCCAAGTACCTATTTCTTCGCATATGTACTACTTCTTGCTGACTCTACATCAATTCATTATCCATTTTCTTGGCACGTATAATCTCGCGGATAATCTTCGAACGATTCCAAACGACAAATTTGAAGACGTGTCCATCCTCCATCGTAATTGTAATGCCATTAGGAATGATTCCCCAGGTCTTTCGTTTCTCAATCCTGGTCATGCCCCAGATCTCAAGTTGAAGCCATTCGGTCTGAATATTCAGACCATGTGGAATAAAGACCAATCGTTCATTGGTAAGGAACAGCTTTCCCCCAACGCCTTCAAATCCCCTTAACCAGTTCGCATTGATGCGTTCAAAAATGACATATTCCGTTGAACCCAACTCTTCCATTGCTGTCAGTCTCCTTTGATCAGCCGATCTTGATTATTCTACCAGTTTGAATCTCTCTTATTATAGGTCGTTTCTGCCCGTTTAGGAATATTTTCGCACCTGATTATGATCAGAAAAAAGCATAGTCCACCGGATATCATCCGACATGAACAATGCTTTTTTCTCTGTTGCTATTTCTATGAAAAGGAGAAGCCTCTCTTCCCTACATCTCTTGTAGGATGCCTTTGACAAGCCCGATAAAGGTCGTCTTCACTTGTGCAGCCACTTCGATGACTTCATCATGACTGAGCGGTTGATCCAGAATGCCGCAGGCCATGTTGGTCAGACAGGAGATGCCCAGCACCTTCATGCCGCCATGGATGGCTACGATCGCTTCAGGAACCGTAGACATACCTACAGCATCCGCACCCATTGTCCGAATCATGCGAATCTCGGCTGGTGTCTCATACGCAGGGCCACTCCACCACGCATACACCCCTTGCTGCAGGCTGACCTTCTGCTCTTCTGCAACCTTAAGCGCAATACTGCGCAACTCGCGGCTGTATACCTGGGATACGTCAGGGAAACGCACACCCAGATCGGCATTATTGGGTCCCATCAATGGATTGTTGCCTACCAGGTTAATGTGATCCGTAATGAGCATCAACTGACCTGGCTGGAAGCTTGTGTTGATCGCACCGCAGGCATTCGTAATGATCAATTGTTCGACACCCAGCGCCTTCATGATGCGAACCGGAAACGTCACTTCATCCAGCGAGAAACCTTCATAATAATGAAGACGCCCTTTCATGGCTACGACCGTTTGGCCCATTAGTTCACCAATGACCAGCTCGTTAGCGTGACCAACAGCTTCAGATTGTGCAAAATACGGAATATCCGTATAGGGAATAACAGTAGCATTCTCGATCTCGTCCGCAAGTGCTCCAAGGCCGGAACCGAGGATCATGCCTACGGCAGGCTTGGTGTTGATTCGGTTTAATATGTAATCTCTAGCTTCTTGAATATGTTCGGATTGATGCATGAATGGTTTCCTCCTGATATCTGTATTGGGGATTAGCATAACTATATATCAAGTGTAATGAACAATGGACATGATGTAAATGGAAGTCAGCAGCCATTACATCTCGACAGCCTCACGCTGTATACGTTAAGGATTAACACCCGTCTGTAACACTTGGAAATATATTCGCAAAAGCTTATCAAAATCAGGAGTCTCTTCCTGAATCTGCTCTATATACTTCCACAAGATCAATTCTTCCGTTTCGATGTTAATGACCTCGTATTCCATTTGTCCGGACTCCCATACGGTTACTTGGCCCATGGCACACTCTGATTCATGAACAACCCCGGTCGAGGGATCTGGAATATATTGTTCATTCACACGTCCATGGTTCACCGGTTCGGTAGTAATATGAAGTGTTCGCAGCGGGCCTGCCTTCAGTTCGGCCCATTGTACGAATTTCTTTTGAAGCAACGTGATATGCACCTCCCTAACGACTCGCACGTCCAAGTTTCTCATGATTTCCTTTCTAATCATTATACTTCACCTATGCACACAAAAAACGACCCTCAGCCAGAGAGTCGGTTGCCATGGTATTTAATTCAGTGAATGTGTGGTTCTGCCTTTTATGTGTTCGATCAAGATGAGCGGTATGTCTGCCGCAGATAACAGGCCAGCTGCAGATGAAGCAGGTGCTCCTGGTTACTCAAGGACATGCCCAGAATCTCTTCAATTTTGCGAATCCGCTGATACAGTGTATTGATATGAATATGAAGCGTGGCTGCCGTCTGAGCAGCAGATCCTCCGGAAGCCATATATGTCATTAGCGTTTCCTCCAATCCGCCGGTCTGCCCTTTGGCAGGTCGCAGGGGCTCAAAGATCTCTGCCATAAACGTATTCAGATCCTCCGCAGATTGCCGGATGAACAAACGGTTGACACCAATATCCGTATAGCGAATGGTTCCCCGTTCTCCCCTTGTCTTCTGATACGCCAGTGCCTTATCGCCCTCCTGGAATCCCGTATTAATCGCATCCACGCCTGATCGGATTGAACTTAAACCTCCGAATAATTTCACCTGATTTCGACTCTCCCAGTCCTTCACCAGGGAGCTGAACTGCTGCTCCAGCTTACCAGGTTTAACCCCATCAGTCACGATCAGCAGCAAGGTAATTCGCCTCTCATCCCCAAACGCAACAGGCAGCGTTCCGCTTGGCATTTTCTCTCTCAGATAAGCAATGAGCTGAACGGATAAAGGACTATAGGTGGATGGGTTCAGCCTATCCGCAAACTCCAAAAGACCCACTATGATGGATGTTGAAGGACCGATCCCGATCTCCCCTGACTTCTGCCAGTAATCCTCCGAGTCCTGACTAAGTCTCAGTTCATTGAAGAATTGCTGTGTTTTCTTGAAGTAAAATTCAGCCAGAGACTGCTTGCGCATCAGTTCAAGAGCCAGAATGGAGCTTCCCTGCTCCAGCGCAATTAACTGCAATGGTTCCAGCGGAGTATTCATCTGCATAATCAGATAACCGAGACATTGATTAGCCGAAGCAATCGGGTACAAATATTGAAATACCTGGCTATCGTCGCCCTTGATACATGTCAGATAATCAGGATGATGTAAGGATTCGTACAGATTGCGCAGCTTCTCCATATCCCAATCATTCAGGACACTGCTCCGTTTGGGAATCCATTCATTATCAATAAAATCGATAAATACGATGGGCACGCCAATGATACGTGTCAATTCGTTAACGATGGATACCGCACCTTTATTTTGGAGGGACAGCCGCATTAAGGATGAGTGAATCTCGTCTCGTTTGATGAGTGTTTCGTTCCGTTTGCTTAGATCCTCATAGAGCTGGGCATTCGTGATGGCAATGGAAACCTGGTCGGCAAAGCTCTGCAGGAGTCGTACATCCGATTCCGTAAATATGGGGACCCTTCCTTTTTGATAAACGATTAACACGCAATCCGGCTCTCCTCCCACCTTGATCGGCACCGAAATGATGGACCCGATATTCTGAAAGTCGTATGCCGAATTCAAATGAGACTTGTTGTCAGGAGTCATGTTTCCAAAATCATCTTCCACTGTGGAGAAACTGTTGTAAAGCTTGGGAGTGCCTCGCTTGAACGTACTGCCAATGATGCCTTCACCCGGCTTCAGCTTCATTTTCAGCATGCCCTCGCCCATTTCGCCAGCTCTTGCCTTAACCTTCAGTGCATCAATTGCAGGATCGTATCTCCATAACACTCCGATACATTCATAAGGTATAACCGATAGAGCACTCACCAAAATCCGGCTCAACAGCTCATTCAGATCTAACAGCTGAGTCACATCACGGATACTGTTCATGATTTCGTTCAAGGCACGTTCATGCTTGATTGCCACAGCCTCCGTATAATACGGGTAGAGTAATGAGGATAGCGTAACTAAATCTTCCGCAGAACAGTGCCAGTTCTTAAAAACACGAATTGCCACGCATATATTATTGCTATATGGCAGAAAAACTAACACCATTTCATCTAATTCTTGCTCTACTTTGGGGTGTTGAAGAGGGAGACTTTCATCAAAACAAGGTGGTATACTTTCCTTTTTGCCAATGGCTTCATTCAGCACCCAATCTTCCCAATTACTGCTGATCCAAACCTCATAATCGCATTTCCCCAACCGTTCTCTCAGGATTTCATGTAAGATTCCATTCAACAGAGCCACCCCCAAGTCAATGTAGGTTTTCACATAAAACTACAATTTATTATACATATATATACATTGTGTTGGTACCCCCTCATCCTGTAACTTTATATCAACACAGAAATCAAGTTAACAATCGATGAGAAAGAAGGTAACACAATGTCCAAAATCATGCAAAGCAAACACTTCAAGTACATTGTTCTCGCTCTCTTGTTTCTCGGCTGGTGCCTAGGCAACCTCGACCGCTTCGTCATCAACTATGCCATTGTAGGAATAACTGAGGATCTGGGTCTGGGCGCTTCCGCGCAAGGAATCATTCTCAGCAGCTTTTTCCTCGGGTATGCCATTATGCAAATCCCGGGCGGAGCACTCGCCGACCGTTTTGGCTACCGTAAGGTCATTCTTGTTTCCTTGTTCTCCTGGTCCATATTCACCATTCTGACCGGGTCTGCCTGGTCATTACTCTCTCTTATCTTCGTTCGTTTCCTGTTTGGTATTGGTGAAGGCAGCTTCTTCCCTTCCGGTTCCAAAGCTATCGCCACCAACTTCCCGGTCAATCAGCGAAGTGGAGCCATGTCGATCATGCTGGCATCCGCTGCAATTATGGGGGTTGTCACTCCTATTTTGACTGGACATGCCCTTGTGACCATTGGCTGGCGCAACCTGTTTTACATCATCGGTGCGGCGGGCATCCTCATCACGGCGCTCATGTTCTTTTTATTAAAAGAACCTGCGAAATCGGCGCTTACTTCCACTGCTTCAGGCCAGCAACCGAAAACATCACTTAAAGACGTTCTGAAAACGCCTATGATCTGGAACTTGTTCATCAGCTACTTCAGCATCTATGCCGTCAACTGGGGACTCCAATCCTGGATGCCAACGTACATGGTCAATGTCCGGGGACTGGATATGACGGAAATGGGACTGCTTGCAGCCATCCCGGCCGTCGTCAGCATTTTCACCATGCTCCTCAGTGGCTATGTGCTTGACCGTATCCCGGCTGGCAAAGATCGGATTATCGCTTCCGTATTCGGTGTACTGGTTGCCTTCTTCCTGTACCTCATGGGCTCCTCGGGAAGCATTGCCACATTTATTACGTACATGACAATCGTAACGGCCATGGCTGGATTTATTTCCACGCTGATCATTTCAAAATCACTAAAAACCATGCCCGAATCTGTAGTCGCAACGGCCAATGGATTCATCAACACAGGTGCACAGCTCGCCGGTTTCCTGACACCGATGCTGATCGGATTTCTGGTAGAGGCTTCAGGAGGATCTTATGCAACGGCCTTCATCATGTTGATCGCCTTCGCTCTCATTTGCTCCCTTTCGTTATTCTTCTCGCGTCGTTCGAAACAAGACAGTGGTTCTGAAGTGCAGGCAACAGCCGTTTAATGACGCAGCAGCTTAGTATCCTTTTTTCAATAAAAATCATGCCGTAACAAACAAGCCATTTCGTACTCATCATAAAACACATGTAAAGAGGTGTATTCCATGACAACAACGATTGATCTAACCCAATATATATCCGATGCCATTGAAGGAAAACGCGAGGTATTCACCCAAGCCAGTGACCGAATCTGGGAATTTGCAGAGACAAGGTTCGATGAATTTCAATCCGCAGAGCTGCTGATCGAATTGCTTGAATCGGAAGGCTTCACGATCGAGAAAGGTGTTGCCGGACTGGAGACCGGTTTCATCGCTTCCTATGGTTCGGGGCTGCCGGTCATTGCCTTACTGGGCGAATATGACGCACTGGCTGATCTCAGCCAGGAAGCAGGCATCAGCACATACCAGCCCGTTCAGCCGCGTGGTAACGGTCATGGATGCGGACATAACCTGCTTGGCATAGGCGCTGTGGCTGCGGCAGTCGCAGTCAAAGACTATCTTCAAGAGCATCCGGAAACCCAAGGAACGGTGCGTTTCTATGGATGCCCGGCGGAGGAAAGCGGATATGGTAAAACGTATCTTGCTCGCGAGGGCTATTTCAAAGACGTAGATGCTGCGCTCTCCTGGCACCCCCACTCCATGAATGCAGTAATGCATGGAAGCTCCAATGCAGTCATTCACGGCACCTTTACTTTTAAAGGCATTAGTGCTCATGCTGCTGCCGCTCCCCACCTGGGTCGAAGCGCTCTCGATGCCGTTGAGCTGATGAATATCGGTTCCAATTATATGCGGGAGCACATGATTGATCAGGCCCGGATTCACTACGCCATTACCAACTCGGGCGGTTTGGCACCCAATGTCGTGCAGGCGGAAGCCGAGGTCACTTATCTCGTCCGAGCACCGAAGAGCGCTCAGGTACGGAGTCTGTTTGATCGTCTGGTGAAGGTCGCTGAAGGGGCCGCCCTGATGACGGAAACCACGATGGATTTTAAATATGAAGGCGCATGCGCCAACCTGATTCCGAACAGCACGCTTGAGAAAGTGATGCATCAGCATCTTGTGGCTTTCGGCGCACCTGAATATGCAGAGGACGAATACGATTATGCCAAAGCCATCTATGAGACGCTGCCGTTCCAAAATCAGCAGGAAGCTGGCGCGTTAGTTGGTCCTGAACTCGCCCCTCTTCTGGCCGAGCGACCGCTGCCGAACTTTATTGCTCCGTATTCAGACGAGAAGGAGACCTTCATGGGTGGATCAACCGATGTTGCCGATGTCAGCTGGAATGTGCCGACCGCGCAGTGTATTACAACCACGATGGCCTTTGGCACACCGCTTCATGCTTGGCAAACCGTTGCCCAAGGCAAGAGCAGTTTTGCTCACAAGGGCATGCTGCTCGCCGCCAAAGCGATGGCAGCTACGGCCATTGAATCCATTCTGCATCCAGAGATCGTCAAGGAAGCACAGCAGGAGTTGCTGGACAGACTCGGCGGGGAAGTGTACGACTGCCTTGTTCCCGCAGATGTACAGCCTCCCAAACGGGGAGAATGAGACAGTGAGGTTCAAAGACGTATTTTCCATTATCGGTCCAGCCATGGTTGGACCGTCAAGTTCCCACACTGCAGGAGCAGCAAGGATAGGACGCACGGCTCGCCAACTGTTCGGCGAATGCCCTTCCCATGCGGAAATCATCATGTTTGGCTCTTTTGCCGCAACATATAAAGGACATGGTACCGACACCGCCATCGTTGGCGGGCTGCTGGATATGGACACGGATGATCCCGGACTGCCCGAGGCTTTTGCCCATGCAGACATGGCAGGCATGCAAACTGTCATCCGTCCGGGAACAGGTCTGTATCCGCATCCGAACACGACAGAGATTGTACTGACCAACGCAGCGGGAACTCGGACATTAAACATGATCGGTACGTCAATCGGCGGAGGGAATATCGAGATTGTCCGGATTAACGGCTACAACTTGAAGCTGACGGCTCTCTATCCTACACTCATCATTCGTCATAGCGATGAACCCGGTGTCATTGCTGTCGTCACTCGCCTGCTTGTAGATAATCACATCAATATTGGACACATGTCTGTGGATCGTAAGAACCGGCGGGGTGAAGCCATGATGGTGCTTGAATGTGATGGCCGGATTGACCACGCCGTGGTGCGGCAGATTGAAGTGATTCCGGAAGTCCAGGAAGTCACGCTGCTCCACCTTTAATTTGAATATTGGAACTATTTACCGCTTAATCGATAAAGGAGCCTACGCCAATGAACTTTCGAACGCTAAAACAACTTGCCGAACTGGCGGAGACCCGCAATCTTTCCCTCGGCCAGCTCATGCTGGAAGAGCAATGTCATGAATCAGGCGAAGACACGGGTACCGTGTTCGGCCAGATGCAAGAGTATTATGAGATTATGAAAAGTGCGGTGCATCAAGGTCTTCACACCGATACCACTTCCAAAAGCGGCTTAACGGGAGGAGACGCCCGTAAATTGATGGCTTTTCGTGCAGATGGACAGTCCATGCTCGGTGACCATGCCAGTCTGTCGATGAGTTACGCACTTGCAGTATCCGAGGTCAATGCCTCGATGGGTCGAATTATTGCTACACCGACGGCGGGTTCCTGCGGTATTATTCCCGGGGTATTTATCAGCAGTCAGGAGCGATTCGGCTGGACCGATGAACAGATGGTCTACGGCCTGTTCGCCTCCGGGGCAATCGGTTACGTCATTGCCAACAATTCGTTCATCTCTGGTGCGGAAGGCGGATGTCAAGCGGAAGTGGGGTCAGCCATCGGGATGGCAGCTGGAGCGCTGGTGGATATCCGGGGCGGGTCTCCTTCCCAGGCCATCCACGCCGTTGGGCTTGCGCTGAAGAATACCCTTGGTCTGATCTGTGATCCGGTAGCGGGGCTTGTCGAGATTCCATGCATCGTACGGAACGGGTTTGGTGCCATTACTGCTCTCGGAGCCGCCGATATGGCGCTGGCCGGAGTCCGCAGTGTTATCCCTTCCGATGAGGTGGTACAGGTCATGCTTGAGGTTGGATCGGCCATGCCTGAATCATTACGCGAAACAGCAGGCGGCGGCCTCGCCCAGACCCCGACAGGGCGCAAGATCACACGGGATTTGCAGCATAAATAAAGATCAGGCATGTCATTTACACTCAGAGAGACGGTCAGAACGCCTCTCAAGGTAAATGCATGCCTGTTTTTTTGTTTGACGTGATGATGTATTTCAACCATTGAACCGCTCGTACATTCTTCAGATAAGTTCAGTTAAACTAAAGGGGGCTACAGCTATAGCTTGTCCACCTGCAGCAGCGTAACCTGTTTTACGGTACACGCAGGACTGATTTGCTCTTCGGATAGCACGTTCAGCTTGATCAGGCTTTTCAGCTTATGACTATCTACCTTGGACAGCAGTCGCCAAATGTCCGGATCAGGCAGTGCGGCATACAGCTTCTGATCATCATATTCCTTGCGGTGCTGAAGCACCGTTTTCACCGTATAACTGCCAAACTGTGTCTCATATACCCCTTGTTCCGCACAATATGCGACAATCTCATCTCGAAGTACAGATAATTGCTGCTCAATCTCTTTTTGCTGCTGCTTCAGTTGAAAATAGGTTTGCACCTTCTGTTCCATGACCTATCACGCTCCTCTATACCATAGGTATGCAGGAAACGATCGTTTAGGACAGGCTATTCTGACATTCTATCAACTTCCTTTGGCATCTTATCTCCATTGCAACAGACTCTCATTCAAATATGGATTATGGATGGCAATTCTATGAACTCGCTGCATTACGTTTGGTCCCATGGGTACATCGGTGACGCGGCTTAACAGAATCCAGCGCAGACAAGCGATTGCTTCAAAAACCTCTTCATCCTCCAGCGAATAACTTGCTGTACGCCTAAATTCAGCACAATACGTCTCTCCATAACGCTCTCCATTGTAGATCGTAATCAGAAAAACAGACCATGCAACATCGTACCTCGGGTCGCCCAATTGTCCGTTCGTCCAGTCGATAATGGTATAGTCGTCTTCCATCTCAAGAATGTTACCCAAATTATAATCCCCATGGATTAAGCAGTCCTGCCTAAGCTGGACGCGCTGAAGAAGATACGACAGATGAGTGCTGATGTCTTCGTAAAGCTCTATGGAAGGAAAGAAATAACCAACAAAATCATAGCTGGATATGTACGCTACAACTTCTCCTGTATCTGCTTCGTTTAACGGAAAACGATGGACCTCCATTAAATGTTGAGCCAAATGTGCCAGCCTGGAAGATGTTAATTCGGTCACAGGTACGCCATCATAGCTCGTTAACAGCACCTGATTATGCTCCTTATCCCTGCCCCAGCCATAAGGTGTGGAGACACGAATCCCATTATGGAGTAGTTTGGATAACAGCTTATATTGGTTGCCTACATTTGGTTTGGAATCCTTGTTCCATATCTTCAGAACATACGGCTGATCATCAAATACGATTTGCATCACATCCGCTTCCAGTCCAGGTGACAAAGGAATAACATCGTATCCCCCTTTCATCATAAGCCTTAGACTTTCATCCAGCTGAATCCAGTATATACGACTAAGTTCGATGGCCATCACTTCCTCCTCTTCAGCACATGGCCTTATCTCCAGTAAAATAGATGTTCCCACCATTTTTTAGCTGGTCATGGGTCTACCCGATCCGGGGTCAGTCAGGGATAATCAGGCCTTTACCAATCACATTGGCGGATACCGGTTCCTTGCCCAATTCTCTGGCCCATACCGACAATTGTCCCATATGGTGAATTTCATGAGCGATGACGTGGCGCATCACTTCTCCCCATGAATCTATTACAACTTTGCCATTCGGTAGATGATCAATATGAGCTTTCTTTTCCATGCTCGTGTCCCACGCCAAAACAAATGCCTCTACATCGGGACGCAGCTTGCGATCGAATTGTCGTACTGCTTCAAGGCTCTTGTAGTGTTCAAAATCTTCCGCTCCATCCGGCTTACCTTGCAGAATCTGAAGCCAGCTCCATTCTACATCAATGATATGGAAAAACGTCTTCAAGATGCTCCCTACCCCGCCTGTACGAGTCCTCAGCAATTCTTCAAGCGGTAACTCCTCACACCACGCATACCACTGTTCACGCACCATCCAGTTATAACGAAAAAAAGTTTCCATTCCCATTCCTCCTTTTCCGGTTGTGTTTCTAGAGTGTTTTGATCAATTCCGTATTGGCAAATGTGGTATCTGAATGCTCAAGATCTCCGTATATCCCGCTAATCTGATTGAATCCGGATTTAATCCAGAATCGTAATGCAGGCCAGTTTTTGAGCGCCACGTTGATTCTAATTTCCCTGTATCCGAGTGAGGAAAGATGGAGACTCAGTGCTTGAATCATTTCCTGTCCATATCCTTGCTTCTGAATATCACTTTGGATATATAAAAATTCAAGATAAATGGAATCCTCAGATGGGTAACCATGGTACATGCTCAGCAGACCGATTTTTTGATTTTCTTCTACTGTACGGATCGATTGAATCCGGTAATTCTCCAACTTTCCTCCCGGTGGAAGATTGCCTTCTTTAACGCATTTCTTCACATAATCCGGTTCATACTCCCGTCCGTCCCATTGTTGTAAGTAACAGCTTGTGTTACAAATAGACTGGATTTCGGGGATCTCGTATTCTTTCACATCTGAAATAATGAGTCGTTCTGACTTCCATTCCTCTGGAAGCTGTTTCATATTCATCACTCCAATGTATTGTTAGGCTCTTCTCCAAATACCTGGATCGGTCCAGTCCATCGTTCCTCATTCAGGATTATCTCCCTATACATTCCTTCCGTATAGCTCTCAATAACACGATTCCAAAATTGATTGGCAGGCTTGTTGGCGAGCGTTTGCCGAATCTCCCACGCTCCCGGGAATTGATCAAAGACGTGGAAGGCTGCTCGTTTTCCATATCCTTTGTTTCTATACTTCCGCACAATAAAAAAATCACTAATGATATTTGTCCTGGATGCCTCACTAACATGCACGAACTCTCTCGGAACATCCAGCATTAATAAGGCGAAGCCTGCTATCTCCCCATTCACTTTGATCATTAGGGGTCGTCTGTAGGTGTCCGTCCATTGATGATCAATATACTTGTATAGGTATAGCCCGTGAATAGTCAACTCATGTCCATCGAACTCACTTGAATCATATCGATATAGCTGCATCAGGTTATGTAATACATGTTTATCTTCATAATCTATCGTATTAATTTCTACCATTTCTCTTCTCCACTCTCCCTTCCTGTTAAGCAATTTTCTTGATGATTATCACTTTCACCTTCTATCATAACCCACCATATGGATAAAACTAAGAACCCATGATTTCAGTTCTTTACTTTTCTGAACGGGTCAATCTCTTTTTTATATAGTGGAAGACATGAATTGCTGCATAAATAAGTAGGACATTAAACAAATAGGAGAGCACTTGAATGTTGACACCTGAAAGAAACCAAATTGTATCAGGGGGACTGTGATGGTGATATTCTGTGTAAAATCGAAAGGGGAAACCGTACTCCGTTCTCGGTGGGCCTTCCGTGTATGCAGTTCCAGGAATAAGCATGACAGCTAACATGGAAGGCCCAGCGGAAAGGTTGAGTATTCTATAATTAATGTTCAATCTATCTCCCCCCACTCATCTAGGACTGGCTCAAACTCTTTCTAAACGTAACGCGCGAATACCCTGCTTGAAAATAATCCTTCTCAAACTTCGATACCGAGTAACCAATCGATTTATAGAATACTAATGTGTCTTCATTATCTGGATGGCCGAGGGTGTGCAGCATAACTTCTGTTACTCCTTTTTCTTGAATCGCTTCACATACATGGTCCAAAAGAGTTTTCCCGATTCCCTTTCTCAGATGCCTGGGCGATACAACAACACCTACGATTTCATACGATTTTTCATCATTGTTATACATAAACCCGGCATGTCCTACAATCTGGCTCATCTCAACTGCGACCCAGTATTTCGAATTACTGGAATGATTGAAATAGCTCTCCCAACGTTCTGGATAAAGGTTAATGATAAAAGCGGGAAACTGCAGCGCATATTCCTCCATTAAATGACTAACAAATTTCGGATCCTGTGGTTCCAACTGTCGGTAAGATATCACAACCATCACCCTTTTATAAAATGGACCTTCCTAAATACTGCGCTAACTATAGCTGCTTCTAAATCTCGGCACTTCTAAGACGGTGGTCATTATCAAAGTATGCATGGATTCTGTGACCACCGAACAATTCTCCATCATCATATTCACAGTATATATCTTCATGCCTAATCACGATGTCCAGAAGTTTGATGGAGGCTGCAAAGGTCTCCGGAGTTACATCATATTTTCCTGCATCGACTTCATCCCAATCTAGATGTTCATCGTCTTCATCATATTCAGGCCAGAAATCATTTTTATAGCTCGTTAATTCATCTGCGATGGATACCTTAGCCTGCTTATCGAACTCATGCAAAACCCTATATAGGTTCTCCGCCCGCTGCATTATCTCATAAAAATTAGCCTTATCATCCGATATTTCTAATGTCCAATGTACAGGACCTTTCTCATACGTGTATGCCTTGCTCAATTCTTCATAAATAAATGTTCCGATAAGCTCGCTGTGAATCGATTTTTCCAACTTACAGCACCTCCTAACAAACACTGTTTACACTATTCTCGTTTTTTGTGAGCCCTGAAGAGAGCCTCCAACCCAAGATCAATCAGCACAAAGATCATAGCTGCAAGTACACCATATAAGGTTAGAGGGAACGTTTCTTTAAGATTAAAAATATTCTCTCTAGCTCCGATAACCAGATAAAATATGTACATGCCGACGAACCCAGCGCACGCGTAACTCAGTAATTT
This sequence comes from Paenibacillus xylanilyticus, assembly GCF_009664365.1. Classification (NCBI taxonomy): domain Bacteria; kingdom Bacillati; phylum Bacillota; class Bacilli; order Caryophanales; family Paenibacillaceae; genus Paenibacillus; species Paenibacillus xylanilyticus. The sequence continues at coordinate 4,959,691 of NZ_CP044310.1, forward strand.
TACAATTAGGTAGAGTACATAATTAGTAAATCTGAATTTGTTCAGCAAGAAGTCTACTACGATCGACAAAGGTAACCCTATCAAAAAGATCAACGGAGCTGCATATATAGGGTACACTGCAATATAAAAACCAAAATCATAGGTTTCACTCATGGATAACAAGCTTGCAGCTAAACTAAACAAGATTACGGTTAAAAGTGAAGTTAACAGCTTTCTACCCAGGTTCATTTCACCACTCCAATATGGGTATCCACAATTAATCCAAGGTACTTATACGTCCGAATCCGCTGGTTTCCAGCCTACTTCCTGAGACCACAGATGGGCTTTCTGCAAGATCTCCCACACTATAGGCCCTTTGCCCTCCACATACTTTGAACGTTGTTCCTTGTATAAACGCATGAGCCTATGCTTTTCCTCCGCATACTTCAGGCAATCCAGTGGATGTTCTCGTAAATAATCCCTAAACAGCAATGTCATCTGCTCCGAAAAACTCCCTGCTTGCCTAACGTGTACATGCGTTCGTCTATTCCCTGGTGCTTCGCGGAAATATCTTTTGCTCTGATCGGGATTATCCTCCCTAAATACAAAGCCGACCCTTTCAATATCCAACTGGAAATCCGGTAAGTTATCGAGATTCAATACCGAAATTTGAATGTCAATAATGGGTTTGGCGTCTAAACCGGTGATAGAAGTTGATCCGACGTGGTCGATGCGAAGAGCTTTTTCTCCTAATGCCTCCCTCAATCTGGATCCCGTCTCTAGAAACAACGACCTCCATGCCGGGTCATGCGTTGCAATTCTCCATTGCTCTTCCATACAGAACCTCAACCTCGTTTCGATATGTATTGGCTATATCATAAATAACAAGTCATATCACGCTTTTGTTGTTCATTATTTAATATTTCTTACTCCTTCGTATAATGAGATTGAAAGTGCTTCTTCCCAATTACTTTTATCAATAGTTTCAATAGAAATTGGTATCAATTAATTTCCCTTCCCCTTAAACCACTTTCTTAGTTGATTAATATGAGCTTGATGGTACCGATTATGGTCGGCCATATGCCATATTCCCCAGCGTAGTGTGGCTTGTTTTTCATGGTTATGCCCGAAAGTTACTACACGGTCCAAATCAGTATCTGTTAATTGCTCACATGTCTCTTTCAGATCCGTTATTACTCCCTCATATTGAGAGATAAGCGTCTCCCTTGACACTCCACTCACCATTGGAAGGTTATTGTTTTCATCGATCATCGGGCCGTATTGTTCTATCAATGACTGGGGCAGCGGTACTCCCTTGATCCTGTAAACCCAGTTTAGATCAACGTATAGGATATGTTTTATTAACTGAGCCGTACTGTTGAGGTTATGATCGGGTCCCTTGTAGTCTACTTCCTCCTGTGACATTCCTTCTGTAATGGTTTGAAGTCGCTGGCTATTCTCTCTCACTGCTGAATATAGCATCCCAACTACAGGTGACATATTGGCTTGGCTTTGCAGGTCATGCAGCATATTATTTTCCTCCTTGCCTTGTTCATAGCAGCATATTGTAGGTCATTCCATGAAATATAACTACGGATTCGGATAGGTCTCTTGTAAGAACTTAACCGACTGGTTTATAAGAGCTTTCAAAATATCCACATGAATGTCTTCGACTTTATTAATATACACGCATGCTTTTCCTGACGTGTGTTTCCCCAGGTCCTTTAATAGTGATTCTCGTTCTGTATCTCCGGTTGCAAAATATAAACTGATTTTCGCTTTTCGGGGTGAGAATCCCACCAGCGGGGCATCGCCTTCATGTCCTGAAGCATATTTATAATGATACGCACCAAATCCAATAATGCTCGGTCCCCACATTTTAGCTTCATAACCTGGTGTTTCAGCAAAAATATCCAGCAACGTATAAGCATCCTCACGTTTCTTTGGATGATCCACGCTCTCAATAAACTCAATAACGCTATTGTCTGTCTCTTTTGTTTTTTGCTTGTACATCATGATTCACTCCTTTTCAACCTGATTGACAGGCCGGATCTGTCCAGCTTCTCGCAGCTGATGATTCAGTTCATCCAATGATTTTTGTAGTGATTCCATTCTCCTCAACCCTGCGTATTGATTACTAATTATGCCTGCAAAACCAATAACCACGACTATAATGAGATAAAGCAATGGAATCCCTCCATAGTGAATTGAGTCCAGATCATATTCTTTAAAACACTTCTTAGAACATGTGGTGGTGATAGACAGCTAACGAGTTATAGAAAGCTTAAAAACTATTCATAACATCTATATTTTACTCTTTCCTAAAATAGTTTTCCTTCTTTGTTGAAAAATACTTGAGTAGACTGACACCCACGCATTTATTCGTATCTAAAATGCAAAAAAGTAAAGGATCTGACCAACGCGGTCTGACCCTTTACTTTAAAAAGTCCTATTGAATCAAATTCGACTTCTTGAGTAATTTCTGAAGTAACGTAGCCACTTCAGCACGTGTAATTTTGTTCTTTGGTTGAATCGTAGTTACTGTTCTACCATTCAGAATATCCATCGCTAAGCCAGCTGCTATATGATCTCTGGCATAGCCGGAAATTAACGATTCATCTTTAAATTCTTGCAGCAACATGCTTATTTGATCAGGTGATAAATTCGGATGGATTCCCGTGATCTTCATGGCTTTCGCAATAATAGTCATAGCTTGTTCTCGAGTGATGGTATCCATAGGAGCGAACTGAGCATTGCTATAACCCTCAATTAATTGATACTCTCGGGCTGTGTAGATATAATCAGCAAACCAATCAGACTTATTTACATCGATGAACGGAGTTTCGCCACTTATCGGTACTAAACCTAGCGCTCTTATAACCATAGCTGCGAACTCTGCACGTGTAATATCCCTATTCGGTTCAAATATATCCTCACTAACTCCCGTAGCAATCATTCGGGATCCCATATCATTGATTGCACTTTTTGCCCAATGGTTTGTCACATCAGTAAACTCGACTGGATGCCAGACCAGCGTGTACAAACTATTGGTCAAGCTATTAACCACTGCGTAGTAACGATCATCTTTTTGCTCAACATAAGTCGGTACATGATGAATGGAACCATCCAAACCTACAACAATTCCTGTCGTGATCTGATTTCGATCCACAGTCTGCGGAATAGTAATAAACCGTTCAACGTACGTATTGAAGCGATTTATTTCCTTTCTTGAACCATTAAATTCAGCCATTAACTTAAAGTGAACTGGGTCCATTAAAAGCAAAGCACTATTTGAATTCGTCGAATCCTTTGCAATGCTTGTTTCCGACGGAAAGGCTTTAGAGATCGTTACTTCAATCGTCATGTCAGATAGCGATTGATCTGCCCGAAGTTGGTCCGCTAAAGTTCCAATTGAGATTTGGCTCGCTGGTAGCCTATATATAGCGAGCGGGGTAACCAGTTCCAAGACGGCAGATTGGTCCACCATTTTCTTAACGACATCACCTGTTAGCAGTCCCACAATGGAGTCTGATGACACATTAACAGGAATAGTCACTATAGCGTTCTGACCTTCTCTCGCCAGCCATTCTAGCAATTTCTTAGGATCCGGCGTAATGGTTGTAATGCTTCTATTTTCAACGACATTGGTTTCCAACTTGCCAATATTCTCTGACTTACCATTTATTATGACAGGAACTCCCGTTGGCTCCGGCTGAGGTGGGTCCACAGATGGCGTTCCGCCACCTTGAGAGCCACCCCCACTACCGTTATTCCCCGAATTTCCACCGCCACCTGAGCTACTGGAAGGATTCACAGTGAGAACCAAGTTCGTTGTTGCTATCTCCCCGTCTCCATAAACAGCTGTAATGACGGAAGAATAGGTTCCTGCAGGCAATCCTACTACTGGTCGAACAGTCCACGTGTCGATACTTTCACCCGCAGCAACATTTTCTCCACTTCCCTCAACCACAAATGTGCTGGGTTCACTTGAAGTAAGACTTTGGATGGTTGTATCGACCATTCCGGCATTCGTAATGATTAATTTCTCTGCTGAAGGTTGTTCGTAACCAACCGTTACCGGTGCAAATAATGGAGCGACAATACTTAAAAAAGGTATCGTTTCTGAAATATCCTCAAACTCTGCACTAATAGTAACATCCCCGTTTGGCATGATGAAGACATCACCCGTTATCGGATAGTCCACAGAATTATAGGTATATTTTAGTGATCCTATTTTCAATCTCTTCCCAAAATCCGGTAGGATGTTCAAACTAATTACGTTACCAGCTGGAGCATTAATAGGAGTAGCAGTAATCGTGCCATCTACCAGGTTGTTTATAGTTACGTTGTACAGTTTGATTTGAGTAACTACGTTAATTGTTGCACTGCCCGACTTCGTGCCATCCACTGTCGAGGTTGCGGTAATTGTATATGGACCTGGAGTGGCATTCGCTGCCACACTTACCAATCCATTCGCATCCACCGTGACATTGCCATTTGTGTCACTACTGCTCCACGTAACGGATTGCGATGCTCCTCCAACGACATCCACCGTCGCTGTGAGCTGTTCCGTACCCCCTTGCACCACACTTGAGTTCGTTGGCGTCACGGTTACGCTGTTCACTGCCGGGGCAGACGTTACCGTCACCGTTGCACTGCCCGACTTCGTGCCATCCACTGTCGAGGTTGCGGTAATTGTATATGGACCTGGAGTGGCATTCGCTGCCACACTTACCAATCCATTCGCATCCACCGTCACGTTTCCGTTTGTGTCACTACTGCTCCATGTAACGGTTTGCGCGGCTCCTCCAACGACATCCACCGTCGCTGTGAGCTGTTCCGTATCCCCTTGTACCACACTTGGGTTGGTTGGCGTCACGGTTACGCTGTTCACTGCCGGGGCCGAGGTTACCGTCACCGTTGCACTGCCCGACTTCGTGCCATCCACTGTCGAGGTTGCGGTAATCGTATATGGACCTGGAGTGGCATTCGCTGCCACACTTACCAATCCATTCGCATCCACCGTCACGTTTCCGTTTGTGTCACTACTGCTCCATGTAACGGTTTGCGCGGCTCCTCCAACGACATCCACCGTCGCTGTGAGCTGTTCCGTATCCCCTTGTACCACACTTGGGTTGGTTGGCGTCACGGTTACGCTGTTCACTGCCGGGGCCGAGGTTACCGTCACCGTTGCACTGCCCGACTTCGTGCCATCCACTGTCGAGGTTGCGGTAATCGTATATGGACCTGGAGTGGCATTCGCTGCCACACTTACCAATCCATTCGCATCCACCGTCACGTTTCCGTTTGTGTCACTACTGCTCCATGTAACGGTTTGCGCGGCTCCTCCAACGACATCCACCGTCGCTGTGAGCTGTTCCGTACCCCCTTGTACCACACTTGGGTTGGTTGGCGTCACGGTTACACTGTTCACTGCCGGGGCAGACGTTACCGTAACCGTTGCACTGCCCGACTTCGTGCCATCCACTGTCGAGGTTGCGGTAATCGTATATGGACCTGGAGTGGCACTCGCTGCCACACTTACCAATCCATTCGCATCCACCGTCACATTGCCGCTCGTGTCACTACTGCTCCACGTAACGGATTGCGATGCTCCTCCAACGACATCCACCGTCGCTGTGAGCTGTTCCGCACCCCCTTGTACCACACTTGGGTTGGTTGGCGTCACGGTTACACTGTTCACTGCCGGGGCAGACGTTACCGTCACCGTTGCACTGCCCGACTTCGTGCCATCCACTGTCGAGGTTGCGGTAATCGTATATGGACCTGGAGTGGCATTCGCTGCCACACTTACCAATCCATTCGCATCCACCGTGACATTGCCATTTGTGTCACTACTGCTCCACGTAACGGATTGCGATGCTCCTCCAACGACATCCACCGTCGCTGTGAGCTGTTCCGTTCCCCCTTGTACCACACTTGGGTTGGTTGGCGTCACGGTTACGCTGTTCACTGCCGGGGCCGAGGTTACCGTCACCGTTGCACTGCCCGACTTCGTGCCATCCACTGTCGAGGTTGCGGTAATCGTATATGGACCTGGAGTGGCATTCGCTGCCACACTTACCAATCCATTCGCATCCACCGTGACATTGCCATTTGTGTCACTACTGCTCCACGTAACGGATTGCGATGCTCCTCCAACGACATCCACCGTCGCTGTGAGCTGTTCCGTTCCCCCTTGTACCACACTTGGGTTGGTTGGCGTCACGGTTACGCTGTTCACTGCCGGGGCCGAGGTTACCGTCACCGTTGCACTGCCCGACTTCGTGCCATCCACTGTCGAGGTTGCGGTAATCGTATATGGACCTGGAGTGGCATTCGCTGCCACACTTACCAATCCATTCCCATCCACCTTCACGTTTCCGTTTGTGTCACTACTGCTCCATGTAACGGTTTGCGCGGCTCCTCCGCTAACATCCACAGTGGCTGTGAGCTGTTCCGTACCCCCTTGCACCACACTTGAGTTGGTTGGCGTCACGGTTACACTGTTCACTTGTGGAGCAGGAGCAGATTTTATGTGCCCATCATAAGTTTGACTGTCATAGCCTACTGCAACCGCTCGTCCCCCACCTATACTGATGTCAGCAAAATCAATTGCTGAGGAGCTATCACTCCACTCCTCTACCCAGGCAACACCATTTAATGAGGTTGCAACTCTTTCATTTGTGCTAACAGTATAAAATTCCCCGGAATTATAGGTCACTGAAGCCAGACTAGTGTAGTTCGGTAATGTTGAAACACTCCAATTTTCTCCATCATTTGACACGTATGCCCGGCCACCTTCACCTACCGCTACAAAGGTACTGTTTCCATAGGCAATATCGAAAATAGCTTGACCTGGATTAGTCGTATAAACCTGAGTCCATACTAATCCATCAGTAGATCGGTAGATTTTGGATCCCTGTCCTTCGATCTGAGTTGTTGCAATAAACATACCGTTACCGTAAGTTAATCGATAAAAGTTAGGGATAGTATTATCCACATACACCACTTCTGGTGTCCCACTTCCTGTAAATGAATAAAGTTTATCTTGCCCCGCTAACACATAACGGTCGGTAACAGGGTTATAAGCAATATCATTAATATGCGTGCCTGCTAGAGATGGATTCATAAGAGTCCATCCTGTAGTGGGATTACTTGTCTTATAAACTCCACTCGATCCGGTAATATACCACGTTGAATTTAAATATTTCAAATTAGTAGGTTCCATGGCAATTCCAAGATAGCGATTATCCCAAGTCATGGAATCTGTCGATAGATGGTAATCTAAGAAATAACCTAACGACATAAATGTACCGTTTCCATATTCAACTAGATATTGAAAACTTCCTGGTTCTTGATGCACATGACTCCAAGTAGCCGCATTCACTTTAGAAGATAAAATTCCACCACTAAATGAACTAATAAGTAACACACTTGCCAATGCAATTCGGAGTAAACGATTTAAACTCCTTTTTCTCAGAAACAAAAACATGTCCGGCCCCCTTATACTAGATGAAATTAACAATGTTCATTCATTGCTTATCTATTTCCCGATGAAGTTTGTCGAATGATGAAATGGAAATTACTCTCATCATAAACGAGACTTTGATATAGGTAAATATAAAATTAGGGACTTTTTTCATAATACGAAAGACTTTTCACCCATTTTCTAACGTAAGTGGCATGTTTTTTGTGAAATTCGGTTATATTTTTTCGTCACTATTCGATATAAAACCGCAAAATTTTAGATGACATGCCTCCTGCCATCTGTTATAAACAAATTATGACAATCATGTCTAGCCACCACTCTGGCACAAGGGAGAGAGAACTAAAAGTGATTGATACAGTTGCTGCAAAATCTGAAGATGAAGCGTTTTTGTTTCAATTGTATTCATTGAGCCGCCAAGACGAATTACAAAGTTGGAACTGGGGATTAGCAGAGCAGGAACAATTTTTACATATGCAATGGAGAGCTCAAACCATGTCATATGCTGCTTCTTACCCAGGTGCCAATCGAATGATCGTTCGTAAAAACGGTGTACCGGTTGGTCAAATGTATGTATTTGAAAAAGGGTCTGAATGGGTGCTTATTGATATTTCTCTACTTCCGGAGTATCGCAATCAAGGCATAGGTACGAGTCTGATTTTGGATCTACAACACCAGGCAAATCGTGCCGGAGCAAGAATTCATTTAAGTGTACTTCCGATGAACAGAGCAACGAATCTGTACCAGAAGCTTGACTTTTTTCCTGTACACAGCACAGGTTTACATCAGCTAATGGAATGGCATGCTTCGAAAACAAGTAAATCCGAACCAAAATTTAATGAGGTGAGAACAAATGAGTGAAGCTTATTTAGGGGAAATTCGTATGTTTGCAGGAAACTTCGCTCCTCGAGGGTGGGCTTTGTGTAATGGACAAATTGTATCGATTGCTGAAAATGAAGCTCTGTTCGCTCTACTTGGGACCACATATGGCGGAGATGGCCAAACCACGTTTGCTTTGCCTGATTTGCAGGGCAGAGTTGCTGTACACCCAAGTACGACATATACTAGAGGCCAAAAATCAGGTAATGAGACAGTTACTCTGGTTTCCAATCAACTCCCTGCACACACACATTCAGTGTATACAGCATCAGATACCTCAACAATTACCTCAACACCAAGTAATGCGACCTGGTTTAACTCACCACGAAAAATCTATTACACTACAGATAAAGCCACTACAGTGAATATGAATACTGCTTCTGTATCCACCGTTGGTGGAAATCAGGCTCATGACAATATGATGCCTTCAACCGTTATTTCGTTCATTATCTCTTTAGAGGGCTGGTTCCCCCCTCAACCCTAAAAACGAATAAAAAATAGAGGAGGTCACCTCATGTCAGAACCATTTTTGGGCGAGATCCGATTGTTCGCCAATAATTACGCCCCCCGAAACTGGATGTTTTGCGAAGGACAAATATTACAAATTAACAGCAATCAGGCTCTATATTCACTGCTCGGTAACGTATACGGCGGGGATGGTGTTACTACTTTTGCACTTCCTGATTATCGCGGGCGAGTACCTGTACATGTGTCTGCAACAATCCCGCTGGGTACTTCACAGGGTGAAGCATCACACACGCTAACTATCAATGAAATGCCGATACATAACCATCAAGTGACAGCTTCTGATACTACTCCATCGGCAGCAACTCCTCTAAACAACGTTTGGGCAGCTGTCCCGAACTCATTCGGATCTACCACTGGACAAGAAACCATGAATCCAGGAACTCTCTCGGTAGCCGGCGGGTCTCAACCTCATAACAATATGCAACCGTACACCGTTTTGAATTACGCCATTGCGGTTCAGGGAATTTTCCCTTCTCGCAACTAATAAGGAGGAAAAGACTATGGCTGATGCATATATTGGCGAAATCCGAATTTTCGCTGGAAATTTTGCCCCAAAAGGTTGGGCATTATGTAATGGTCAATTGATGTCTATTACGCAAAATACGGCTCTCTTTTCTATATTGGGTGTACAGTATGGCGGAGACGGTAAAACAACTTTTGCTTTGCCCAATTTGATGGGTTCGGCTGTTATTCATCAAGGCACTGGAACAGGACTAACTCCTCGGACCGTTGGACAAAAGGTTGGTGAAGCAGTGGTCACGTTACTTCAAACCGAAATCCCAGCTCATACCCATGCACCACAAGGCATTGTTGCGACGGGGAATCAAACATCACCAAAAGATGCGTACTGGGCACAAGCTGCCAAGCCTATTCCTACTGCGCCACAGCCTCCATTGTACAGTAACACTCCAACCACAGAGATGGCGGCAATGGCTTTAGGAGTAACTGGTTCATCTCAACCTCATAACAATATGCAACCTTTTATTGCACAGAGTTTTATTATTTGCTTGCAGGGTGAATTTCCTTCGCGTGGTTAATCTTATATAGATATAATCAAAAGAGGCTGTCCATTAAGGACGCCTCTTTATTAACGTTCCGGGAAAACTTAATCCATTCCATATAAGACTACAGCTCTATCACAATTGAATCTGTTTGTACCGTTTCTGTTCCAGTACCCGGCAACCCAAACATTTCATTATCGGCGAACGTTTCAGAAATAAGTTTTTTCGCTGCAAAGGAGGTCAATTTTGTTCCTTGAGCTTTAGAAGCATAAGCCTCTGCCTTTCCCTGGAAGGTCATGACGATCTTTTTCACTTGGCTCAGATCTACTCCCTCATTAAGCTTAATACCGCCTCGATCCTCTCCTGGTACCTCAATCGACCATACGGACAATAAACCTGGCATAATTCGGCTAGCCCCGTCGCCCACAGCACCACCAGACTCATTGCGGATAAACTCCTTCGGTTCGATATCAGCTGCTGCACCTTGATCTGGAGTTACTTCATATTCATAGAAGCCATGGCTCTTGTTATGAACAAAGTCAAAACGTTGGCCATAAGAATCCAGGAATGTTGAATGTCCAGAGTGAGTATATTCGATGTGAATGTCTCCAGCAGTATGCCGTGCACCTGGTAATTGAATGTGACAGTCACTAACCATCATGTGAGCTTTACCTGCAATTTTCTCCCGAATAAGCTCATTATCTAATGTCAAAGGGAAGAAAGCTGCTCCGTGTTCTCTCAGCGTTTCAAACTGTTCTGGGAACGATGCTTCGTTGAATATAAACGTCACGTTCTTGAATGGTTGTACTGGATTCTCCGAAGCATTTAGCGCGTTTTTCAACTTAACCGTCACATCGGCATGGATACGACTGAGCTCAGCCACGTGGCTATCTTGAACAAATGGGAAGAGCTCCTGGCTCAGAACCATATAGCGATACGCTTGGTACTCTTGATACAAGAAATCGGTTAATGCCAACTTTAAGCTGTTGTACAGATCGAAAATGTACGTATGGAACATCGGCAAGCTAGCATCCACGTCATCACCCATCACTCGCTTGATTCGATCCTGATCCGCACGTCGTTGTTCCATTTCGGCTAATAGTTTTGCTTCTTCCAAATGTTTAGCTATCACGGATTGTTTTTTGCGCTGATATTCTTCAACGACGTTAAGATATTGATTGAACGCCTTACGATATCCATCGACCTTATCTTTCGGCATTTGGTCATAAACGGGTTTTAACATCTCTTCAAATTTTCCACGTGACATGGCAAGCATGGATGAAGAATATCCGAAGGAATCACGTGCATCGTGCATTTGATTCATCAGAGTATAAATTTCGATTCCATCTTTAATAATTGCGAGACCTGAAGAGGCAGCAGTAGTCACACTTTTAATAGATTTAGAGAGTTCTTCTTCTTTTTTCTTTTTTTCTTGTTCTACCGTTTTGGCATTTTTGAACGTATCGTCAATCACAATGGCCTTACCTGTATTCCAGTAGTTACTCATAGCTGACGCTATAGCACCACCTGTTTTGAGCGCCGTTAGGGCTGGAGTTACATTGGTCACCAGCGCTATGCCGTTCACCACCAAATCAAATGTAGCCTTCAGCGTGGACAAGGCAAGTTTACTACGCAGGGCTTCAACAAACTCTTCTGCTACCTTTTGAAGCGATCTCTCTTTTGAAAGGATATCTTCATAGAGCTTATCTGCTTCCACTTCCAAACGTGCCCGCTCTTTAATCGAATCTTGCCTTTGACCTTCTATATCATTGATTCGATTCACCGCAACTGATATGGCATCGTTTAAAACTTTCAATTGGCCTCGTTGGTCGTTCTCAGCTATGATGTAATCACGATATAATGTTTCAGCTTGTTGTGCAGAGTTAATCAGATTGACACCCAAGTCTTGATATTTATCTAAAGGCATCAGCGGTACCCAGTTCCAAGGATGACCAAAATAGTCTAACCCTTGTCCCAACTGTGTAATAAGAATCATCGCTTTATTTCGTAGTGCTAGCCATTGAATGGAAGCGTCCAGCATATCGCTTTGGAATTCAGTATGGGTCTCTTGAGCTCGGACCTCGTTAAACCAAGACTCATTGGGTGTTGTTTGTTGCATCCAGTTTAGGAGGTTGGCTGCTTCTTCGAGTTTCTCCTCACTCCCCGAAAGATACGCTAACCCTGCCTTATGTAAGGTTAGTGTCTGGCGTTCAAATGAGGCACTTAAGGCAGTTTCTAAATTTACAGAAGAAAGACGCTTGTAAAGTTCCGGGTTAGCGATTCTCGCTCCGAAGAATTGATTATAGGCAATCTGAATAATGATGGATTCTGCCGGTTTACCGTCAATTCCATTATCCGCGCCAAGTCCAACTTTGCCGTCTACGCCATCCTTTCCACTAGCGGCTCGCTTCGTACTACTGCGCTTCGTAACACTTGATGTCCTTCCTACAGAGACTGTCTCCAGTTGAAGGCCACCTCTCCCCCCCGGATATCCAGTTCCTGCTTTTCCAGGTAAGGTTGGTGCTCCAGCGATTCCCGCTTGTGTTTCCATCGTTATTCGATGTTCTTCGCTTGAAACGACATAGGCAATAAATATATGACCCGCGTCTCCACCATTCCCCGAACGCCCCGCGTTACCTCCGTCACCACCATTACCTCCGTCGGTACCCGCTGTAGCATAGTCATTAAACCAGAAAATATGGGTTTCACCGTCTCTCCCATCATCCCCTGGGCGGCCATCCATTCCGTCCCCTCCGTCTTGTCCGCGACCCCCGTTACTACCATTTGCAGAAAGACGTAATTCTCCTTTTAAATCAAAACGTTCCGCAGTCAACACCAGGTGCCCAGCGGATATTCCATCTGCTCCGTTGGAACCGTCATGTCCTCTTCCGCCATCGTCTCCGCTTTTGATCGCTTTGAGGCCGGAATCAGCCTTCGGTTCATCCATAAAATCTTGATCCTTAAGAAGGGGTGATCCCGACGTACTAATGGAAATATCCCCATTGGAAGAAATAACTCTCGCATTTAGCGTTAGATTACGCCCTGGCAAACTTATAGATCCATCGAGATGGATCGTATCCGCCTGTATCCAATAGTGCGCTGTAACATCTGAAAAGTAATTTTGCTTTAGAACTAGATCGGAAGCCGTTAAGTAGATCAAATCTTCTTTTTTTCCCCGCTGAACATCGGAATACAATGACTGACTTTTGTTTTCCACAACTCCCATTTTCTAGTTCCTCCCCTATAGGCCTTATAAATTACTGAGTATCATCCTTGTGTAATCCAAAAGTTCTATGTATATAACTTCTGAGAAGTGATGATTATCACTTTGTACCTAATTGTAAGTTAATTTTATCCATAAACATAGACTTTGTTTGTTATTTTTCGACAAAAAAATATATATCTAAATACTAGAGTGACCATAAAAATAGAAAGAGTAACTACTTAAGAGAATCTGGGAACTCTCTAATTTTCCAAAAAAACAAATATAAAAAAACGTCACCACCTTAAGCGTCAAGAGTTCTCTTTCTGATCATTCTGATTTGACCCCTGTGATTGATCTCATCCTCAAAAACATGAAACCACATAAAATAATAATTGGCCGGTTTGTTATACCAAAAATCCTCTTCCTTGCTTAACCAGTCGTCATCTATGCTCTGAAAGAACTGAAGTGTTCTCCTTCTTACCTGGTCCATTTTCGTAAAATAAAAGGTGATATCATTGCCTTTGATCTTTTCCTGTCCTTCCTTACCTAATTGAAGGGCCGGGCCCCATTCCAATAATTCCTCTTCGTTCAGCTGCCGATTCTCAAACGTCGCCACCTGATAAGCATATTCGACCCCCGCAAAGTGCAGCAGCAATGCTCCAATCGAGTTGCTCTCGGTATCCAGCAAAAAATCAAGGTGATCGATGGATAGATCTTTGACTTCTTCAATCGTTGTATATCTGGCATAGTTCATCATTGAAATTAGGCGACTAATCTGTGGAGAATAACCCGGTATGTCACTTATCAGATAAATATTATCCATGTTCATGATTTAATTCCCTCCACCTTAGGTATGTACTCTTGTACTACTTTACTACTTGGCTCATAATAAAGTTCACAGCATCCCCGATTCCTGAATCAATACCCAAAGAAACCAAGAATGATTTTTACCTTCTTCACCTTTTTATTCACAAATTTAATTCCCTCTTTTGTATCGATGATCATTACCTTTTTTCCGATCCATACTCTAACGTACACTGACTTAAGAGTGAAGGGTCTAGTAAATCCCTTGACCTCGCTTTCTGTACCGTCTTCGTGTTCGAATTCCGTTCGGATAAACCACCGGTTTCCATATCCGATCTCTCTAAACTTTTTCACAGCATGCTCCTTTTCAAAGCCTCTTCTTCTTAGAATTCAATATAAAAGGGCTGCATGTCAGGTCTTAAACAATACTCGATTCGCTGTCTGAAATTCTTCCACGTAACTAGCCGTAAGGCTTCTTCCACCGAGAAATACTTGGTCTCCAGACTTTCGTTGGATACGGTCAGTTGACCTCCAATTGGCTTTGCCAGAAATAACGTATTCACAATGGATTCCTCCACATTTTGAAATACGCCTTTCATTTCATTCTCCAGGAATGATCATCTGCTGTACTTCTTGTACTCCAGGAATAAACCCGAGGTTATAATATACGGATTCTGCATCGTTTCCTTCCATGACATACAACCGAAGGATTGGATATTTTCCTTTCAGGATTGTCAAAGCTCTCTGCAGCATATATGTAGCAATACCTCTCCCTCTATGCGATGGGATAACACCAATACTATAGACTGCTGCCTCCGTGTCCTGTAAACAAAGCCGGCAATTGGCGACAAGCTTCCCCGTATTTTTGTCATACAAAAGTGTAGAAGCTTCCGTAAGGGTCTCATTGGTTAGAGCGGGATCTTCATCAGGTATGAACTGTTCCAGCGAAGACTTATTTCTTCTTACCGCCTCAAAACCTCCTACAAAGCTTGCGAAGTCGCATTGAGCTATTTCATTTTCATTTGTAAATCGCTTGGTGCCTGTTGCATCTTCGGTAATTTGAGGACTCTTGATGATCAGATCGTCGTCCCAAGTCACGTTGAATCGTTCAGTGGGACGCTGCATCCAGCGGCATCTGAACTCCACTGGCCAAAATCCGGCTTTGGCAAATAAATGAACCTGGTCCGGAAGAATTTCAAAAGCTTTAATGGCTTGGGTTCGATCAGACCAGCTAGCTAACAAGAATCTTTTTCAGAAGCTTCAGTACCTCAAATGATTAATTGAACGGTGGAATGAAAAATAAATGATATATATTATTGGGTGCCATCCGTACCCCACCCATTTTCGATTCTCCCTGGTAGATCCAATACGCATTATTTCGGTTAGCACTGAAACGTTCTTCTCTAAAAAAACCAACAAGCGCATATTGTAATACACCGAGCAATATATTCCCCACTCTTCCGGGTCAGCCTTACGAATAGAATATTCGCTGGATAAATCATACGTTTCTATGTTTTCAGACCATTCAGCTACCTGCACTCGTCATTCCCCCTTGAATATCTTCATAGAGAGCACTTTATTATTACTATTCACTATAATTAATTTTCGCTTATGGTGTTCAAGTAGCTCATAAATCTTATTCATATTTTCACTATCGAATTTGTAATTCCATTTCAGCATGTCGACTAAACCTTTAAATGTTTGTTTGTAGTTTGCTTTTTCTAATCCAATTCTTTGCTTAATGAATCTCAGCACAATTCTTATGGCTCTTTCCATTGGTTTCGGGGTCAAAAAGATGATAATATCTGCCTCTTCAAAACTCCTCATTACCCATTTGTAATATATCCCCTCAATAATCCACGCATCCTCACTTATAATATCTTCAAGCAGTCTATCCCGTATTTCAGGTGGGTTCTTTCCAGCAAATTCAACGGAGCTGCTCCACATCACCTTATCCAATTCAAAATATGGGATGTTTAGTTGGCTGGACAGAGTTCTCGCTAAATATGTTTTCCCACTACCTGTAGAACCAATAATATGAATTCTCTTGTATGTCATTTGAAATTATCTCGTCCTTGTCATCTATGAATCTGTTTTTCTGTCCATCTAACTTATAAATTCTTGTATTCTTCTACCGTCATACACTCGATCTGAGAAGTTTCCTTGTGTGTACTCGTGTATAACCTTATTCCAAAAATGCTGTGCGGGCACATTGCTTTCAAGCTGGTGTACTTCCCAGTGCCCTTTATGCATATCAAATAGTTGTTTAGCTACTGCCCTGCCTATGCCTGTCTTTCTGTATTTCTTCATAATAAAAAACTCCGCAATGGAGCAATACGTTCGCTCTTCTGATTCTATGCACCTGACTAACACAAACCCGATATAGTTATGCTCTTGTTTGATGACATATGGAAATCGACGATCCACTTCGATCCAATAGTCTTCCAAATAAGGATAGTCCTTAAATAGACCATCATCTTCCACATCACAATGGATAAATTCAGAGAAATCATAACTATAGAATTGCATGAGATTTTGTATGATACCCTTAAATTCCTTGGATGCTTGAATTAATTCATAATTCATATCGTGGTTACCACCTCACCTTTACTTAGCTATGTTTAGCGTCTTCTTAAAGGCTTCAATCTGCTTTTTATGATGTATATCATGCGAGATGAATGCCCTTACATACTTTTTAATACTGAATTTCTTCTTGTCTCCATCCTTATATTCTCGCGTATATTCTTCTTCGTTCAATCCAGTAATATCATGGATAATGTTCATTCGCTTTTCTATAAATTGTTCAACAATGGTCTTCTTCGGTCTGGTCTTTGAGTATTCCATCGCATTTGCATTAAATTCATCAAAGTTCAGATGCTTAACGGTCAATGGTTCGCCCTGTTTGATTTTATAGATAGCTTCCTCATAGAAATATTGATCCCACAGCATCATATGCGCGATAACGTCTTTCAAAGTCCATTTGCCTTCAGCTATTGGCGTATTCCAAACCTGCTCAGATAGACTGTCCAACTCTCTCACATACGAAGTAAACGACTTGAATTCCTCAATCATTTCACCGGTAGTTTTAGCCATGATTGTATCGCTCCTATAAATGATTTTGTTCACCTTACTTTAAGATCAAACTCCTCGGTTTGGCCGTTCCATTTGCTGGATTCCGTAATGGTTTAATGGCAAACCTCGTCTGCCTTGGAGTCTTCCCTCCTTATTCAGATCGGTCTGCCCATGCCTAAGAACGTAGATCATGTTGCCAAACCTCCTTTGTCGCCATTGATTCAAAACATATCTTCACATTTCTACCATTCCAAATGTACCCTGAATAGCTCTCTCATAGTTTTCCCACACAAAATAAAATGGACCTATGTTTAGTGGTTGGTTCTTGTGCTCCAGCATAAAGTCCTTCCAAATAACTACATCATCATCCCGATCCACTTTCACGGAGATATAACCGCACTCTTCGTCCCCGCACAAAGGGCATACTAAAATGGGATATCTATAATACAGATACTCATGGGGTTCCTTTAACAAAAAGTATTGAATCATTTGTCTTTGATTTTCTTCAGTTCCCCATCCCAGTGCTGGTACCAGATCGTGCCTCTTAAGCATCTGATATAGAGACTTTCCATCGATAATGAGATCTGCGAATGTTGTGTTTTTATTCCCATCCTGAGATGGATCTAATTCATCATACCGACTGGAAGGTTGAGTTTCTAAAACATTTATTGTAGTCATTACTAGATTCTCCTTGTTGTTTATCCTGCTGATAACTTATAAATAAAATAACGCTTTTCCATTCGTAATAGTTATTACATTTCCAAAAAGTCTACAGCCTTTTCTTCAGAAAATACTGAACTATGCCCTCTGGATATTCATCGATGACTCCAAACACTTCATAGCCCATTTTCTGATAGAACTCTGGAGCCTGATAGGAAAATGTGCTGGTGTGAGCAAGTTTGCACCCCATACTTGAGGCTATGCTTTCCGCTTGCAAAAGGAGAGACTTCCCACTCCCCTGATTTCTATATTCCTCGTCGATCCAAAAGTTATCAATATATAACGTCTCACAGTATGTAGCACAGAAGATTCCACCTACAGCCCGGCCTTCCATATCCCTCAGAAATAGATTGATACTTTTTCCTGGCTTCTTTAATAACCCTTTCGTTTCTCTTACATTGTAGTTATATAAACGATCACAAATGGCTTTGTAGTCTTCCTCATGATCTTCATATACTATCTGCAATTCAACATCTTGCTTCGGGCTACTCATCGCTCTATGACCTCATTTCGTTCAATTAGATTTGTTTGCTCACTTGGTTCTTCATCTATAGGTATTTCTTAAATGCTTTGCTTGACTCTCCATCGTACCCTAGTTTTTCATAAAAATGATGTGCCTCGCTTCTGGATGCTCCACTGGTTAGAAACATTTTCACACAATTTTTCTGTATACCTATATTTTCGATATACTTCATCAGTTCTGAACCGTATCCCTTGCTCTGAACATGCTCTGTAATAATGACTCGTTCGACTACTCCAAACGGTCTATCCTCTACCAGAGCATCCAGACAAATATGTAAGTGCGCTGTACCAATGACCTTTTGATCGATTTCGCATACGAGCAAGAAACTGTTGGGATTATTTTGGATCTCCTCAATACGTTCTCCCAACACTTTTGTATTCAAGTTGTTTGGCAATAACTCTTTATACAAACGTTCAATAGCCTGCGCATCTCTTGACTCTGCTTCCCTGATCATCACGCTCACGCTCCTCATTTTCTAAAAATAATTAATTCAGGTGATAACTCAATATAATGTCTCCATTGTCTTCAACTTCGCCTGTGTCCTGGAATCCAGAAGCTTTATATAGCGTGTTCGCCACAACGTTATGCGGTACATGAGACACCCTGATCTGCTGGCAATCCACTCTGCTTTTTAGTTTGTTGATCACTTCTCTAATAGCTTGTTTGGCATAGCCTCTTCCTTGATATCTCTCATCAATCATAAATCGCAAAATCCAGTAATACCCGTCACTATAGATTTCATTGTCAAATAGAATGAAACCCACCATCTGATCCTCTGCATAGATTCCGTATGGCTTGGAAGTGGTCTCCTTGATTGCATGAATGAGCGAGTCCGAATTCGTAGCGACCAGGTTCATTTGCTCTTCCCGGGGTTTAAGGTTAATGCATTCCAATTCATTTTCTTTCGTTATCAACCTTAGTGTGACGTTCTCTACTGACATGAGGGCCTCCCCTTAATCATTTATCATCGTCTTACCATAATCCATATAAATACTTGCACGGACCTGTCCTACAATTTATCCAACACATATACATCTGGAAAACTAAATCCATCATAACCCAAATCATGGTATATGCGAATAAATTATTCCTCTCTCCTTAGAGGTGTATCTTCATTTAACATCACAAAAAAACCACGGTTTCCCGTGGCTTCACATGATTTCTGCATTTCTCTTATACAGTTCCACTCACCATTTGCCCCTTGTACCATACCGCCTGCCGGGCAGATTTACGGGCAACAGCTTCCGCCGAGCAGCTTGCCTGAACCAGTACAAAGCTCGCCGCATCGCCTACTTTAGGCCAGACTTGATTCCCCTCCGTATCCAGCGGTGTAACTCCACCCGTGATGAAACCAAGAGACTGGGATAACGAACGTTCATCATTGTATCCATACAATTCGGCGAAGCGCCCTGCTTTCTCCAGTTGATCTCCACTGCCAAAAGGTGACCAATGATCGGTCAGGCTGTCTGTGGCCAGCTTCACGTTGACCCCGACGCGATGCAGCATCGGAAGGGGCATAACCATTTTGCCAATGGGTACCGTTGAAGCCACGCTCATGCCAAGAGCGGCCATACGCTTCGCCATATCCTCCGCCTCCTGCGGCTCCGCTTGAGCGAACCAAAATGCATGACTCACCGTGACCTTCCCTTGAAGTCCTGCCTCTTCCGTCAGGTCAACGAGTCGCTGCAGCGTTTGCTTGCCCGGCTCATTGCGATCATGCAGATGGATATCGATCCCCGCCTGATGCTGCACAGCCAGATCTACCATGGCATGCAGCGATTTCTCGATATGCTCGTCCACCGTATGAGGATCAAGACCTCCCACGATTGCAGCCCCTTCTTGCATGGCTTGATGCATGAACTCCACCGAATTGGAGCGAAGCAGCCCATGCTGTGGAAACGCCACAATCTCCGAGGAGAGCTTGCCCGAGAAAGTTTCCAGTGCCTGTCTGGTGGCCTCAAGCCGTTTTAACCCGCTGACGGGCTCAATGTTGCAATGGCTGCGTACATGAGTGGACCCATAACCCTGAATCAGATGCAGGATACTCTCCGCTTGACGTTTCGCATCCGGCAGCAGCTTGGGCAGCAGCACCTTCTCTTCTTCAATCCGTTCGAAAATGCTGGATATGCGCCTTACGGCTTGCCAAGGTCCATCGTAATACGTTTTATCCAGATGGATATGAGCTTCTTCGAACGAAGGCAGCAGCAGCTGCCCTTTAGCATTATATTGAGGCAGATCCGTCTGAAGTTCTACTCCCTCATCCTTCATCTCAGTAATGATTCCGTTCTCCACCCGAAGCTGGGCCTTCTTTGTCTGTGTTCCCGTTACCTGGCCCTCTTCCGTAACATAACCCTGCTCCAACGTTACGTTAGTCAACCAATATGCCTGATTTAACATGTCATCCCTCTTTCCACGAAGTGTGCCGTGCATGGTATCGATCATCTGTGCTCTATGGTACCATAGGGTTGAACGAGGCAAAAATATGTAAAACGTTGGTGTTCCATACGAGGATCGTTTGGATCTGACTAGCGGAAAGGTGTGCCCTCAACATGAATAAATGGCTTCATATCTTCGTAAGCGCAATCGCAATTACACTTTTCATGATGCTGTACTATACGGTAACCGGGACGTCCCTTTCAGAAGTACGTTGGGGTTCGTACACGGTGATCCTCCTACTTGTTCTCGTTATTCCACAGACGCTCGGAACGATAATCAGAGAATGCAAAAACAGGCACAACTAAGTGCCTGCACCCTATCCCCCTAAACCACCGCTCTTCAAAAATGAAACCGCTCATGCCCGCCATCCGTCACGCCTTCAATCCGCTCTAAGTCCAGCAGTCTGCGCTTCAACTCCAGGCCTCCGCGAAATCCGGTCAGCTTGCGGTTGGCACCGATGATGCGGTGACATGGTAACAGAAGGGGAATGGGATTCGCTCCGTTCGCAGCCCCAACTGCACGAACCGCCGTAGGTCTGCCAATTGCAGCCGCAATGTCGCCGTATGTGCGAACTTCACCATAAGGGACACGTCCCAGCTCTTTCCACACCTGCTGCTGGAATGCTGTGCCAATCAGATCAAGTGGAATCTCGTCCGTATAACGAGTCTGCTCCCCTGCAAAGTAAGCCTGCAGCCAGTCCACCATGCCTGTCCCCTTTATGGCTTGTTCATCTTGTACCAGCTCTGCTCCCGGGGCAATCCGGGTTATCCAGCTGCTCCAGTCCTCCAACGTTTCATTCGGCATGACAATACGGCAGATCCCCAGTTCCGTAGCGATCAACACCCACGGACTTCCGTCCAGCTCCAAAGCAGACCATATGATCTTTTTTCGCATGTGTCCACGCTCCTCCCTATTGAGTATTTCATTTCGTTTCTTTCTATATAAAGAAGGCTCCGCTGCTATACACGAACAGATCTCTTGGTCTTCCGCTTCATGCTGCGAATCATCTGCTTGGTCTCGGGATCCACGCGATAGGACTCCGTTATTTTCTGCAGAGCTTTATTGTAGGTAAAATCATCAAGCGTATTGTTTTTCAAATATGGCATCGTCACTTCCGGCTGCTTCACATAGGCCATCGATATTGCCCATGCTACCGCCATTTTGACGTAGTACGCTTCATGTTTAATCTGATCCAATGAGACCAGAACCCGATCAATGTATGTCTCATCCAGATAAAAGTTCAATAGCATGACCACGCCAAAACGTATCTCGTACTCCTGATCTGACTTCAGATAAGGCTGCAGGAAATTCCACACGGATTCTGCATGTACCCTCGTATATTTCAATCCGGCGCAGAAGCTGTCACATATCGACCAGTTATCAATCTTGGGAACAAAAGCGGCGACATGCTCCAGCCATTCATCCAGATCCGCCTGGACATGTCCAATAACCATTGCCTGCAGCATCACTTCTTCGAAATAGTCATCGTCAGCCGTCTTCAGGTACGCACGCCAGTCCCCTGCAGCGAGCTTTTTCGCCATCTTGCGTATCGCAGGCAATCGAACACCCATCAGATTCGTAATATTGGGAATCAATGCAGCCGAGAATTTTTGGTACTCCGGTTCGGCCAGACTGAGCAGCTGTGTTCTAATCTCTGTTTCCACTCGTGCAAGTCCTCCTCATCAGTTACTTGGTACAACCAGTATATCTCCGCAGCGCCTATTTGTAAGCCCGTTCCGAATAGTTGAGCAAGATTTCAATAGCACAGTCCATGCTTCAATCCTCCAATTTGCTGTTTACCTCGCTTACATTGCGTTTAAAAATACGGAGCCCCGCCTCTAGAAAGGAGTCTGGATATGAACAAGAACGGACCTCAATCGCCTAAAAACAATTCAATCGAAGAAATCACCGAGCTGCTGGTTCAATATGTACAAACCCAAGACCTGCCCGAATTTTATAAAGCGATAAAAGAACTGCATCCCTACGATCTTACGCTCATCTACAAAAAGTTTCCCGAACAGGAAACGAAGCGGCTGCTGCTGCTGTTCAAGCCAGATGTTCTCGCCGATATGGCCGAATCGCTCAAGCTTCATGACCAGATTAAGCTGTTCGAACAGCTAGGGCCGGAACGTACGCTTGAGGTTATGCAGCAGATGGACAAGAGTGATCTGATCCGGTTCCTGCATGATTTGCCTTCCAAACGCAGGGAACAGCTGTTGTCGAATATGCAACTCGACCACTCTGCCATTATCCGCTCTGTGCTGAATTATCCGCCGGAGACAGCCGGCCGGATCATGACCGACCGTTACCGCACTCTTCTGGCACATGAGACTGCGAAGGAAGCGATAAGGGAATCCCAGGGCACGCCGCCTATACCGGCAACGAGCTATCTGTATGTAACGGATGATGAAGGCAAACTCGTTGGAGTGGTCAGTCACCGGTCCCTGCTTCAGGCGGGTGACAAGACCCGGGTAGAGGAGCTGATGACCAAGCGCGTCATTTATGCGACTGTGGACATGGACCAGGAAGAAGCTGCGCAGCTGCTGCAGCGTTATGAATTTATCGCCTTGCCCGTCGTTGATGAGAACCACAGACTCTGTGGTGTCATTCAGATGGATGATGTCATTGATATCATCATGCATGAAGCCAGTGAAGACCTTGCGAAGATGGGCGGCGGCGGCAAGGATATTGATTTTGATACCAAACCGCTCGTGGCGGTCAAACGCAGGCTCCCCTGGCTCATCCTGTTACTATTCATCGGACTCATCTCAGGCAGCATTGTGGACTTCTTCGAGGATACGCTGAATCAGGTGGTTGCTCTCGCATTTTTCATGCCCATGATCGCCGGTATGACCGGAAATACGGGAACACAGTCTCTGGCTGTCGTCGTCCGCGGTCTCATTGGTCGCAAGCTCGACAAATCCACCGTATTGGCGTTAATTGGTCGGGAAATCAAGGTAGGTACCCTGATTGGACTTGTATGCGGAGTCATGATTACAGTTATCGCCTACTTCTGGCAGGGGGATTGGCTGCTCGGCACCATTATTGGCGTGTCCCTCTTCTTCACACTCGTGATCGGTACACTGACAGGTACATGTATCCCCTTATTGCTAAGTCGCTTCAAGGTTGATCCCGCCGTTGCCTCCGGACCCTTGATCACTACGCTGAACGATATATTGTCGCTGTTTATTTACTTCGGGATCGCAACCCGCTTTCTGGATGCACTCATGTAAAACCGGCTGTACCTGACATACGAAAAAACAGACCCACTATGAAGGATAGCGGGTCTGTTTGTGTCTTTCCAAATGAGTGAACATTCTACATCTAAACATAAATGAAGTCCGAGCTCTAAGATATCGATGAGATGAAATGAAATGATCTATTTTCTATCAATCTATGCCGATCTTTTATTTTTATTATAGATATCGAAGGCTACGGCAAGCAGAAGCACCAGACCTTTAATTCCCTGCTGCCAGTCAATGCCCAATCCAATGAGGGACATCCCGTTATTCAGTACCCCCATAACCAAGCCGCCGATGATCGCTCCAAACACGGTTCCAATACCTCCGGAAGCTGAAGCTCCACCGATAAAGCAGGCAGCAATCGCATCCAGTTCGAAGTTGGTACCCGCTCTTGGGGTAGCCGCATTCAGACGAGCAGCGAAGATCAGACCGGATACAGCAGCGAGCACGCCCATGTTTACAAATACCCAGAACGTTACTTTTTTGGTTTTGACTCCGGATAGTCCTGCTGCCTTTTCATTTCCACCAAGTGCATACACATGACGTCCCATTACAGTGCGGTTCATGACGAAGGAGTACACGACAATCAGCACAAACAGCAGAATCAGGATATTCGGAATGCCGGCGTAGCTTGCAAGTACGAAGGTGAACAGGTTCGTTACCGCAGCCACCACAATCAGCTTGAGCAGGAAAAGTCCCTGCGACACCACCGCGAATCCGTATTTCCGCTGGGAGCGGCGTTCCCGCAGTTCATTTACGATATACCAGATTGTAAGTGCAATCCCTACAAGGATCGAGATGAGACCGAAACCTGAGAATTGGATATCAGGCAGGAATCCGGAGCTTATCTTTTGGAATCCCCCCGGAAAAGGAGAGATGGACTGGCCCTCCAGCACAATCATCGTCAAGCCGCGGAAGAGCAGCATGCCCGCAAGGGTTACGATAAAGGCCGGAATCCGCACATACGCGATCCAGAAGCCCTGCCAGGCTCCGATTAACGCCCCTACCAGCAAAGAAGCAATTACCGCCAGCCAAGCGGGAAGCTGCCAGTCAACCATCATAATTGCCGCCACTGCACCGACAAAGGCTGCAACAGATCCGACCGACAGATCAATATGTCCGGTAATGATGACCAGTACCATCCCGATGGCGAGCACCAGGATATAGCTGTTCTGCAGAATCAGATTCGTAATATTGATTGGCTTCAGCAAGAGCCCGCCAGTCAGCACCTCGAACAAGATCATAATGACAACCAGTGCGATAATCATGCCGTATTGGCGTATATTGTTTTTGAACAGTTTAGTTAGCATTTCCATGCTTCTCGCCTCCAGACTTCGTCATATATCTCATCAACGTTTCCTGCGTCGCTTCCTCGCGGCTGACTTCACCCGTGATGCGCCCGGCATTCATGACATAAATCCGGTCACACAGGCCCAGAACCTCCGGGAGCTCGGATGAGATGACCAGCACGCCCTTGCCCTCAGCAGCGAGCCGGTGAATAATCGTATAGATCTCGAATTTCGCGCCCACATCGATTCCGCGGGTCGGTTCATCCAGAATGAGAATATCCGGTCCGGCAAATATCCATTTGCTCAGCACCACTTTCTGCTGGTTCCCCCCGCTCAGATTGCCGGTTTTCTGAAGGATGCTTGGGGCTTTGATATTCATGCTTTTCTTCATCTCTTCGGCAACCAGCACTTCTTCACGTTCATTCACAACGGCGTTTTTGGTCAGCTTGCCCAGGCCGGTCAGTGAAATATTGCGTTTGATATCATCCATAAGAATGAGCCCGTATTCCTTCCGATCCTCTGTCACGTATGCAAAACCATTCTGAATTGCTTCCGTTACACTGTTGTTCTGAATCGGTTGGCCATCCTTGATGAGCTGGCCCGATATGTTGCGTCCATAGGATTTGCCAAATATGCTCATGGCCAGCTCTGTGCGTCCCGCACCCATCAGACCGGCTATACCAACGATTTCACCACGCCGGATGTTCATGTTGACCCGGTCCAGCACTTTGCGATCAGCATGATGCTCGTGATAAACCGTCCAATCCTTCACTTCCAAAATGACGTTACCAATATCCGCATGACGCTCCGGATAGCGGCTTGTCAGATCACGGCCCACCATACCGCTGATAATCCGGTCCTCGGTGACGTTATCCTTCCTCATGTCCAGCGTCTCGATGGTCTTGCCATCCCTCAATATCGTGACGGAATCCGATACCTTGGACACCTCGTTCAGCTTATGGGAAATCAGGATACACGCTATTCCCTGTTTCTTGAACTCCAGCATTAATTGGAGCAGGTTTTCACTATCGTCCTCATTCAGCGCTGCTGTCGGTTCATCCAGGATGAGCAGACGAACCTTTTTGGAGAGTGCTTTTGCAATTTCAACCAGCTGCTGCTTACCTACACCGATGTTGGATACTAGGGTGTTCGGATTTTCGCTCAAGCCCACTTTGGAGAGCAATTCACGTGTGCCGACCAGTGTTTCTTTCCAGTCAATGATGCCTTTGCTGGCACGCTCGTTGCCCAGATAGATGTTCTCGGCAATGGACAGATAAGGGATCAGTGCGAGCTCCTGATGGATAATGACGATTCCCAGATCCTCGCTCTGCTTGATGCTTTTGAACTCGCAGGTTTTCCCCTGGAACAAAATATCCCCTTCGTATGTTCCATGTGGATATACACCGCTAAGCACTTTCATCAGTGTGGATTTACCTGCGCCGTTCTCACCGCACAGGGAATGAATTTCACCTTCCCGGATCTTGAGATTGACATTTTCCAGTGCTTTGACGCCAGGAAAGGTTTTGGTGATGCCCTTCATTTCCAATATGATTCCGGTCATGGGACTTGCTCCTTTCCATTATTATTTCAATCCAATTTCCTCTTTGGTGTAATAATTGGAGCCGACAATGTCCTTCTCCACATTGGTCCGATCCACGGAAATTGGATCCAGCAAATAGGCTGGTATTATTTTAATTCCGTTGTTATATGATTTTTCGTCATTCACTTCTGCTTGTTTCCCTTGTAAAATGCTATTGGCCATCTCTACCGTCTGCTCCGCGAGCTTGCGTGTATCCTTGAATACCGTCTGTGTCTGCTCTCCGGCAACTATGGATTTGATCGAGGCCAGCTCCGCGTCCTGCCCAGTGATAACAGGCAGAGGTTTACTCTCTGATCCGTACCCGACGCCTTTCAGTGACGAGATGATGCCGATGCTGATTCCATCGTACGGGGACAACACCGCATCCAGGTTATCTCCGGAGTAATAGGCACTTAGCAAGTTATCCATCCTCGACTGGGCGAGTGCTCCATCCCAGCGCAAGGTCGCAATCTGTGCCATTGTAGTTTGGTTGCTCCGTACCACAAGCTTGCCGGAATCGATATAAGGTTTCAGTACAGACATTGCACCGTCGAAGAAGAAATACGCATTGTTGTCATCGGGTGAGCCGCCAAACAGCTCGATGTTGAATGGTCCTTTGCCTTCCTTGAGGCCAAGCTTCTGCTCAATGTAGGAAGCCTGCAGTACCCCAACCTTGAAGTTGTCGAACGTCGCATAATACGTGAGATAAGGCGTGTTCCGGATCAGGCGGTCGTATGATATGACTTGAATGCCCTCATCGTGAGCCTTCTTGATTACATCCGTCAGTGTATTGCCGTCCACGGATGCAATGACCATCACATCCACTCCCTTGGTGATCATGTTCTCAATCTGTGAAATCTGATTTTCGACCACGTCCTCAGCGTACTGCAGATCTGTCTTATACCCTTGTTCCTGAAATAGTCGGACCATGTTCTCTCCGTCACCGACCCAGCGCTCGGACGATTTCGTTGGCATGGAGATGCCGACATATCCTTTTTCCTTGCTGCCTGTTCCGCTCTCAGCCAAATTGCAGGCCGATAACATCAAGGTCATCACCAGAAGCCAGATCAACACTGCTCCTTTTTTCATATCAAGTTCCCCTTTCCTCGAATCATGCGGATCTGATTGTGTTTCACAAGATAACGCTTACAATCTAGAAATGAACTTCAATTGCCTTCTGTTTCTGCCTGACCCCATCGTAGCATTGTCAGGTTTAAACAGTCTTTGCAGCTTTTGAACCTTTTTTATAAAAATTTAACTTTTGTATTCTCAGAAGGAGTACCTCATCCCTTTCATTGAATACCGTTCCAGATCCATCCCCAGGCACGAAAAAAAGAGCTGATCCGCTTCGCAGAAGCAGAGCAACTCTGTTGTACTCGCCATATCTTATGATGCTACACTCGGTCTGCGGAGGCACTCTGCCCTGTGCCCCCATCCTTCCGATACTGTGCAGGTGAAATGCCCATCACTTTCTTGAACGCCGTGCTGAAATAGTGCTGGGTATCGTAACCGACCCGTTCTGCAATGCTGTGGATAGGCAGTGCCGTTGAATCCAGCAGCTGTACTGCTTTGCGGATGCGGGCATGGGTGACCAGGGTTACGAATGTATCGTTTAACTCTTTCTTGAGTACCCGGCTGAGATATACCGAGGAGACTTGCAGACGCGAAGCGAGCGATTCCAGTGTCAGTTCCCGATCCGCGTACCCTTCATGAATGATCTGCCGAGCTCTGCGCACCAGCGGAGACAAGCGGGCTTCCCCATAGATAAGCTCACGGCATAACCGGTAAGCACTCGGGACGTCCTCCAATGCACCTGTATTCTGCTCTACATGAGCATGAACGGCAATATTCAGACAGGCACTGATTTTCTGTTCAATGGTGCAATCCAGTTCTTCCGGAGCAGCCTGCCATAGACAGAAGCCAATTAATCCATTCGGGTCCCGGAACAGGACATGGGGAAGATCTCCCAGCAGTTCACCGATAATATTCTCTACGGCAAACAGAAACAATTGACGATCATTCTCTCGCATAAGGGACTGCCGTGCTTCGGCAGCAGGCCAGCGGACGACCCCGATCTGCACAGGCGGATCCGATGGCAGGCGCAGGAACGCAAGCTGCTCTGTCAGATCTTTTCCCTCCGCCCGTCCTTCCAGCCACTCCAGACAAAAACGCTGACGCAGCAGCGGAATGTTGCGTTCGATCTGGTCAGCAGCCTGCTTCACGTAGGCCGTACGTCTACGTTCCTCATCCATGCGCTGTTTCAGGCGCATAAGCGCAGCGTGCAGCCGCTCTGCATCTACCGGCTTTAGGATGTAATCCTCCACGCCAAGTCGCACAGCCTCCTGGGCATAAGCAAACTCATCATGCCCGGAGATGATGAGGCAGCGGCAATCCGGACACTCATCCTGGAGGCGACGGATCAGATCAATGCCGTTCAGAAATGGCATGTTCATATCGACTAGAAGGATATCAATACCGAACTGGACAGCCAGCTCCAGCGCTTCCTCTCCGTCCTCCGCTTCACAGGCAACCTCCATGCCAAGCGCCTCCCAGTCAATGGCATCCCGAATGCCTTCGCGAATAATCGGTTCATCATCTGCAATCAGCACTTGGTAACGCCGGGCCGACTGCAATGTCTGGGCTGCAGCCACCGATGCTGCCGTATTCTCCATCTCTGCTTCTGTCCAAGCTGCTTGGATCATTGCTTCCTTCATTGACTATCCCGCCTTCCCTCAGTATCGAATTGCCACGCTTGTGGAAGTTCTTTCATCAACGGCTGAGTGATGGTTACACAAGTCCCTTCACCTTCCCGACTATTCAAACTAATCCCATAATCTTCTCCAAAAGAAAGCCGAAGGCGTGCCTGTACATTCAGCATGCCATAGCTTTTGCCGCCCTGACCAGCTTCCTGTGTTTCCATGCTTTCCAAGGGTGTACCAAGCAGCTGCGCCATCTCGTGCAGCCGCTCGCTGGACATCCCGGCGCCATCATCCTGTACCGTCAGAACCAGCTTATGATCTTGTACTTTGGACTCAATTCGAATCTTACCCGGACCTCGTCTGCCCTTAATCCCGTGATAGATGGCATTTTCCACAATAGGCTGCAGCACCAGCTTAAGCACAAACAGCTCCTTCAGCTCCTCCGGAATCACCAGCTCACATTGAAGTCGATTCCGGTACCGGGTCTGCTGAATTTGCAGATAACTGGATATATGTTCAACCTCGGATTGCAAGGGAATGAAATCATTGCCTTTGCTGAGCCCGATACGAAATAGTCTGGACAGGGCGCCCACCATCTCGGATACATCGTCCACACCTTTCCTTTGTGCCATCCAATGGATCGTATCCAGGGTGTTATATAAAAAATGAGGTTTGATATGCTCCTGCAGGCTTCGCATTTCAGCATCCCGTTTTTGCCGCTCCCGTAATTCGTTAAGGGACATGAGCTGCCGGATCTGTGCCAGCATTCGGTTAAAACTTCTACCCAGCATGCCGATTTCATCAGCCCGATCGCTCCAGCGGCCGGATCTGAGATTTCCCGTTTCCGCCCTGCGCATATAAGACATTAACCGGAAAATAGGCTGAGCGATGGAACTGGAGAACCGAAGGGAAGCACTCAGACCAAAGAGACAGACCACGAACACAAAACTGACAACGTAAAACTGGATCTGGCGCACTTCCGCTATCGATTCCCTCGCCGGAAATACGCCTACAGTTCTCCATCCTGTAAACGAAGAAGACTGGTACATGAATAACAACTCCTTCCCATCCGCTTCAGCGTTGAATATTCCGCTATCCCCGGAAGGGAACCACGCGGATGGAATCTGCTCAACAAGGGGGTTGTCGGGCATATAGACACTTCGCCCTTCTGCATCGGTCACCATCACATATCCGGATTTCCCCAGCGTCACATCTCTGGCGGCCTGAGATACGGTACGCAGTTTCAGGTCAATCATAATGACACCGAGCACACGTCCTGATGTTTCATCCGTGATGGAACGTGCAACAGACACAATTTCACTATCCTTATACCGAACATGTGTCGTGATGTTGCGCTGTCTCGGTTGACCCAGCACAGTAAAAATGCCGGCATTCCGGGACGCACCTTGGTACCACTGCTCCTGGACCAGGCTCTGATTGGTTTTCGGGTACATCTCGTTGCTAATGTAATCTCCATTTCCATTCACAAGGACAATTCCTGCAATCTCCGGATACAATGTCGTGAATCCCTGCAAAAACTGCTTGATCCCATACAGTTGATCCTGATCTGTGGACTGGTTCGAATCGCCACCGGATACCGCTGCTCCAGTATGACCGTCAAACTCCGTTTTCCCTTCCATGAACGCACGGATATCCGGGTCAAACGCGATCAGATAGGTCATGTTTTGCAAATTCTCCATCTTGCTGTCGAGTGCTTCATTGACTTTGCCGATCAGCTGCATCGTGTGTCCCTCGACCTGCCTTTCAACAATCCGTTCCACAGTCCAGTTCACCAGCAGTCCGAGTCCCATTGAAGGAACGATGGCAAAAAGCAAAAAGAGCAGCATCAGCTGATAGCGCAGCGGCATATTACGCAAACGCAGCCTCTGCAATCCGCTCTTCATTCGAAAACGAATTTTCTTCCAGCCGAGGGGCATTCGAGAACGATGTTCTGTTTTATTTGGCATAATAATCATCTACATTCGATCGTGTCACGACAGAGATTCCGGTATCCACCCTGACCGGCAGCGGTGCATTTTCATCGGAAGAAGACGGTGCAGGTACGGTCAGTTGGTGGTGCAAATGAAACAGGTATTGAAGGGACCAGTAGCCCATGTTCCAGGTCCCCTGTGCGATCGTTGCAGAGATCGTGCCGCTCTTGATCATGTCCAGTGTTGCTTTATTGGTATCAAAGGATATGATCTGCAGCGGGTAACCTGCATCCCCATTCTGAACCGCTTCACCAACGCCAGCTGCTCCTGTCGCTTCGGTTACAAAAATACCGCCGAGATCCGGATATGTCTTCATCATTCTAAGAGCTTCATCTCTTGATTTCATTGCATCTCCGTGCCCGTCCGCGACTTCAACAACCTTCATGGAAGGGTACCGATCACGGATGGTATCGCGGAACCCTTCCGTTCGCTCCTCATGATTTTGCTGTCCCGGCATGGTCAGAACAGCGACTTCTCCCTCCCGTCCGAGAAGCTCGGCCATTTTGTCCGCAGCAGTCACCCCTGCTTGATAATTGTCCGTGCCGAGAAAAGAATATGCCCTGCTGTCCGGGGCATCCGCATCAAACAAAACTACCGGAATACCTGCATCCAATGCTTTGTTAATCACAGGAATAAGCGATTGCGGGTCAATGGCGGAGATGGCGATGCCTGCCGGTTTCCGTGCAATCGCTTGCTCAATGATCGTGGTCTGTTCCTTCGGGTCATATCGGGTAGCTCCCCGATACTCCACGGTTACTCCGAGCGCATCACCCGCATCCTCGAAGCCTTTGAGCACACTTTTCCAATATTCCAAGCCGGACTGAAATGTGATCATGATGTATGTTTCACCAATATCTCCACGCAGTCCCTTGGCTTCCCAAGAGCCATTCGCTTCGCTTGCGTATTCATACCTGAGTACGTACAGTGCAAAAGCCGAGATAAGTAAAATGTAGACCAGCAATGTCTTTTTCATATTCGTTTTCACATCCTTGAGATCTGTCCACTTGTGTTTCGCTTAAATTGTAAACGCAAACACGCAAAAAAGAAACCGCTTTCCTCTCTAACCAACGTATCTTCCTATTTTCGATCTCAGGTTGTACTGCTGCAATAATGTACTATCGGTTCAACCATCCCCGCAGTATGATCATGAAACTACAACCCGGGGAGGCACTATGAAACGATGAATCTTACCTCTTTTTTAATTTATTGCATTGTGGTTACCTTTACGCCAGGACCCAGCAATATTGTCATTTTATCTTCAGTTCAGCACGCGGGTGCACGCAAAACCATGCATTATGTGTGGGGAGCCACCGTGGCATTTGGTATGCTGCTTGCCGCATCGGCTTTCCTCAATCATCTTCTGGCGGGCATCTTGCCCAGTCTTCTTCATGTAATGCAGATCGTTGGTAGCCTGTATATGCTGTACCTCGCCTATCAGATCTACAAGATGGGATCTTCCGAGGAGGCACCGAAGCAGGCAACCGGATTTGTGAGCGGTTTAATCATGCAGTTTGTGAATCCGAAAGTAATTCTGTTCACGTTCACCGTCATCCCCAGCTATGTGCTGCCCTATTATGACACCTCGCTGTCCACGGTGCTGTTTGTCTGTCTCATCACATTGATTGGAATTTTGGCCTTTACCAGCTGGGTTGTTTTCGGCTCTGTGTTCAGGCAATTTTTGCATGATCATCAAAAAGCTTTTAGTATCGTGATGGCTCTCTTTTTGGTATACTCAGCCATTATGGTATCGGGACTCATCTAGATTGGAGGTATGCATGGAGTGGAGCTGTTCAATTATAAGAAGTCGTCTGATGTCCTGGCCCTTTCGGCCAGTTTTACGGATTTTACGTATAAGAAGCACTGTCACGAGGAATATGCGGTTGGTGTGACACTGCGCGGTATTCAGCAGTACCATCTGGACGGTCATTATCAGGCTTCTCACCAGAACGGTGTCATGCTGTTTAATCGGGAGCAGTCCCATGATGGCAGTTCTTACGACAAGGCTGGTATTGACTACGTCATGTTGTATCTGAAGCCGGAGGTGGTAGAAGACATTCTGGGGAAAAAGGAATTGCGTTTCTCCACTCCCATTGTCTATGATCCTCAGCTGGCACGAAGTATTCTCATGCTGAACCGTGCCGTTCAGAGCGGGCAGGATGAAGCCAAATGCAGTGAACTTCTCTTCAGCCTCGTACATCAGCTGTCCCGGTCGGAGATCGATACTCACATTCCCGGACCTGGTGACGGGCTTGTCCGAAAGGCCAAAGAAATGATGTTCAGCAGGTTCGATGATGTGCTGAAACTGGATGATCTCTATACCGAGTTTAATATGTCCAAGTTTCAGTTTATCCGGGAATTCAAGTCACATGCCGGCATATCACCCTACCAGTTCTTCCTGAACTGCAAGGTTGAACATGCCCGGCAGGCCATAGAGAAGCATAAGGATGTCTACTCCGCGGTAGCCGAATGCGGATTCGTCGATCTTACGCATTTGAACAGACATTTTAAGCGTGTCTTCGGTGTTACCGCCTATGAATATATGCTTCAACTGAACTGAGTCGCTAACCTTTTTGTTCAAGCAATATTTAAGGCGAAATGATAGCATAATATCCATATCGTATGGCTGGCGGCCCAACATATGAAATTCAAACATCCTGGAGGAACATGACATTTGAACCAGCAAGGAAAAAAGGCCTTCTCTATCCCGCTGCTCCTTGCAGCATTGA
Source organism: Paenibacillus xylanilyticus (assembly GCF_009664365.1). Taxonomy (NCBI): domain Bacteria; kingdom Bacillati; phylum Bacillota; class Bacilli; order Caryophanales; family Paenibacillaceae; genus Paenibacillus; species Paenibacillus xylanilyticus. Next base: position 4,993,853 of record NZ_CP044310.1, read on the forward strand.
GCCTTACCGTATTTGCACTGATTGCCCTGTCTATCAGTGATAACCAGATCCACCGGTTTGATGATAACCTGATTGGATGGATACAAGGGATGGAAGCTCCCGGAATGACCAACTGGATGCAGGTCTTCACCTGGATTGGCAGCGGATTGCCTGTGATCATCATAATGATCATCTCCATGGTGGTCTTATATCTTTTCCTGGGACACCGACGGGAACTTCTGTTTTTGGCAGCAGTCATCGCAGGCTCCACGTTGCTGAACACCCTGTTGAAACTGGCGTTTCAGCGTGCCAGGCCCACTATTCACCGCATCATCGAAGCGAGCGGTTACAGCTTCCCAAGTGGACACTCCATGGCAGCGTTCAGCCTATATAGTGGACTTGCCTTTCTGATCTGGAAGCATATCCCGACAGCAGCAGGCCGGGTTATCATGATCATCGTGAGTGCAGCCTTTATTCTGACCATTGGCATGAGCCGAATTTATCTGGGGGTTCATTATCCCAGTGATGTCATCGGAGGTTACTTTCTGAGCGGCAGCTGGCTGGCCATTTGCATTTGGTTTTATCAGCGTTATGCAGAGCGGCTCTCCCTGCTTCATTCCAAACCTCTGACATAGAACATCAAAATTAGAACATAGGTAAGACCCGCTATCCTCAAAGCTGAGGTCAGAGCGGGTTTTCCCGTTTTTATTCCTGAATACCATCCTGGACGAGCGTCAGCTCCACGTGGGCCCGAATATCCATCGAGCCATAATCCTTATAGAACGTTTCATTGTCCCAGTGGTGCGTACAACTTCTCACATACTCTCCAAACCCGAACGGGTCCACATTCTCTCTCTGGCACTTGCGGATCAGTTGATTGATTTTGGCTTCCATATGCCTTTTCATTTCTGATTCCAGTTCCTTCATCTCCTTGCCGGATAACAGAAAATCATTCCGTGAAGCCTTAATCACAGATGCACTGATGTGAATCTTTGAATCCAGCGCTGCTGCTGGGGTGTCTGAACGCATCCGATGCTTCACGGAGGAAGATAAAATTTTGATTAGGGCATCATTGTCTGTTGTATTAGCCGTTTGCCTCTGTGCCCCCTCAACCTCATTGATCTGTGCAAGAAACTTGCCATTCTTGGCATCCTCCGTAAGCAGCTTCAAACCAAGCCCCTCTTCATCACTCAGCTGAAGTACAGCTTTTTCCCCTTTGAAAACCACGAGACCATCAAGCATAATTTTATCCTGATCGTTCAAGCGAAGCCGAGGGAGATAAATATCCTGTCCTTTGCTGAAATATTGGAACAACGTCTGATGCAGACTGAAGTGAGGCAGATTGGCAAAATTGCCGTTTTGCTCGATTAACTTCATCAGATACAGCGGATCATGAGCGGGAATGGATGCCTTAATGATATCCAGCGCCCTTCCTTCCGCTACGGCAAACTGCATACGTCTGGACACCCGGGTATTATGGGATAACACGCGCAGAATATCGCCTATCCCGTGTTTCGCATAGTCCTCCCCCAGCACCATCATTCTTAATTGGCCATACTCAATAGGTTCTTTCGCCTGCATATTCATTCTTGGCATGACATCGAAGCTGTTGGTTGAGTCGATCTCCAGCAGTTCGACATCACTCTTGTCCTTCTCGGTATACTCACCGATGAGCACGCTGTTGTGAATTTGTTTATCTTGCAAATCGTAAGCGGAAGTTAGGACGAGGCTGATCTCATTCACAATGCTCGTATCCTGGCAGGAGCTGAGCAGCAGCATCCCCATTACCCACATTACGGCAAGGAACCATTGGGATAGACGTTTCATACGCTCACTCCTCATCCAGTTGATTCGTTTGGTGAACCCTTCCCGGCTTGTAGCGGATGAAGGAGAGCGGCCTTAAATAGCTCGGCCTCTTATCCGTCTGTTGATAGGAAGCACGAATCAGACTGTCTTTCAGATCCCTGAACCGCATTGGATAGAAAGGAGCCATATAAGGTGACCCCAGAGACTTTAATCGCGACAGATGGACGAGGAGGAAGCACAGTCCGATCGCAATCCCGAATGCGCCCCAGATGGCAGCCAGTATAATGATCGGAAATCGCAGAAAACGAATGGCATTGGACATTTTATAGATCGGTGTCACAAACGAAGCCAGTGCAGACAAGGACACGATGATGATCAGTACGTTGCTCGTAAGTGCGGCCTCCACGGCAGCCTGTCCAAGAATGATCCCGCCAACAATACCCAGTGTTTGTCCGATCCGGTTCGGCAGTCTGGCTCCTGCTTCACGCAAGAATTCAATTGTCGTCTCCAGAAATATGGCTTCCACAAAAGGGGGAAACGGTACATTTTGTCTGGATGAGATCAACTTGCCAAGCAGCTCCTTGGGTATGACTTCATAGTGAAAGGTCATTAATGCCACATAGAGGGCTGAGGCAAACAGCGAGAAAATGACGCCAAAAATGCGAATCAACCGAAAAAAAGATCCAAGCGCCCACGGCAGATAATAATCTTCCGGCGAGACAAAAAAATCAAACAACGTGGATGGCCCTGTAATAAAACTTGGCGAGCCTTCACTGATGACCGCTACTTGCCCGGTGATCAGGGCATAGATGACTCTGTCCCTCCGTTCGGTCGTCGTAAACAAGGGGAACGGCGTAAGTGAGTTATCTGCGATCAGTTGATCCAACTGTGACGTATCCAAGACAGCATCAAAGTCGATTCCCTTCAATCTGTCCTCCATCCTGCTGACGTTCTCGGGATCAGCAATACCATCCATATACAGAATGGCCACTTGGGATTGGGACAAGGAGCCCAGTGTCATTTCCTTGATGATCAGATTAGGTGTTCGCAGCTGTGTACGGATCAGATGCAGGTTAACCGGCATTGCCTCGACGAATCCAACCTTGGGTCCGATCACGCTAAATTCATTTTCCGTGTCGTTATCACTTCGTATCCCTTCCTTGCCTGGCATGGGAACCACAATGCACTCATGGGTCTGTCCGCACTGCCGGATAAGCAGGCTGCCTTGAAGAAGGAATTGGACCATTTCCTCGTCTTGATTAGTAAGGTTCGTTTCCTCTATGGGAATATGCAAGAGCACATCATGCAAATTCACTTCTTCGCTTGAAGGGATGCGTTCCTGCAGGGAGTGGATGGCTACTTCAAGGAGATGACTGTCCACGAGTGTTTTATAGTAGCAAACTTCAAGGGCCAGTCCGGAGACGGTCATCGTACTTATGATAAAATCATCAGAGCGACGGCATGGATCGAGCGGGTCATGAGATGTACTGGACATCTGTTGGTTGTCACTGGCAGGTGAACTCATGCTTCCTCTCCTTTGGGCTGGTCCGGCATATCCTGATGTCCGGTAGAGCCCCCCAGATTCTTGCGGAACAGCGAGATGATAAACAGAAGCGGGACATATAACATAATCAATATTTCCCCCGTTCTGGTGTATATCTCGTTGACCATATCAATATCCACGGTGTCTTTAACCACAAACAAAAGAATGGCAAAAAGGACGATGGCGAGTTTCAGTCCGAGACTGGGCTTGATTGCTCTCTCCAGTTTCAAACAATGACATGCTGCCCAAGTTCCCAACGTGATGATGGATAGAATTTTTAGCAGCCAAAAGGATAACACCAGATACTCCATCCGCTGGATCAATGGCATTTCAATAATGCTGATCAGGCTCAGGGTAGGCCACAAATGTTCCTTCATCTGTCCATGATTGAAGTACATAAAGGAATAGATAAAGAAAACCAGATACACTATGGTTGCAGTAACCAAGGCGAGATAAGCCCATTTGAGCGAGCGACCTGGCGTCTTGATGTATGGATATACGACCAGCAAAATGCCGCAGCCGATAAATTCATGAAGCATATCCCTTGTGGACAACCATATGGATGTGACATCATGATCCAGCACAGGAAGAAGGTTTCGTGGATGAAGATAGGAAGAGACCAGGAATATCTGCGGGAAGACAAATACTAGGATGAAGAGGGTGCCCCAAAGGCACATCCCGGTGACCGACTGTATGCCGCCCGACACACAGTAATAGACAAGCAGCAGAACCACGATGCCCAGCAGCCAGTTATTTTGTGTGGGAAGAATCCACAGCTGGATGATATGAATATAGGAGCGATAGGCTACAAAAGCACCCAGCAGAAAATATAAAATAAAGATCCAATTCAGGACAGCACCCGCGATTCGTCCCCAATACCGTCGATTGATGTGAACGAGAGAGGAATGGCCGGGGGATTGGCGTGACAGCAGGACAAACATCATTTTAAGGATGATGGAGATCATGACAGCGGCGGCCAAAATGCTGATCCATCCATCTTTCTCCGCGCCACGCAGCATTTTATATTGAAAATTCATTAAACCTACGCCAACCAAGCTTACATAGAGCACAAAATACAGATGAATGGGTGACATGCTGTAGCGATTCCCGGAAGTGTTCACAGAGATCTCCCCTTTTCTGACGATCATATGAATCTGCTGAAAAATTCACATCTAGCGTTTTACCTTCACTTATGCTCAGTCTCTGAGTTAAGTATGTAAATTATTCGAGATTTTATTCAAAAGCAAATACCCGCCTATTCCCATAGAGGGAACAAGCGGGTACGACATCTCTTTTTTTATCAGCAATCGATTATAGTTCTTCGCCATTGGATTCAATGACTTTTTTGTACCAGTGGAAGCTCTTCTTCGGCGTTCTGCTCAGATCACCATTTCCATCATTATCCTTGTTGACATGAATGAAGCCGTAACGCTTCTTTATCTCTCCGGTCGATGCGCTGACGAGGTCAATACATCCCCACATCGTGTAGGCAATGAGCTCCACTCCATCCGCGACTGCTTCTTTCATTTGCTCAATATGGCCTCTCAAATAATCAATGCGATAGTCATCCTGAATGGTGCCATCTGCTTCTACCACATCGACTGCACCCAGACCATTCTCAACGACCATTAATGGCACCTGATAGCGATCATAGAGATGATTCAGCGTGTAACGCAATCCTTTCGGGTCAATCTGCCAGCCCCAGTCGGAAGCTTCCAGGTACGGATTTTTGATCCCGCCCAGCAGGTTGCCCCCGGCTCTCTCCAAGGACTGGTCCGCACTTTCAACCAAGGACATATAATAGCTGAAGGAGTAGAAATCCACGCAGCCCTCACGCAGGGTTTGCTCATCTTCCGGCTGCATTTCGATCTGAATGCCCTGCTCTGCGAAGAAACGTTTGGCGAAACCAGGATATGCTCCTCTCACTTGCACGTCCCCACAGATCATATTGGAGAGCTGATCCTTCTTCTGCGCAAGCAAAATGTCATCCGGATTACACGTGTTCGGATAAGTTGTCATGAACGCAACCATGCAGCCGATTTGGAAATCGGGGTTAATCTCATGTCCAAGCTTGACGGCCTTCGCACTCGCCACGAACTGATGATGCAGGGCCTGGAAGCGGGTTTGCGGATCGTCGATGCCGTCCGTCAATGTTTCTTTTCCTTCAAACAGAATTCCCGCCGCCATATATGCGCCCATCGGCATGGTGAGACAGTTGATCTCATTGAATGTCAGCCAATACTTCACCTGATCCTTATAACGGTTGAACAGAGTTTTACAATAACGGAGGTAACAATCGATCACTTCGCGCGAAGCCCATCCGTTGTATTTTTGCGTCAGACCAAATGGTGTCTCATAGTGAGAGATGGTTACCAACGGTTCGATGTTATATTTTTTCAATTCGGCAAAAACTTGATCATAGAACTGCAATCCCTCTTCGTTGGGCTCTAGATCATAACCGTTCGGATAGATCCGGGACCAGTTGATGGACATGCGGAACATTTTGAAGCCCATCTCTGCCATCAAGGCAATATCTTCTTTGTAATGTCCGTAAAAGTCTACAGCCTCATGGCTCGGGTAATACGTGCCCTCTTCAAGTACTGGCGTAATCCGCCGCGGAGTCGTATGAGTTCCGCCTGTCATCATATCGGATGTGCTCGGACCTTTGCCTCCCTGATTCCATCCGCCTTCGAATTGATTGGCAGCTGTTGCGCCGCCCCAGTAAAATCCATCTTTCATCTTCATGACAAGTCCTCCTATGAATGAGCTGCTTAACACTGTAATACCAGTGTAGCATCCATACCCTGACACCTATTGTCATGGTATAATCATAGCATGGAAAATAACCGATTATTTCGAATGCTGCTGCTGTTACTCGAGAAGAAAAAAGCCACCGCGCCCGAACTCGCCCGCTTGTTTGAAATCTCGGTACGCACGGTTTACCGTGACATCGACCGGCTGAGCGCAGCGGGAATTCCCGTCTACACCACCACTGGCAAGCACGGTGGCATCCATCTGATGGACAATTATGTGATGGACAAGTCCCTGCTGTCTGAAGAAGATCAGAACGAAATTTTGCTTGGCCTGTACAGTATCAGTGCCATTCCACACCTGAACAGTGTTCATATGCTCAAACGGCTGACTGCCTTGTTTGATCACAAACTGGATTGGATTGAATTCGATTTCTCCCCGTGGGGCAATATCCCTGTGCAGGAAAGAGATATGTTCAACTTAGTGAAGCAGGCCATACTGACCAAGCAGGGGATGACATTCAACTATATCGACTCTGACGGAGAAGCAAGTGTAGAGAACATTGCACCCGTCAAACTCATTTTTAAAAATAGTACATGGTATATCGAAGGACAGGACGAAAGCCTGCCGCACCCTACCGAGAAAAAGACATTTAAGATGAAACGGATCTCCGAGCTCCGTTTGCTGCCAAGGCTGCAAGAGCATGGATCAGCTTCTTCCACAGCCGATGTGGAAAAGACACCTGTGAACGCTCCCTTATCCCTGGATCTCTTATTTTCAAGTTCCATTGCTTATCGGGCGCTTGATTTCTTCGAACCTTCCCGGATGAACAAACAGCCGGATGGCAGCCTTCGTGTGACGTTGGAAATTCATGAAGGAGAGCGGCTCTATTCGTTTCTGATGTCATTTGGTGCTGAACTGACCGTTCTCGAACCCCCACATGTCAGACATGAACTGCTCCGCCGATATCAACAGGCTGTCAAACACGTGCAAACATTCAATCCTGACGGCTTCCAGCCCGATGAATGATATAATGGAATCGCCAAGAACTTGAATTCATCAATTCATTGCAAGTCGCCCATTTTGTAGAGGAGGTTTATCCATGCAAGACATCAGACGCAACAATGTGGAACGTTTCAAAGGCTTCGGTACGTTATATGACCAGAATCGCCCGGCTGCACCCACAGAAGTCGTGGAAATTCTGAACACCTATCTCGGCACCAAACCAAGATTGGTTGCAGATGTGGGCTGCGGCACCGGGTTATCCTCATGGATCTGGCTGAATGAAGCTGAACGCATTATTGGTGTAGAACCCAGCGATGACATGAGAGCCGTGGCGGAGGCCAAATGGGAGGCTGCGGGCAAACCGGATCATCTGCGATTTGTATCAGGCTTATCTCATGAACTGGGATTGCCAGACGGCAGTGTTGATATTGTGACCTGCTCCCAATCGTTCCACTGGATGGAGCCTGAATCCACACTTCGTGAATTCGCACGTGTACTGCGACCAGGAGGCATATTTGCCGCTTATGATTGTGACTGGCCTCCTATCCTCGATTGGCAGCTGGAGCAGGCATATCAGCAGTTGATCGCGGAAGCCGATCATCAGGCCTCCAGTCTGGAAGCACAGGAAAACCAGGCTCATAAATGGAGCAAGGACGGCCATCTGCAGCAAATAAGCCAATCAGGCCTGTTCCGCTTTGCTCGTGAGATCGTATTCCATCACCATGAGACGTTTGATGCGGATCGTTACGTCAATCTGGCCCTCAGTCAGGGCGGCTTGCAGACAGCGCTTAAGCTTGGAGCAGACGAACTATTAACGGCTGCGGATGAATTCAGAACGCTCGCAACCCGGATATTTGACGGACAAACGAGAACGGTCTTGTTTTCTTACCGCATGCGTCTGGGTATCATCTGATCATTTCATCATTCCAATTATATAGATCCATCCCGGAAGAAAGGCAGTGAATCGCTTTGAATGATTCGAACATCTTGCTGCAAGATCGGACTTACATTGAACAATGCTTGGATAACTATTTCAATACCCCTCATCAAGACATCCTGATGTCCCTTCCAGCCAAAACAGAGGATGAGGATTACGGCGTGCCTATGGATATGCAGGATGGTACAGTAGATGACGAAGGCTGGGTTCGTTGGAGAATGCTCGCTTCTATGGTGACGGAGGATCAGATACGCGAGCTGGAGCAGTCCTGTGGATTGCCCGTTCCCGTCCCGCCGCTATATCGTGCATATCTGAGCACAAGATACGTCATGAATGTCTATCTGCGTTTCGATGACTTTGTCATAGTTCTGCCGGATCTACCCTCCGATCGTCCATTACGTCGCTTACAGGAGTTATGGGTAGCCTGGAAACCACTAATCGCCGAAGGGTACATTCCACTCGCTACATACGAAGATGACGCCGGACCGGTATGCTGGGACATTCGCAAACCGGGTGGTGACCATGATTATGCTGTCGTTTGGTTCGATCATGAACTGCTGGTGCACGATGAATGGCCTAGTCGCGAACAGCTTGAAGGCTGGGCTGTATCTCTATTCCCATCATTCCGGGATATGCTCAGCCCACTTGCGTCCAGCCACGATTCATAACTTACAGCTATTCAAAAAAGACGGTTCCTCCTCTGCGGAGAGAACCGTCTTAGGCATATGGATCACGATGAGAACAGATGGCTTAACTGCTCTTCCTGTACATTCAATGCCAGTACCAGCTTGGATGGATCCTGCTTGGAATAGATGACGTTAATGATGTGACCCTGCTGAACCTGAGAGAGGGCGGAAGGCAAAATATCCTTTTGCGTTGTCACTTGAAACGTCTCCCCATTCGGCGGGGTCACACTGAGCGTAAGCTGAAGCTTGATCTTGCCTGTTCCCGAATTCCCCAGCGGGGTGACGTCGAGAATTTTGGCCATTGCTTTCTCCCCCGTACGGGCAATATCCATCATATCTGGAGAAACGCCCTCCTGGATCATCTTTTCGTTAAGCAGTTCCTGCAGGTCCGCTTGCGATAGCTGTCCTTTCAGATCAATCCCCACCTTACGCTCATCCTTCTCGGAAACGACCAGCGGAACAAAACTTCCTGGCTGAAACTGTGCCAGCGCTGTAAGGGGGACGACCGTCTTCAATTCAGTGTCATATTTCTCCCGTCCTTTGCGCGATACAGTCAAGCTGAGACGCACTTCTGGCTGTTCATTAATATACGTGCCAGTCTGCTGAACACTTCGAATGACGCCCACAGCAGGAAGTCCTGACTTCACCCGACCCACGCCGAAGATGTTACTTAGAATGGTCGGAATGAAAATTAGTCCAAAGCCTGCAAAGATCGCCGGTTTATACCACCAGGCCTGCATGATGATAAAGGGATCATTCCAGAGCTGCTGTGCCAGAAATGGCGAAAACCCCACCCCGAATACGGTCAACACACCAATCATTCTCAATATACCTGTCATATCCCCCACTCCTTCATCTCTATAATTCGTTGTTATATGAATAAATGTAACCTTTTCTCTTTCCATACTGCTTAATCCTTGGGGTGAACACTTAACCTGTCAACAATCCCATATAAATCAGTTCCGACGGATTCGCAGGATTCTGACCTAATCCAACCCGGTCTCCCACCCGGGGAATCTGCATCTTGGATACTAGCGTTTCCAGCGTTCGCTGATACTGTCTTCCACTCGTCTCCGTTACATCCAATACGAGTACCACAATGGGATCAAAGTTGATCAGCTTGCCTGTATCGGTAATCGTGAGGACCGTAGCCGTGGCTGTTAAGGGAAGTGAACCCGTCGCTGCCAGTTGTGCCTGTTTCGCCGAATCCAGACTCTGATTGATTGCTTCCCGGTGCTGCTTGGGTACGAAGCCTTTCATCATCAGGCCGGTAAGTCCTTTGTTCATCACTCGATCTGCTTTTGCAATGGCGTCTTCCTGTTTGTTCTTCTTGCTAAACCATCCCATCCGAAACACCTCATTTGTTTGTTTTTTGTTATATATTCATTATAAACAGGAGGGCTTCGCCTTGAATATACTTCTGACTGCATACAAAATAAACGCCAAATCCGTAAATTCAATCGCGATATGATGGCTGATTTTTATGTTTATATCATTTAATTCGCAAAAAAAGAGCCGAGTATCGGCCCTTTAATTGGTCTGGGAATCTTTTGTTTTGTAGAAAATGGACCACCGCTGGACAAAAAACGTGATCAAAGCATGCGTTTCAAGCCGATGTACTCCCTTATTTTTTGCGCAGCAGATAAACCAGCTTCTTATAATACATCGCTGCCTCTTTATACCTGCGCTGATCCTCGGATACCACCGCGAGTCCCTCATATAACGGCTCCAGTCTCATGGCATGCTGTGTCGATTCGAAATAGGGAAGGCATGCGAGAGCCTGTTCCATAAACGCCTCACGATTCCCATGTGCCAGGGCCAGATGACTCTGATAAAACGTTCCACTCATCTGTTGATCCTCTGTTATTGCACATTTCAGCAGTTGATCCACACTTTGCGCAAGCATGCCCCAATGTTTGCGGCCAAGTGCCACCTCACAGCGATACACACAGATGAGCGGCTTCATCGCCTGCTGTGTTTCTTCCGGTTCCTGCATGAGCAGCGTCTCAAATCGCTCAATCTCCGTCTGAGCCTTGTCTAACTCACCCGTCATGGTCAACATGACAATCCGATTGTTTGCAATTGCAGTAACGAGATCTCCCTGATTCCCGGCATATACCAGGTTGGCTTCCGCCATCGTAAGAGCCGAGAGGGCTTCCTGTACAAGCCCCATGGCGAAGCAATAACCGCTATATGCTACATATAAACCCGACAAACGGTGGAATAGACGCTGATCATACACATGCCGCATCGTCTGCTCAAAGACCTGTTTGGCCTCTTCATATTGTTTGACCTGAATATAGGCTTCCATTTTGATATTTTGTACCGACAGCCAAAATTCACTACCAGGGAGTGCCAGCTCACTGAGCCTTGTTGCATGAGTCAACACGTCGACGTATGCAAGCTTGGAACGATAATACTGCACCTTGTAATACAAGAGAGCTTTCGCCAGCGGACGGGGCAGATCGACATCATCCGGACGACCGTATTTCTCCAGATAATAATTCAAATAGGAAGTATGGATGTATTCATGAGCGGCTGCATCGTTCAGCTGCTGGTAATACACTGCTTTCATAAGAGCGGTCGTCAGTTCAACCGTCAGTGCATCATCCCGATCTTCCAGCGCATGCACGGTGTCTTCCGGTATGGCCGAAGCCGGCATGGACAGCTGTGCAAAAATAGCCTCTGCCCGTTCCATCGTCTCCTCGCTCTGATCCGCTGCGTGCAATAGGTAAGACGGCTTGACTGCCAGGCGTGAAGCAATGGCTTCAGCCAAGTCCTCGGGGAGCGGATAACGATCCGCCAGTATGTTCGCAAAATGAGCCTGTGTCACCAGACCCTCAACCAAATCCTTGCGGGAAATTTGCTTTCTTTTACTCAGAAATTCAATCCGTTCCTTCAGCATGGGCGTGTGTTCCTTTCGATTCATTGCTGTAAATGCTATGAACTATCATCGCAAAATCAGGGAATCAATGCCACCCTTTTGACGAATTCAAATGAAACGGTTTCCGTTTCGGTGACAATTGTTTTACAATAAGGAGGTATGCAATGGAGAATATGGACTAACTATTAACACATGAGTTGATAATGAAAGGATGCCAATGAATGATTATTAAACCAAGAACGCGTGGTTTTATTTGTACGACTTCCCATCCTGTAGGTTGTGCCGCACAGGTGCAAGAACAGATTGAATACGTGAAATCCCAGCCGGCGCTGAAGGGGCCACGTAATGTGCTTGTTATCGGTGCTTCTACCGGATACGGACTCGCATCACGTATTGTGTCTGCGTTTGGCGCAGGAGCGAATACCATCGGTATTTACCGCCCAAGCAGCTCAACGGATAAGCGCACCGCTTCGGCTGGATGGTACAATTCGGCTGCATTTGAGAAGGCCGCGGAAGAAGCAGGCCTGAAATCGTACAGCATCACTGGGGATGCATTTGCTAATGAAACGAGAGAAAGAACAGTTGAGCTGATTCGCAGCGAATTCGGCCAAGTTGATCTTGTGGTCTACAGTGTAGCATCCGCACGGCGCACCGATCCGAACACTGGCGAAGTTTCCAACTCCGTCCTGAAACCGATTGGACAATCATACACGAACAAAACGGTTAATTTCCATACGGGCGAAATTACTTCCGTTACCCTGGAGCCAGCAACCGAAGAAGAGATTCGCCAAACGGTAACGGTAATGGGCGGCGAAGACTGGGAACTGTGGATGGATGCACTGCAGCAAGGCGGCGTGCTGGCTGACGACGCAACGACGATTGCATTTTCCTATATCGGCCCTGAACTGACACAGGCCATCTATCGTGAAGGCTCCATTGGTCAGGCGAAGGATCATCTGGAGGCGACAGCACACAAGCTGAATGATCACATGAGTGCGACGGGTGGACGTGCATATGTCACTGTAGCGAAAGCTCTTGTCACCCAGTCCAGTTCCGCGATTCCTGTTGTACCGCTGTACATCTCTGCCCTATACAAGGTCATGAAGGAAAAAGGACTGCACGAAGGCTGTATCGAGCAATTGCAGCGTCTGTTCGCTGATCGCCTGTATGCCGGAGGGGACGTTCCAACCGACGAACAAGGACGCATTCGTATTGACGATTGGGAGATGAGAGAGGATGTGCAGGATGAAGTCGCGAAGCTCTGGAATGAGCTGACTACAGACAACATCTACGATCTGTCGGATCTCGAAGGATACCGTCGCGAGTTCTTCCAGCTGTTCGGTTTTGAGACCGATGGCGTCGACTACGAAGCTGACGTGGATCCCAATGTGGAAGTACCGCATCTCCGCTAATCGCGAATCAGGTAATGCAGCGCGGGTACGTACATCAAACGAAATGATATAAACATAAAGGAGAGCCCTGGGGCTCTCCTTTTGTTATGTTCAGATGTATAGAGTGAATGATTTATCTTTTTCCAAAAGCCTCATACACCCTTCATGCATCAGTGGATCAGAGGGACTTCAATCCTTTTTTTAGAGCTGCAGGTACCGTCTTTTCCACCTTGATGGACTGGGCTCCATGCATGGTTGCGAAGAAGGCAAGTCCATCCCGAAAATCAGACATCCATTCTTCCACGGGAGGAGCATTCTCCTCCATGGATAACAAACGGACCGTGAGTGTTCCCGTTTTACGATCCAGTCTGGGATCCATCCGTCCGATCAGCCGATCCCCGTGAAGAATGGGCATGGCGTAATAACCATACGTCCGTTTCGCTTCAGGCGTGTAAATCTCCCACTTATAATGATAATCAAACAAATCCACAATCCGTTCCCTTCTCCAGAGCAGGTTATCCAATGGGGGTAAGAAACGGACCGGACCTGATGCCTCATAATGTGTCTCGTCCTGCTGCATTCTCAGCAGCAGCTCTTCATCCTCTGTCCGGATGTAGTAGGGTGTCACGACACCCTCAATCTCCAGTTGGATCATTCGTCCATCGGCCACACGTGCAGCCATTTGCGCACGCCGCTCAGCTGCGGACCATTTAAGCCATCCGAGTCTGGCATCACGGGTATCCACCACCCGATAGGCATGAATGTATTTATCCAGAAGTGCCTGCTGCTGCATATGCGTCTCCTGTTCGACACTAAGGCCAGGCCTCTGTTGAACCAAATTCGGTTCAGTGATCTGGAAGTATCGTTCATTGCCCTGCCTTGCAACGACCCGGATGGCCGCAGTATCCAGCAGCAGGTTCAGCGCGAGACTTGTATCCTTAGTCTTTGGTGCATCCGGACGATCCCAATAACCACTGACTCGTTCAACCGCACGAAATGCTTTGGAGGGCAGCGGTCCTTCCTCAGCAAGACGCTGCAGGACATGCTGTACAGTTATCTCCAGACGCTGCAGGGATGGATTAAGCCGTTCTCTTAATCTCGCACGCACAGGTTCGAAATACGCGTAGTCCTCCATCGGGATGACACATGCTGCATTGGCAAAATACTCGAATACCTTGTGCTCACGAAGCAATGTATGTAAATGGGCAGGATCGTACCCCGGATCGCGGGCTCCCAGAACCAAATGCTGATTGCCAGTCACTGCTGCAACCGGATCGATCTGCACGCAGCCTAGCGTACGAATCAGACGCATAACCTGATCCGGTCCGGACGTTCCCGGTTCTGCTGGCCAGCGTTCCAGCAGCAATTGTGTATGCAGCAAAAAGCGCCGAACAGCTGCCTTTGTCGTGCGCAGGGTTGTCGTCATGATGGATCATTCGTCCTTTCTCACAGGATTCATGGTTTCCTTTTACAATTTTACAGTTTGTCCTATTTTTCCATTTTATCAGTCTTTAACGAAGCAATCCAACCAAAGCATTAAGTAAAACATTCATTAAGCGCCCTTGCCGCACGTCCCGTGGACAAAATAAAAAGAAGCACCACCATCCTGGATGATCCGCTTCTTGTGTTTGACCTTTTGCAGTTTTTCTTGTTTGGTTGGCATGAGTCGAACATGCTGGGATAATGCACCATAATTTTCGTTTACTCTTCGGCTCTGTTCGGGACAGTATTGTCCTGAGCGCTCTGCTCTGCGTAATGCTTTTTGTGTTTGGGTACGTGCCATAATGGATATCCACTCTCCTTTGGTTGAATACACTCAATATATCATGTGCAGGCCTGCAAGTGAAGGTGAACCCTGCCTAATGTCTTCGTAAAAAGGCCCCATCGGGGCCTGATAAATGCATTTCTATTCTAGGCTTTAGCGTGTAGTTCGTTTTCGTCTCGATTGCCACGTTTCTACCGGTTCCTGATCATCTTCTTCAATGAGCTCCATGGCTTCTTCCACTCTTCTCGACTTGAACAGGACAATCAGATCCATCAGATCTTCCCGGTCCAGCAGCTTCACACCGTTGACCGCAGCCAGGGTTCGGCAGGCTTCCGTGTACCTCGCTGAAGTCAGGACGATTGAGCGGTCTGCCTCATAATAACGCATCGAGGTGTAAATCTCCTGCACGGCACTCAAACCAACCGGATGATTCGCTCCATATCGTTTGGCCTGAATCACATTCCGTCTGCCCAGCCGGTCCGTAAACACAAGATCCGCTCCGAAGTCACGGCTGCTGGTCGTCTTGTGAACTTCTTCGTATCCGAGCTGTTGAAACAAATGAAAGAGATATAACTCAAACTCCGAACCATCTTCCATTTTATCGATGTCCTTGATTGAAATCTTGCGAGGGTTGGCTTCACTGCGTATACGCTGTCCCCGCCGGATGATTCGCCGAATTACCCAAGCCAGCAGCAGCAATACAGCGATCAATCCAATGACCCAAGGGGTTAAGTTGTCATTCCAATTCATGTCTGTTCTCCTTGTACATTCCTCTGTCAGAATCGTGCCTATGTTAGAATTAACCATGATTACCGACTTAATATAACAAACTTCTACCTCGTTCGAAAGAAGATGAATTCCCTGTAACCGTTACACTTCAGCAAACATAGATAATAGGATACATGGGGGATAAAAGGTTACAGTCTCTCAGGTTGAATTCGAACTGGCTTAAATGGTAGAATTCAACAATCGGTTCTATTTTGAACCGAAGAAAGGTGGTTTATAACTTGCTTACATTAAACAAACGCAATACCAAAACATGGGCAGCCCTGCTACTCAGCGGCGTGCTCCTCTTCAGTATGAATACAACGGGTTATGCGGCAGTACAGAGTGAGCCGCTTCCGAAACCTGCTTGGACTTCGCCTTCACTGATGCAAACCCAAGTCAACACGGAAAAAGACGTCCTGGTCAAGGAGATCAACGCTGTCCCTGCCAAAAACCTGGTATACGTACATTCCTCCCAGCCTGTGACCAAGACAAGCAGTGCCACAACGCTGGCCTGGCAGCTGGATACACTTCAGGCCCTGGATGCAACAACTGGTAAAGTGAAATGGAATTATATTTTTCATGAGAAAAGCGGGCCGTATACGACCTACTCCGATTCAATATACACCAGTTACGGCTCAGCCTATGTATATATGGAATATTCGGATGGAACCAAGAAAGTATACTCATTTAACACATCCGGCAAAACGAATTGGGTCAGAACGGTAAATGCTCCTTCCGATCTGTATCTGCTTGATGACGAAACCTTGCTAGTCGCTTCCAGTCAGGGTGCACAGTCCAACGGTTCGGTTCGAACAGCAATCTCGCTCTATGACAAGAAGGGCAAGCTGATTACCGAGAAGACGATTAATGGTGCTGTGCTTCAGGCAGGCAGTGACCGCATTGTGGTAGATGCAAGCAAACGAATCAAAGTCGGCAGTTACTGGCAGCCTGCAGCGAATCCCAAAGTGGAGATCTATGATCGTTCGCTCACCCGCCTGTCCTTCTATCAATTCCCAAGCAATGCAAACACGCAGGGAGACGGCGGTGGTGAGTCACTTGCCATACTGAACGATGGCTCCGTCATCATGCGTGCCAACTTCGAGAACACGGGCAACAAACTCATGGGCTTCGGAGCAGATGGCAAGCTCGCTTGGGGACGCAGCATTCCAGGTAATGCCTTCATTCAGACCGCAGGCGACGGATATACCCTGTTTACAGGTTCCAAGCTGGAGCTGTACAACATGAAAGGCAAAGTAACCGAGCGCACGTTCAAGGATCAACAGCCTGTATTGATGCAAGTGAAGCGAACTCAAGATGGGCAGTATCAGCTTGATTTTGCCAAAACCGGTTATATCGTGGACCCCAAAACCCTGGAAGACGTGCATGTGTACACAGCAAGCGCTTCGGTTCCTTCTATTATAAGTCCTTCAACGTATGTTAATGGTGTCCTCTACACCATTCAGGAGGATGCATTGTCCAAACATGTGCTTAAGTCCATGTCCGCAAAATAATTCATCAGCCTTGATTTAAAAAAAGCCGGGTCGACTCCAAAAGGAGCCTGCCCGGCTTTTGTAATATGATCTTCCCTTGTCTTACTTCCAGTTTGCTTCAATAAATTCATCCCGTCCGGATTGGGCACGGTCTTCCTTGTAATGCTTCTCATTTTTCTTATGGTAATCCTGATGATAGTCCTCGGCCGGGTAGAACACAACCGCATCCCGAATTTCTGTCACAATGGGCTGGTTAAATCGTCCACTTGCGGCCAGATCCTGCTTGGACTGCTCAGCCAGTTCGCGCTGTCGCTCATTGTGTACAAAGATCGCTGTACGATACTGGGTTCCGCGATCCTGGAACTGACCTCCGTCATCGGTAGGATCAATCTGCGGCCAGTAAAGCTCCAGGAGCCGTTCATAGGGAAACAGCTCCGGATCAAATGTGATTTCAACCACCTCAACGTGTCCGGTTTCCCCTGTTTTGACCTGCTCATATGTGGGATGTTCAACGTGACCGCCTGTATACCCGGATACAATTCCGTGAATGCCTGGCTGTTCTTCAAATGGTGTAACCATACACCAGAAACATCCTCCGGCAAATGTCGCTTTTTCCATGGTCTCTCTCTCCTTCGTGCACTCATCTATTATTAGGAAACCTTGCCTGTCACCCAAACCAAGGTTTCGTTATGAACCGCTGCCTATATATCTTAAAACAAAAAGAGGTTGATGGAAAGCCATCCCTATGGCTTCTCATCAACCTCTTCATTATAAACGGGAAACATCATTTATTTCCCATGGATTCGTAGTGCAATAACGTCGTTACCCGCGACTACGACCCATTGAACGGAAGATCAAGCTTACGATTGCTACAAGTACGATGGCACCAATTAATGCCGGTACGATGTAGAATCCGCCCATTTCAGGACCCATCTCTCCGAAGATCACGCCGCCTAACCATCCACCGATGAAACCAGCGATAATGTTACCAATAACACCACCTGGGATGTCACGACCAACGATCAGACCTGCCAACCATCCAATAATACCACCGATAATTAATGACCATAACCAACCCATACTACTCACCTCAATTAAAAGTTTTTGTTGTTGTCTGTCTACTATTAACCGCTACAGAAGCATTTAAACAACTGAATTAAAAATTGTTGTATATTACCTTTTATTCATATGCTTCATATCCGCACGACAAGCCCGTCTCAGCAAGGAAACAACTCATTTTTGCTTTCCGTTCAACCTTTATTAGCTTCAACGGCTTAATTGTACCTCCCGAAGGTCATTGTATGTAGGAGCAGACAACCGTAGTATATCCAATTGAGATGTATAATATTTGATGGTGTATGGTATTAATAAAAACCGGCTCGTCCCTTTCCTGGCTGAGTCAGCCAGTTATGCTTATGGCTCTTGTCCAGCTCTCCCCGCATGGACTGAATAACTTGTACAATGTCTGTCTGGCCATTCTGATGCCATTCGAGTGCAGCACTGACATATAACTCACCGAGCTGTGCAAGGGAGAATGTATCCGTGAGCCGAGCCGCTTCCTGCGTTCCTTCTTCGCCGGCAAAGACCGAAAATCCCCGCTGCTGCAAGTATTGCAGTCGCAGTGCTTCGTCTGGCAGCGGAATTTCATAAGCCCGATCAAACCGTCCGGCACGGTTCATGAGACCTGGATCTATTTTCTCCGGATAATTCGTTGTACCGATCAGAAAAATACCCTCTTTGGATGTAGCTCCATCCAGTGTATTTAGGAAGAAGGAGCGCACTTCGTCCGGCATCGAATCAATATCTTCAATGATCAGCACCATAGGAGCCAGGCGTTTGGCTGCCTCGAATACTTCCCGAACGGACTCACTGTTGGTATACTCGGTAATTTGCCAGTATGCAGCTGGACCCGGGATGCTGCCCGCAATGGATTTGACCAAGGTTGTTTTCCCGTTGCCCGGGTGACCATACAGCAGAATCCCCCGTTTGTAGGGAATATCATATTCCCGGTAAAAGGAGCGATCCGCTTCGAAGAACTGATCCAGCGAGCGGAAAATATCCTGCTTAATTTGGGGCGAAAGAACCACATCGTCTCTTCCCACCGAGCGGGTGATGGATTCGACATGGCGTTCGCTGCCATTGCGGGCATCGGTATACACCGTAACCTTTTTCATATTTTGCTGACGCTCCCGTTCACGCACACTGCCCAGAAACTGCTTGAGTTCTTCCTCACCTACCGCGAATACAAAGTCCTCATTGTAGATGCCATTATCCCGGAAAAAGGGAATACGGACGAGTGCAACCCCCCATTTGGGATATGCAAACACGTTGTTCCGAATGGAATAATGCACCCCATATGTAGGCACATCACCATCATCTTCATAATGAAGGGTACGGAGCTCCAGATCCTCGAAAATACGGGCAACCAGCTCCACTTCGTTACTGTCGCTCAGCAAATCCTCCTTCAGCAGCTCCCAGTATTCGTTGTTCGGATCATCACTGGCAAACAGTTCATAACGAACCCCGTACTTGCTGCTTAACGCTTCAATAATGCCCCGGATCAGGCGTGCATATGTCGCATAGCCCTGGATTCGGATCTGGTCGTCCTGCGTGTGGTCGTAAGCATAGATAGCTTGGGTGTGATTTACTTTTTCATTGGGTATAATCATTATTTTGCTCCTTTCACAGCTGCAAGCGGTTTGCATTTGGCTACAACCTGAGCCAGGCCTGCACCGGTAACACTATCAATAATTTCATCAACATTTTTATATGCCTGTGGCGATTCATCTATAATCGATTCGAGTGATCGCTGATTCACCACAATTTCATCTTCTGTACCCACGCCGAGTGCGGATGCAAAATCTTCTACCGTAACCAGACGCTTGGTAGCAGTACGTGAACGAATGCGCCCTGCACCGTGGCAGATCGAATAATAGTTATCTTCGCCCTGAGGCTGACCTACCATGATATACGAGGCTGTCCCCATCGATCCTGGAATAAGCGCAGGATGACCTGTAGCCATATAAGGTTTCGGATTATCCGGGTGCCCGGCAGGCAGGGCACGCGTTGCCCCTTTGCGATGGACAAATACGCTGCCTTCTTTGGCATGAGATTCCTCCCAGGCATAGTTGTGCATCAGGTCATACAATGTACGGAATTCACATTTGGGTCCGAACACTTCCCGGAACGCCTCCCGAATAGCGAAAGCGATCAGATGCCGGTTAACCACAGCATAATTCAACGCGGAATACATCATGTTGACGTAATGACGGCCTTCGGCGTGTTCCAACGGAGCAAAAACCAGTCTCGGATCCGATGTACCAAGCCCGTTTCGCTGCATCATTTTGGCAATGGCAGACGAGCTGGTCTGGCTCACATGTCCGCCCCATGCACGGGAACCTGAATGAATCATGACGACGATTTGACCATCAACCAATCCCCAGGCTTCCGCGATCTCACGATTTTCCTCTGCAATTTCAATAGACTGGATTTCGGCAAAATGATTGCCCCCGCCCAAGGTGCCCAGCTGACGGTGTGCACGATGCCAGGTCATATCCGGAACAAGATTGAGCACGTCCTCATCGTAGGCAAATTTGCTGCTTTCCACATGGGTGATGGATGTCGACTTCTTCGGCGTGTAACTGTCCGGAATATATTTTTTGGGCAAGCCATGCAAGCCTTTGCGAACAATGTGTTCAAGTCGGATATCCGAGAAATGCCCTCGCTGACTAGCCTCCATTGGCAATACCTTTTCAATGGCCTTGACCAGCTTGCGGCGCAATTTTACATCTTTCAGATCATCCCTATGCAGATTCGTCATATGCACCCGCATCCCGCAGCCGATATCACTGCCAACAATGGATGGAGACACGTAACCCGTCTTTGCGTCCCATACGGCCGTCGTGCCGATGCAGGTTCCCACACCTACGTGAACATCCGGGGTATAACTCATATAGGAAATGCCAGGAATTTGCAAATTGTTGTTCGCCATTTCAAACACTTTATAGTCCAGTGAGGAAAACAATTGCTGTGCGGCATATACCGTCAAGTCTCCTGCTGGCAATTTCACTTCATGCCGATATCCGCCAGGGAATTCGTTTTGACTCGTAAATAAATTAGGTTCTGTATTCATAAATGCTTATTTTTCCTTCCTGTTTATCATATTGTGGTTGTTTTTCAAAATAAGGAATGTTTGTATCGCATGGTTCATGTCCGCTTCAGTCGATACAACAAAAAAAAGAAGCCATGGACGCATCCGCCCATGACTTCTTCATGACATAACAGAGAACAGGACGGCATGAAGATGCCATACCTCTGTTCTCCATCGCTATATAAGCCGAGAATGACATATCGATACCTGCATTAAGAACAGTGAAAAGATATGCCGATCCTCCTATGTCGCCCGTAAGAGGCCAAAGAGACGATGAGCTGGATATGCAGTTGTAACTATGCGACTTGTTGTATGTGTCAATCGAACATCATAACCAACCATCATGTCTTTCGGCCTCCCTTCGTAAATGATAAGTCTTATATTAATAGGACTCGTTTCGATATGTCAACCCTTTTCTTGGAAAATAAACCGTTTGACATGAATATGCATATACTAAAAAATCAGGGGTCTGTTTGAATACAGCCCCTGATTTTTACGACGACATATGCTGTTTGTGTTAAGCTTATACGCTTAGTTTCCTGCTTGTTTTTCCAACTCTTCAATCGGATTTTCATCCTCTTTGGCTGGTACCTTGGAAGACAGGAACCAACCGCATACCGCAATGGTAATCAATACGATATAGAATCCGAATTTCCAAATTTTATTTTCCGGGAAATGTTCATCCAGAACACCAAGTGAAGGATGCGCCAGCGTAATGACTGCGAGCTTAACCCCTACCCAACCTACGATAACGAAGGCTGCCACTTCAAGTCCCGGACGTGAATGAAGCAATTTAACGAAGAAGGAAGCTGCAAAACGCATAATGACGAGACCAATAAATCCACCCAGGAAGATGACGATAAACTGTCCACCATCCAACCCGCCAATTGGTGGCAATCCACTTGGTGGCAGCGCCACAGCCAGTGCTACGGCTGCAAGAATGGAGTCGACTGCAAAAGCAATATCCGCAACCTCGACCTTGAAAACGGTCATCCAGAAACCGGATTGTTTCTTGGCTTTCTTCGGTGCATCATCGGCTGCTTCGTCTGTCTTGTTTCGGCTGCCCATAACTTTCTTGGCAATGTGATTAATCGAGATGTAAAGAAGATACAGTGCTCCGATCGCCTGAACCTGCCACACATCGACGAGGAACGAGATCAGGAACAAGGAACCTAACCTGAAGATAAAGGCTCCGAGCAAACCGTAGAATAGCGCTTTTTTGCGCTTCTCATCCGGTAAATGCTTAACCATAATCGCAAGCACCAAAGCATTATCTGCTGCCAGCAATCCTTCCAGGACTACTAGGACGATTAGTACCCATCCATACTCCAATAATAATGACAAATCCAAATTTGACTCCTCCTTAGTATCCTTATGATGTACAAAAAAAGGACCTTTACCATCGCTGGTAAAGATCCTTTTATATCCATAAAAAGAGACCTTTACCCAGCGTGAAAACTTGGTAAAGGTCTCGCTAACAACAAATTGCTGCCAATAAAGCCGGGGATGTGATCCCGAATTGACGACTTTACTGTGAAAGCTACTCCCCTTTAACATCAGGAATATGCAGTTGTAGTTGGTGCATTTCTTACAGTTCAAATAACCTGTTCTCATCATATTCACAACACTACACAAAGTCAAGCTTTATTTAACAGTACCTTGACCCTGGTCCATTTTGCGAAAAACGAAAAAATCATAAACGAAATTGCCCAGAGGGATAAACGATATGAAAAATAACGCGATCGGACGGCGTAAACGCCACTTTTGCGTCGTATACAGACTTACCATAAACAACATATACATCAAAAACAGAAAACCGTACAGATTGCCAAACCAGGTGACCGATTGAGGCAAAATCCCTGCATTTTTCAAGGGGAATGCAACAAACAGCAATAATACATATGAAAGTCCCTGCAGCCACAGCAGTAATCGGAAGCGGCCCAGTGTTGAATGTAACATCATGTTCCTCCAGTTTCTATCCACGTAACGAGTAATTTGCAACCTGTTCATTATATCACAAGTACCTATTTCTTCGGTACTGCCGAGGCGCCAAACGCTTCATAAAAGCATAAGATGTGACAAAGATTCGATACGCGTATGGGACAAGGAGGAGCCGCCCAATGAAAATAGCAATGGTCGCACCGGAGAAACTACCTGTGCCTGGAAACGGTTCTGTTGAAATAAGCATTCTGGGTATCGCTCGCGAACTTGCAATGCGTCATGAAGTGACCATTATTAGCCGCGAAATGCCTGGTCTTCCAGCCAAAGAGCAGCTTGAAGGCATTACGATCCGCCGTGTTCCATCCAGCAGTCCTGATCAATATATTCAGGCGGTCATTCGGCTCTTAAAGGAAAATTCGTTTGATCTGATCCAGGTGGATAACAGGCCGCGCTGCTTGGCCCGAATCAAACGAAGCCTGCCTGACACCCCTGTAATCCTGTTCCTTCACTCCCTGACCTTCGCTCAGCCTGGACCAGCAAGATTAGCGTTGTTACGACAAGCCGACTGCATCGCCGTCAACAGTTTGTCGCTCAGAGACAGATTAGGGCGCAGGTTCCCTTCGGTGAAACATCTGATGAATGTTATTCCTCTGGGTGCCGATCTCACTCGCTTCGTTCCAGCCCTAAGCGATGGAACAAACCTCACGCTGTCAGAGCGTTCACAACCCTTTTCCGTGCTGTATGTCGGCAGACTGGTTCCAGGCAAAGGTGTGGACATTCTGATTCGCGCAGTAGCACTTGTGCAGCAGAAGGTTGATGTACAGCTGATTATTGCAGGCAAGGGACCACAGGTCTATGTGCGCAAGCTGCGTCTGCTAGCCCGAAAACTCGGGATACGATCATCTTTTCTCGGACAGATTGCCCATGAACAAATACACCACTTGTACCGGGCCGCTGATTGCCTGGTCTGCCCGTCTCAAATGCACGAAGCCTTCGGGTTAGTTAACGTTGAAGCCATGGCTTCCGGTCTGCCTGTGATCGCTTCAGACAATGGTGGCATTCGAGAAATTATTGAGTCCGGCAGCAGCGGTTATCTGGTTTCTCCATATGACAAACCTCAGCCATTTGCGGCTTGCCTTCAGAAGCTTGCCCGGGATCCGAAGCTAGCCGAAACTCTTGGCAAGGCTGGGCGGGCAATTGCCGTGAACCAGTTTGGCTGGTCCCGAACGGCCATGCATCTCGAAGCAGCTTATACAAGACTAATCCGCCAATGAGCATAATTTGAACAGAAGTCATAACAAAGCTGCCCCAATTGCTGCGAGGGACTGGTTAGGCTTTTTCCCGTGACTGCCAGCTTGTGATCCATGACTCCATTTGGGGGATGGGGACATGTACCATTTCAATCAGCTCAACAATAATCATATCTTTCATGGCAAACCGGACCTTCGCACAGGTCTGCTGGTGAAAGACATCATAAAATCCAGATCCTGCCCAGCACCCGTGAGGAACAACAACTGGGTCGTTCACGATATATCCCACGGTACCTATTGGTGGAATAACCACCTTGATCGCCTGATGATCTGTACGATTATTGGGATCCTTAACCAAAAATACAGTATCATCAACATTTAATGCCTGGATACCATGATAATGCTCCATTCGATCCATGGCTGCAAATAAGTTGCTGCTCATAACATGTTTTTCTCCTTTTCCTTCATTCCAAGTTTCAAAGTTAAAATAACCAATCATCAAACTATTCATCTCCCTCATAGTGCTTCAACCATTGAGTCAGTTGTTTGCGAATCTCTGTTCGAAATTCTCGGGGCTCAAGAACCTCCGCTTGAGGGCCAAATTGATATAACCACATCAGGAACTCACGACTGCTGTTTAGTGTGACTTCGAATAACAATCCGCCATCAGGCAGATCCGTCATGCGTGGACGAACAAACATTTCTTCTTCTTTTATGTAGGGTGCCATTCTTTCCGTAAATCTCACCTTGAAATGAATATGTTCGTCCCCTCGATCAACAGACCACGTATTTTTCATATACTGCGCTATGTTGAAATCCGCTTTGTCAAAGTGGGTACCTGTCTGATTCACGTCCATAAATCGACTCATGCGAAACAATCGCACCTTTTGCACCAGATGGCAGTACCCGACAAGATAAAAGCGCTGATCGCGTGGAATTAGATAATAGGGATCGATGTCACGGACCGTAATATCATTGTTGGTCAGTGTTCGATACCGGGTACGTATGGTTTCCTGATTAAGAATAGCTTCAATAATCGGGATAAGCAGATTGGGGTCTTTTCCTTCCTCCCGGTATGCAGGCGTGCCCATGCGTATGATACCTGCAATGTTCTCCACGATATCACTGTTTCTTGATTTTAGCTTGGTATGGACCGACATCACTTTGTCAAAAGCTGCATCGAATTCAGCCGGCAATTGGGAAGTATCCAGAACAGACGGAAGCATGGAGAAGACCATAGCCTCCTGCTCCGTGAAATCGAGTGGATACAAGGCGAAATTCCCAATAAACCGATAACCCTTGCCGTAGCCTTCGTTCATGATAGGGGCAACCCTGTCCAAAATCCGGAGATCGCGATAGATCGTGCGTACAGTTGTATCACATTTCGCAGCCAACTCCTTGGCTGAGATTCCGGGATAGGCTTGTATAGCCTGAAGTATACGCAGCAGACGAATTAATTTCTCTGTCATGTAGTTTCTCCCCTTCGATATTTTATCGGCAAGGAAAACTAGTTCCTTTAGTACATCTATAAATCTTTAGTCCCATTCATTATTTCGCAAACTCACTAGTTATGTATAGTTCAATTGCACTTTTTCTCCTTTATTAATATACATTTTATGACTATCTTGCGTAAAATATTAGATACAAGCCCTTATACCTAAGCCTCAAAGCCTATTTAAGATTTCTAATAAAATGACAAAAAAGCCCCGTCTCGTGGGAAGAGACAGGGCTTTACGAATGATTAATTATGCAGCTGGACTAATTTCCCCAACACGTTCACCAAATGTTCACATAATTCCGGAATATCTCCCATCTGGTCTTCATTCACGTTTCGATCAAAATACACATGACTTGAAACATTATACCTGATGGGTTCCTCTCCATACACAAAGTGAATGTCCTGTACCAAGCGCTGATCTGGCCAGCTCACTTGTATGATGGAGCGAATTGCGGGACATAGCCTGTCTGGCTCAGGAGTCTCCTGGCTAAACCGAAGCTCAAGCCGGCATCCCGGCTGGCTGCCGGGTGACTCCAATATTTCGGCCGCCAGCGCTTCTAGAGAGCTTCGAAGTATAATCTCCCCTTTGACCTCAGAATGCTCCCTTAGAACGAACTGCAGCACGAACTCTCTGGACATACTCGCCATTTCCAGGATGTCCTTCCTGTTGGATATGTGAATGATCTCATCGAGATTGTCGAGATCATACAGATAGTTCTCAATACCGACCTTGAGATTGTCGTACACGGTTGGATCAAACATAAACTTGCCTACTTTCCTAAGAACTTATACTGACCTGTTTGCGAAAATGACGTGATCTGCTTCGGATCGGTGTATTGTATCACTTGTATCCATTATAACCATCTCTAATTGCAAAAAAAGCCCGGTCATGTTGACCGGGCTTCGTCTGGGGTAGGAGAGCTGAACTCCCACGCCCCTATTATTCGTCTGCTGCCTTCTCTTCCTCTGCAGCCACAGGTTCTGCCTCATCAGCAGAAGCTGTTGGCTCTTCCTCAGCCGCCTGCGGTGGCATAACGGATGCGATAATGGAATCGGGTGACGTAATTAGTGTCAAGCCCTTATCCAGTTTAATATCTTCCGCTGTCAGGCGATCACCAATGTCCAGCCCGCTGACATCCACCTCGATGGAAGTCGGCAGGTCGGCTGGAAGTCCTTCGACTTCCACTTCGGTTTCCTGCGTCTGGAACACACCACCGGCTTTGGAGCCAGCAGCCGTACCTTGGAAATCGATCGGTACACTTACGCTGATCGGTTTATTTTTGGATATTTGCAAGAAGTCCACGTGCAGCAGACGTCCATTGCGCTCCTGCTGATCCTTAATCAGCACAGGAACGGTTTTTCCACCCTCCAGATTGAGGTTGAACATCTCGGAACGACCTGTACGAGCGACTTTGAGCATCTCTTTTTCATCCACATGTATGGAGGCCCCTTCAAATTCTGGACCATAAACGACAGCCGGAACACGTCCGCCTTGTCTTAACAGGCGCAAGGCCGCACCTTTCTTTTCAGTTCGTGGAGTTGCAGTAAGTTGAGCCATTTTTCCGTTGGATTTCATGATTGAACATCCTCCTTCAAGGGATCCCTACTTTGTTTGGTGTTGGGAAGCATTCGGCTTCTCTCATAGACCAATGGGTCTTTTTTTCTGCGGCCAAATCTGGGGCCATATCTATATATACCCCAATGAACTTGTTTCTCAAACATTGGCTTGTACAATTCATCCCTTTTTCCAATTCAAAATCCAAGCTCTGTTCACCAAAAAAAGACAGCCGGAAAGACCCTCCGACTGCCTGCTGCTTCTAGTTTTATCTACCCCTACTATACGAATCTGACAAGAGGATTCAAGCACTGGTACGGTTCTCCTCTTCATCACTCTCGCGTATAACCTGCATTTGGTCTGTACCGCTCTGCACAACAATCTGCACATCCCCGTCTTCTGGCACAATATCTACATATCGGTCTCCACAGGTATCCTTGGCCTGCCACTCATTCAGCCGAATAATCAGCCCCAGATGGTGCAGGCCTGGAGCTACACGAATACGGGCCTCTGCGGCATTGCCCACTCGTTCAAGGGGTACCGCTCCATCTGCCATTCCTGTGCCCCATACCCAAACATCCCATCCCTCGTACTGTTGATCCTCCCGTTCATAACGAAGCGTAACCAGACGTGAGACGTGCTTGTGGACTTTGATTGTTGCCGTAGACTGTATACTGCCAGCCATGGCTGTAATTTGCGCTGTCCCTGGGGATAAGGCACGAACGATTCCAGCCGTACTGACCGTTGCAATATCCGAATTCGAGGAAAGCCAGCGTATGGCAGTCCCTTGAAGCGGCTGCCCAAATTGATCCAGCACCAATGCACGGAAACGACTGATTCGTGTCGTATACAGAACCGTTTCACCGACAAGCTCAATTCGTTCGGCATGACGATGCTCCACCTGCAAGAGACTAGTAGCAAAGATATGACCACATTGAACCGTTATCGCTGCTTCACCTGTCTCTTTGGCATGGATCGTTCCATCCGGGTCGATCTGAATCCGCTGCGGCTCCGAAGAATGCCACAGGACTTCGCAATTCTCTACTACATTACCGAGACGGTCACGCACAATCGCCCGCAGCCCTGCCGTTTCACCTGGGCTATACACCTGCCGTGGAGTATTAATCTCAATGGTAGCCGGTTCTGTTCCGCCCACATGTTCGAAATCATACAGTACCATTAACGACCAGCGCTCTATAGGAGCAATGCCGCTAACCGTCACAATCGAGTCTGTACCTGCCTGATGATCGTTAACAACCACATGCCAGTCACCTTCCGGCAAATGAATCTGCTGCTGGTACGCTGTCGCATTATAGGCCACGATAATTCGATTCCAGGTGTCCTGATTAGCCCCATCCTGCAGCATGAATATGACGACATTACCGTCAGCACGTAGAATGCGAAGGTGATTCCGGATCTGATCTGCGCTGATCATGCGAAAGGCAGGATGAGTACGGCGCAGATGTATTAACCCCCGGTAATAGTCAAAGACAGGTCTGAAACGGGATTTGTTCGCCCACTGAATGGCGTTAACCGCATCTCCGCTGCGGTAACTGTTGTGATCTCCCGCTTTTGATCGTAGGAGCTCATCCCCTGCATGCAGAAAAGGTATCCCCTGAGAGGTTAGCAATATTCCGGAGGCTAGCAGCGAGCGGCGAACCATCTCATGGTTAAGCACATCATCAGCTTCCACATACCGATAGGGATCTGCTGCCTTTACCGCCGATTCTGCACTCCCTCCCTCCACCGGTTGGCCGTCTCTCCATGCTGGAAAACCTAATTCATGTCTGAGATTCATTGTGGTTGCGATTTTGTCCCACAGGTTCAGGTTGTCATGTGCCGTGACATAATTGACGGTCTCCACAGGTGAGGATGTAAAGTCATCGATAGCTCCGGAAATTCCCTTAAGCAGCTCATGCTCCAGGCCATCTGCTCCGGTTACATACCCTTTCCCGCTGCCATCGCTGTCCCCTTTGATCGCACTGCGGAAATGATCATTGAATACGGCAAATCCCTGACCCCGCTGGGTTCCTTTCAGGGTTTTGCGATCCAGTGGTGAGTCTCCGCCTGTCCACGGCTCCCCATAAATTAGCATGGCAGGATCAATCTGCTCACGCAGCTCACGGGTCAATTCATTCATCGTATCCGTGTCAATCAGGCCCATGAGATCGAAACGGAAACCATCAACATGATATTCCTCAGCCCAGTACAGAAGAGAGTCTATAATATATTTTCGCACCATTGGGCGCTCTGTAGCCAGTTCATTGCCTACACCCGACCCATTACTCAGTGTGCCGTCTGACCGATAGCGGTAAAAATAACCGGGTACAATCCGTTCAAATGGACCTTCGTCCACACCATACGTATGATTGTAGACCACATCAAGCACGACACGTATACCCTGGCGATGCAGAGACTGCACCAAAGCTTTGAACTCACGAATTCGCACGGCTGGATCCCGCGGATCCGTAGCATAGGAGCCTTCCGGGACGTTATAGTGCTGTGGATCATAACCCCAGTTATAGGGTGCTCTGAACGTTGTGCCTTCTTCAGCAGATTCCAGTTCATTTACCGTCTGGTAATCCGCCACAGGCAGAAGATGCACATGGGTAATCCCAAGTTCGGCAAGATGATCCACCCCGATACGATGACATGCCCTGTCGGTCAGTCCCGAAGCGGTGAAGGCCAGAAATTTCCCTTTATACGGAATGTCGGCATGGGGATCGGAGGAGAAATCACGCACATGCAATTCATAAATGACGGCGTCCACCGGCCGCTGAAAAATAGGCTTCACGTCCAGCTCCCAATCCGGTGGATGCGTTGTATCGAGATCAATAATGGCCGTCCGCTGACCATTGGGCGACACGGCGCGGGCATAAGGATCTACCACGACTTCTATGCGTTGATCATCGTGAGTAATGCGATACATGTAATAAAATCCGGCCCAATCGCCTGCCAGCTTCACGCTCCATATACCGTCTTCATCACGAGTCATGTCACTTGCCTGCCCACCATCATGTTCTGTTACCCATCCTCTTGCATTGTAGCTGCCCTCATTTTCAAAAACCAATATAGAAACCTGCTGAGCCGTTGGGGCCCACAGCTTGAAAGTACTGGAAGCACGAGTATATGTTAAGCCAAGATCGTTGCCTTCGTAACGAAAAGATGTCCATTCCGGCATCGTTCCCACCGCCTTTATATCCATTGATTTCGTGTTGTCCCGATGGTACGGAGTGGGACGTCATTTGTCAACCCGGGGTTGTCTGTACTCAACATATCGGTTGAACAGAGGCTTTCATGAAGTCACTCGCTGGATTTTGGTCAAACCCTTGCAGCAATCGCTTTCAAAATACAGCATATGTAAACAAGCGCCGCAGATTGACAGCATTTGTACCTGTCTGATCAAAAAAACAAAAAATAAAGCACCCTTCTCTTCGCAGCGAAGAAGGGTGCTTTACTACCATACGAAAAAATTTAATTATTGACATACATGACCATCAGGGATATCGCCGGTACGCTGACCTGCCCATCGTTGACGGTGCGCAGTGGTTCAAGACCTGCTTGTCCCTGCTCTACAACGATATTCCACATTCCGCGGGGAATAGAGAGGGTTCGGCTTTCCTTTGCCGCGTTGTAGATCACGATAATTCGATCCCAGGAATCCCCGGCAGCCGTGCCTGATAGCTCATAGGCAAGCAGGCTTTTATCTTTTTTTAACAGAGATACATGTTGATTAATGTCCTCCCGGGTTCTCAACCGGAAGGCAGCATGTTCACGGCGAAGACGAATCAGTCCGCGGTAGTAATCGAATACCGGCTTGAACCGCTGCTTTTGTTCCCAACGAATCGCATTGACGGCATCACCACTCTCGTGACTGTTGGCATCGCCATATTTACTGCGCAAAAACTCATCCCCCGCCGCAAGCAGCGGAATCCCTTGGGATGTCAGCACAATGCCATTCGCAAGCAAGCAGCGCCGAACCGTTTCATTCTCCAGCACATGATTCGGATCAATCTGCATATACGGATTCGCATGCTGTACTGCCTGCTCTACACTGTCATATCCACGAATGTGTCCCTCATCATCATAGGAGATAAACCCAAGCTGTTCTTCCAGTTCTTGTGAATGCACAACCTTGTCCCACAGATTCAGATTATCGTGAACCGTTACGTAATTCACCGTCTCGGATGGACTGGCCGTAAAATCGGTAATCGCTCCCCTTACACCCGTCCAGATATCCTCTTCCTTTCCCTCCGCACCTGTCGCGAATCCTTTCTCTGCTCCATCACTGTCCCCTTTAATTGCTCCACGATAATTATCGTTGAATACAGCTAGTCCGTCTCTTTTCTGATCTCCCTTGAGGGTCATTCGCTCTCCTAGTGGGGAGTCCGAGGCCGCCCATGGCTCACCGTACAATAGGATGGATGGAGAAACATGTTCATGCAGTTCCGCAGCCAGTTCCCGCATCGTTGTCGTATCAATCAACCCCATCAGGTCAAACCGAAACCCATCAATATGGTATTCCTCTGCCCAGTAACGCACCGATTCCAGGATAAACTTGCGTACCATCGGACGTTCTGTGGCTACCTCATTCCCAGTCCCTGAACCGTTGCTGTATGTGCCATCCGCATTCTGACGATAGTAATACCCCGGGACCAGCTTCTCAAATGAACTGTCGGCTGTATTAAACGTATGGTTATACACCACATCCATAATTACTCCGATACCTCTCTGATGAAGGGCTAGCACCAAAGCTTTGAGCTCACGGATGCGTGTACCAGGCTCATCTGCACGAGTGGCATAAGAGCCTTCGGGAACGTTGTAATGCAGCGGATCATACCCCCAATTATAGCTGGAATCCTCGGAATCACCGTAAGCACGGTCTCCAGCCCTGGATTCATCCACGGTGGCAAAATCAAACACGGGCAGCAGGTGCACATGGGTAATCCCAAGCTCGGCCAAATGATCAATCCCCAGTGTATTGCCCTCGCAATCGCGCAGTCCTGTTTCCGTAAAAGCCAA
The DNA here is from genome assembly GCF_009664365.1 of Paenibacillus xylanilyticus. Taxonomy (NCBI): domain Bacteria; kingdom Bacillati; phylum Bacillota; class Bacilli; order Caryophanales; family Paenibacillaceae; genus Paenibacillus; species Paenibacillus xylanilyticus. The sequence goes on from NZ_CP044310.1 coordinate 5,026,274, forward strand.
ATACTTGCCTTTGTTCAGCATGCCTGATGATGGGTGAATTGAAAAATCGCGCACATGCAGCTCGTACAATACGGCATCCACCGGACTCTTCAGCTCTGGACGAAAATCCTGACTCCATCCTTGGGGATCGGTCTCTTCCAGCCTGATAATAACGCCCATTTCACCATTCATGGTAACTGCTCTTGCATAAGGATCCACCGCTGTCTCCTGTCGTCCTCCCTTGAAGGTGGCCCGGTACATATACCGATAACCATTCCATTCTCCATCCAGCTTCAACAGCCAGATACCCTGCTGCTGTCGTTCCATTAGGAATTCCTTTGGCTCGGCACGTTCTTCCCCGGTTCCTCCCTGTCCTCCTGGAAGCTCGGCTGTGGATGCCGGGTAGAGCAGCACGTGCATCTGAACGGCATCGGGCGCCCATACTTTGAATTGGCAGAATTGAGCGCCGATCGTTACCCCCAGATCTTTTCCCTCGTATGTATCATTTCCAGCTATGTCTTGCTTGTCGTGTTCTTCGATCATGATGTCTTTCCCCTCTCGCTTGAGTATAAATGGATGTGAAAAGAATGTTCCTTTCTTTTATACCCGTTCCACTGCCCAACCATAATCCTGTAGAAGAAAAAGAAGCCAGGCTTCACGTCTATTCACGTAAAACATAGCTTCTTCGAGCACACGTATTATTTGCACTTTCTTTATTTCCCGTTCAGTTCGGCGTAAGATGCCTCCAGTTCAGAGATCAGCTGGTCTCCCCCGGCTTTTCGCCAGTTAGCCACTTCCTGCTCCCAGCCTGCGTCGTCCATCTTGCCCATAATGTACTTCGTCTGTGCATCCCAGATCATCTGATCCAGTTCCTGACCCCGCTCGGTATAGATGGCCGATGACAGTGTCAGCGCAGGATTCGGAATGGCATACTGCTCATTCTCGCGAGCCATCTTGGTGCCCTTCATGCCAATCGGGACATCAACCAATTCAGCCACGTTGTATCCTTCAACACTTAACAAATTGTCACGGTACGGCTTCACTTCGCGTTGATAAGCGTCAAAATCCTTGAGTTCGGTTTTACCGTCCGCTGTCTTGGTGTAGTGCACATCGAGCAGCCCGCGAAGCTGCAGCGTACTCAGCTCCTCATCCATCAGCTGATCGAGGAATGTGAGCACTTTCTTCAATTGCTCCTCATCCGGGACGGCTGCCTTCGGGATCACCAGCATGCCATAGTTCCCCGGTTCCCCGGCAATGCGTATACCATCTTCTCCTTGGAACGGAGCTACATCGATCACCCCATCCGGAGCGTTAGGCGTCAGCCGCTGCTGGGATGACTTGCCGTTTTGCGCCACGCCGTTCAGCTTCATCCCGACCAGGCCAGAGTCCATTTTTTTATCCGCATCCGAAGGGTCGAGAGCAGGGAAATCACTGTTGATCAGACCTTCACTGAACAGTCGCTTAAACAGCTTCATGGTGTCCACATATTCAGTGGTCAGGAATTCCGGAGTCAGTTTGCCCGCATCATCCACCCCCCACTTGTTCACACCCCCGATGCTCACGGCAATCCGGGTCAGCGGTGAAGACACGCCTTCGTTATACTTCTTGAAGAGCAGCGCACCATACGTATCTTCCTTGCCATTCCCGTCCGGATCATCCTTGCGCATGGAACGCATCACTTCATACCAGTCATCCAGTGTCTTTGGCACATCCAGCTTCAACTTGTCAAACCAATCCTTGCGGTATACAATGGCCGTTCGTCCGATATCGCGGAAGTTCGGAATGCCGTAAATTTTGCCCTCAATCTTGATATTGTTAAAATAGGCCTCGGATTGTGCAGACAGATTTTTATAATCCTTCAGGTAGGGCCCCAGCTCCCAGAACAGTCCCGTTTTGGCTGCATTGAACGTGGTCGGCACGTAGTTTACACGCATAATGGTCGGCATCTCTCCGGAAGCAACCATGACGTTCACCTTGTCATCAAAAGCCGACTGTGGTATCCACTGAACATTGACATCCGTATTCGTATACTCCTCAATCTTTTGCTCCACCCCATTTTCCTTCGCGGGCACATCGCCTACCTGCATCAAAGAGATGGAAATGGGAAACTTGCCTTCCCCGGCGGCTGGAGCCTTTTCTCCTCCACAACCTGCAAGCAGTCCGGCAGACATTGCACCAATGACAACCAATCCGCCTATACGGGACACCCGACCTTTTGGACTCATGAACCATCTCTCCCTTTTATATTATCGTCACTACCAGCATTAGGCTTGCCTGAATGAATGCGCTATCATAATTCTGTCTGAAGAAAAGAACCAGCGTTAAGCCAGTTCCATCTCCACACCTGCCAGGATAAACGGGGCAACCGATTTCGGATCATTGATTCGGATCGACTCGGTTACATAATATTCGTACGACCCGTCACGATACGGACTTCCCCCAAGACCTGCACCGCCGTTGCACTGAGTCAGCGACAGTACACCTTCACGATCGGTTTGCAGCAAGTGCTGGAGCAGCCCCTGATATCCTTTATCTGCGATCTCCTTGAACTTGCCACTTAGGTAACCTTTGCGTACACCTTTGGCCAGCGCATATACAAACATCGATGTACCCGACGCTTCCAGATAATTGCGCTCACGCCCAGGTTGGTCCAGCAGATGAGGCCATAGCCCCGTCTGTTGATCCTGTACATGCACAAGTGCATTGGCCACGCGTTCAAAAATGCCGACAATCTGGCCGCGCTGTTCATGATCTACAGGCAGATGATCCAGTGTATCCACTACGGCCATCACATACCAACCCATGGCCCGGCTCCAGACATGGGGAGAACAGCCGGTTTCGCCCGAGCTCCAGCGCTGCTCCCTGCTCTCATCCCAGCCATGATACAGCAAACCGCTGCGCGGATCGCGGGTATGCTTCTCCACCAGCAGCAGCTGCTGAGCCGCCCGGTCAAACCACTTTTCTTCGCCCGTTACTGCCCCATACTGCGCGAGAAACGGAGTTGCCATATACAATCCATCCAGCCACATCTGAAAAGGATAGATCTTCTTGTGCCAGAAACCGCCTTCGCTGGTTCGCGGCTGCCCTTTGAGCTGAACCATGAGCAGGTCTGCTGCCTTGCGGTATTTCGCTTCACCTGTTTGAGCCATTAGGAAGAATAAAGATTTCCCCTGATTAATCTGGTCCAGATTGTACTCCTCGACGTTATACGAGCGTATCGTGCCATCCTCCTGAATAAAGTGATCCATCAGCTCCCGGATGTAATCGTAATACTTGGCTTCCCCTGTACGATGATATAGTTCTTCCAGCGCCTTCAGCAGACAGCCGTTCTCATAATGCCAGGTGGGGTACAGCTGATGATTGCGGTAACTTTCCATGAACTGATCTGCCATTCGTACCGGTGTGAACTGCAAGGTTTCCTTCATCGATACCCTCCGCATCCGCTCGCTTATTGAGCCTGTTTTTTGTAATCTTCTGCGTATTCCTCGCGAATCTTCGTTCCGCCCGCATTAGCCCAATTCTCAATCTCCTGTTTCCAGCCATTTTCATCAATCTTGCCCATGATGTATTTGGTTTGCGCATCGGCAATCATCTGATCCAGATCAGCCCCGCGATCACCGTAGGTTGGCGAGTATAACGTAAGTGCAGGATTCGGAACCGCATGTTCGGCCAGCTCTTTGGCTAGCTCCGTTCCTTTTACCCCCAGCTCGGTATCCTTCAATTTCGGCACATTATAACCTTCAACGTATGGCAGATTGTCACGATATGGCTTCACCTCACGCTGGAACGCATCGAAGTCGCTCATTTCCACTTCATCCTCGCCCACTTTGGTGTAATGTTTGTCTTCTATTCCACGCATGAGCAGTGTGGCCATCTCCGGTTCCATCAACTTATCCAAAAAGCTCAGCAGGCTTTTCAGCTCCTCTTCGGATTTCACTGTCGCTTTAGGAAAGGCCAATATGCCGGAGTTGCCTGTCTGGCCCGCAACACGGTCGCCGTTCGCTCCAAGCAAACCTGCAATGTCCACAACCCCGTCCGGGTCATTCTTGGAGAGACGCTCCTGCTGACTCTTACCGTTCTGTGCTACGCCGACACGCATGCCGACAACGCCGGAGTCATACTTTTTCTCCGCTTCCGTGGAATCAAACACGGCAAAGTCCTGATTCAGCAGCTTCTCATCATACAAGCGTTTCAGCAGATCCAGCACCTGCATGTATTCAGGGGTCATGAACTCCGGTGTGAAGCTGCCATCATCCTCAACCTTCCACTTGTTCGGCGCACCGAAGCTTACGCCAAGACGCGTCGTGAAGGAATATTGATCTTCGTTGTATTTTTTGAACAGCATCAGACCGAATGTGTTATCCTGCCCATCTCCATCCGGATCGGAAGTTGCCAGGGTTTTGATCGTTTCATACCATTCATCCGGTGTGGTCGGTACCTTGAGATTCAGCTTGTCGAACCAGTCTTTGCGGTATATGACCGTCGCCCGTGCAATATCGGAGAACACCGGTACGCCATAGACTTTTCCGTCTACCTTGATGTTGTTGAAGAAGCGCTCGTTCTGAGCGGACAGATTTTTATAATCCTTGAGCAGGGGACCGATCTCCCAAAACACATCGTTGCGCATGGCACTTGTGACTGTCGGGTTGTACTGCACTTTGACGATCTTCGGCATATCGCTGGAAGCGATCATGACATTAATTTTGTCATTGTACGCCGAAGCGGGGATCCACTGAATATCCAGCTTGGTGTTGGTAAAGGCTTCGATTTTTTGCTGAACCTCATTTCCTTTACTAGGCACATCCCCTACCTGTGCAATCGCGATGGAGATGTTCTGTACGCCGCCCTCGGCAGCCTGACCCTCGTCTGATCCGCATCCAGCCAGCAATCCCGTTACCAGTGCAAGTGTGCTCAGGACAGACAGAGCTTTCTTTTTTGTTCCTCTCATCAAATGAAAACCTCCCCTTTTATACATTGCTGATTCCGCATGCTGCATGCTGTATGCTATATTCTGCAACCATCCATTCAATCACCAATCTCAACCTTTCACAGACCCCAGCATCACTCCCTTGGCAAAATGCTTTTGCAGGAATGGATACACAAGCATGATTGGAATCGTTGAGAACACAATGACAGCCATGCGAATGGTCAGCGGCTGAATCTCCGTCTCCTCAATACTCGTGTCACCAATCCGGCTCTGAGCCAGAATGACAATCTCACGAAGCCATACTTGAACCGGCCACTTCTCGCTATCATTGATGTAGATGACGGCGTTGAAGAAGCTGTTCCAGTGAGCGACTGCATAGAACAGGGAGAACGTGGCCATCGCCGGCATCGACAAAGGCAGTACAATACGGAACAGAACACCGACATCATTACAGCCGTCTATTTTGGCGGCATCCTCCAATTCATCCGGAATGGCCTGGAAAAAGTTCTTAAGTACGATCAGGTTGAACGCACTGATGGCGGTAGGCAGCATCAGGGACCATAACGTATCGGTCAGGTGCAGTGATTTAACTACGAAATAGGTAGGAATCATGCCTCCGCTGAACAGCATGGTAAACAATACGCCGAGCAGAATTGGCTGCCGTCCTCGCAGATATCTTCTGGATAGCGGATACGCCATCAGCGACGTGAATAACAAGTTAATCAATGTACCGACCACAGTAATGTAGATCGAGACTCCGAGACTGCGAATCAGTGTATCTGTCGAGAAAATGTAACGATAGGCCGCCAGGGAGAATTCTTTGGGGAAAAGGATGAATCCTCCCTTCGCCACCTCATGCGGGCTGGTAAACGAGACAGCCAGAATGTAGATAAACGGAATGACGGTCACAATTCCGATCAACAGAAGCAAACCATGATTGACGATATCGAAGATTCGGTTGCCCCACGTTTTATCCTGTTGCATCTTAATGTTCACTCCTGTCTGGTGAAGACGTCTGCTTGCTCATTCCCATATCAGTAGACGCCTTCCTCCCCGAATTTTTTGGCCAGCTTGTTGGCACCCAGTACAAGCGCCAGCCCAACAACCGACTTGAACAAACCGACAGCAGCACTGTAGCTGTACTGTGCCTGCGTCAGACCTTTGGTGTATACGTAGGTATCGAATACCTCACCCACATCCCTGTTGGTCGGCGTCAGCATCAGGAAGATCTGTTCGAATCCTGTATCCAGGAAGTTGCCCAGACGAAGAATGAGCAAAATTACGATCGTACTGCGGATGGCAGGCAGCGTAATATGCCATGTCTGGCGCCAGCGGTTGGCTCCATCAATCCGTGCAGCTTCATAGAGCTGCGTGTCTACACCGGAAAGTGCCGCGAGGAAAATAATCGTGCCCCAGCCCACCTCTTTCCAGATGGATTGTCCGACAATCATGGAACGGAACCAGCCTGGCTCCAGCAGGAACGCAATCTTTTGCCCCGTCAGACTGTACAGCAATTCGTTGATGGCGCCGCCCTCCGTGGTAAATAGCATATAGAATACCCCGACAACCACAACCCATGATACAAAGTGCGGAACATAGACCAGCGTCTGTACAAAACGCTTGAAGCGCTCACGGCGCACTTCATTCAGCATCAGTGCCAGCACGATGGGCAGTGGGAAGAAGAAGACCAGATTATAGATCGCCAGCAAAAACGTGTTCCGGAACAGGGTCCAGAACTGCGGTTCCCCGAAGAAACGCTGAAAATGCTTGAGTCCTACCCAGTCACTCCCCAAAATGCCTTTGTACGGTGTGTAATCCTGAAAAGCCATCGTAATGCCATACATGGGTATATATTTGAAAATAACAAAGTAAAGCACTCCCGGTATCAGCATGATGTAGAGCCACCGGTTTTTGATAACGTCCCTCCACAGCAGGTTTTTGTCACTGCGGGCAGCGGGCCGTGTCCGAGCCGTCGTTTCGGCTTTCATAGTGTTTTCCTCCCCACATTGGAAACGATTACAAAAGTTCAATTCCTGAACTCATGCCTTCATTGTGGAGGATAAACGAATCACTGGCTATCGTCCGGTTTTAGCTTCTTGTTTTTCCTTGCCAGGCAAGGGTTTAGGGCACTTCGCCCGTTGAAATCTCAGGCGCAGATGCACCCGTTTTAACCTCTATAATCCTGTCTTAACCCGGGACGATGGCGCACGGTCAGCAGAGTGTACAAGCATAAAAAAGCCTGCCCGCCATGGCAGGCAGAGCAGGCTTAGTTTTACCGCTGCTGTTCCCGATACTTGCCGGGAGTTGTTCCCGTAATTTTACGAAACGTTCGGATAAACGCAGTGGGGTTAGTGTAATTTAGTTTCTCGGCAATTTCCGATATTTTGAGGTTGGTTGTCTGAAGCCAGGTCTTGGCTTTTTCCATTCGATACTCTGCCAGATATTCCGTGAAATTCACACCAGCTTCCTTCTTGAAAACCCGGCTTAAATAAACAGGATGGAAATTCAGCTCTTCCGCACAGGCCTCCAATGACAGTTCACGGTCATAGCGCTCCTCGATCAATCGGATCATCCGCCGGGCGATGTTCATATACTGTGATTCTTCCTGCTCCCGCCAGAAACGAATGACGGGTACAAATAACCGTTTACGGAACCAGTTCGTCATTTCATCAAGGGTGGAGAGCTTCAGCAGCTGAGCCATGGATGCCTTCTCGCCAAGCACTTCGGCCACATCCCCTCCCTGTTCCTGCACCAGCTGGTACACACGGGACAGAAGCTGAACCATAATGACGGGATATTCACTAAAATGCAGTTTTTTGTCAGCGAGCAGCCCCAGATACTGTGTAAAATACATATCGGTTTTCTCCTCATCGCCTTGTTTCAAGGCAGAGGCCAGCTGATCCTCGATCATTCTGAGCTGTGTATATAAGGCTGCCTCGGTCTGGCCTCGCGGCTGGATATCTTCATAATGCAAAATGATACGGCTTCCCAGACTCACCCTGCCCTGCAGCGCCTCCCGGCTCTCCTGATACGCCCTAGGTGTATCTCCAATGGCAAAATAGGAACGGCTTATGCCGATACTTACGGGCAGATTGAGATAGGTGACTACGCGTTCCCTGATCCATTCGGCCTGATTGTGCATCCACTCCTTGAGCTGCAGCTCATCATTCAGCCTTGTAGCCAGAACCGTCACTTGTGCATCATCGATCATAACTGGAGTGAAGCGCAATTCCGCAGGCAGAAGCTCTCCAACCATATTGTTAACGGCAAACAGCAGCAGGTCCCTGTCCTGTTCTTCGTACCTGGTTCCTTCGAGCGTATCGATCTGCAGTGTAAGCACACCCAGGCTCGACCAGTCTGCCGGAAAATCATAACGTTCACCCTGATACCTGAAATCCTCTTCCGAGATTTTACCGGTCAGCAGTTTGGTCATGAAAAATTCCTCCAGATGAACATGCTGTCCCTTCATCTGTTCCCGCAGCGATTTTTCCGAGCTGAACAGCGTGGATAAACGCTCCTCAATATAAATAAATTCATCCTGACGGCGGCCCGTCTGCAAAACCGGAGAGTCCAGCCCCTTCGTAAACTGAAGCAGTCTGGAGATGGGAGAATACATCCGGCGGCTGCCATAGATGGCAAACAATCCGGTCACGCATAACATGACGAGTGTAGCTACCCCCGTCACAAGAGCAATTTTCTGAGACTGGGCAGTGATCTGTCCAAGAGATACCACTGATACATACAGCCACCCATTGAGCGGTGATTTCCTGTAGCTTACAGCCACCTGGTTTCCTTCCACTTCAGCGTTAAAGAAGCCTTCTGCCTGATTGCTCGTTTCCACCTTAGCCTGAATTACCTCATTCAAGGCAGCATATTTCTCTTCTTGCCCATTCTCGTTCAGAAAAAAGTTCTGATCCCGGTCCAGGACATACATATCTCCGGTGTTCGGATTTTGGCTCAGAAACGTGCTAATTTCCGCATCTGCGATATCAATCACAAGAAATCCCTTTGGGCTCACATTCGTCGGCACCATTGGAATTTTGAATACCATACTGACCACGTCATTCGATGAAATGAGTGTGGGCATCTGTTCCTGTGACTCTTCGGCTATTCCAGCCGAGGCCGGTATGCTTTCCGTAGACAAATGATCATTCTGAGTCACCCAGAAGAGACTGTTCGAATAGGTGAGATAGGAGCCAATGCGGTCCCGAATACTGAAATCATCCAACTTTCCAAATGATCTCATGGAAACCACCCAGTCCTGATCCAGGTTAACCAGATAGGCCTGATCTATATTTGTAACCGCTTGCAGGTTGTTAAACCCGGACGTGAGATCACGTATTTCCTGAAACTCGGAGCTGTCCAGCGGCTTCTTCATGGCTTGCAGTACTAAGGGAGAATTCACATACTGGATGGATGACAATTGCAGGCTGCGTAAAACTTGTTCTACCCGCATTTGGGTTTGATGCAGAATCTGCAGATTGCTCTCACGTACTTTTTGTTCAATGTCACGCGAAGCGATCGAATAGGAAACGGAACCGATAACGATGACTGGAAGGGCTCCTAGAATCATGGTAAAACAGAGCAAACGCAGCAAATATTTAGGCAATGTGAGCATCCTCCTTTGTATAGAATCTGCATATATGAATGCCTGATGGAATACATATCCGTCTGTATAATATCGCTTTCATTGGATTAATTTACTATTGTTATTTTAAAACCCAATCTTATTCAAGTCCACTATTTATTCTTAAGATTGACTTTGGGGCTGTTTCCAGTTTATAGTGGAGGCATATTCCTCAATTCGAAGGAGAGATTTTGATGTCGGTGAGCGTTCTTAACTAATCAAGTTTCATATTCAGGAGTTTGGCCTTTCATGTGCGCTTGTGCCTTATGGCATACGTGTATTTCTTGATGCGCCGTAACCCTGTACTTAGTTAAGAACAGCGGATATCATAAATCGCCTCCGGGATTGTACTTGTCCGGGTCTATTTCCGCGCTGTGTTCAGCGTGGATTTTTTTGTATAGACCTATCATGGACTCTGCTTTCCCCTACATGCAGGGCGGAGAATGACGTTTGTTCATTCTCCGCCCTTTTTGCGTTTTCAGGAATAGATTCTGGGTTACCACCGAAGTTACAAATTCAAAATCGAAGGAGAGATCAAGCATGAATGAAAACACAATGAATACACTGGGCTATCATCAAATTCAAAACAACGTCGCTTCCTGCGCCCTTTCTTATCTGGGCAAACGTTACGCGAAAGAAATGAAACCCATGGTGGAGCCCGGGCTGATCCAGATGCGCCTCGCGGAAACAGAAGAGGCCTCTGCTCTCATCCGTTATGGCGCCAGTGTCCCCATCCCTTCACTTGACGGTATGGAGACCATTATGGATCTGCTCGGTACCGGGTATCTGTTTAGTGAGCGGGACTTCACTCAACTTGCGCAGTTTCTGCGAAGCTGTGCACAATTAATGAAATACATGGAGGGCAAATCCGAAGCAGCTCCTACGGTAAGCCGGTATGCTTCATCCATGATGCGGATGGAATCCCTGTTAAGCGAGATCGAACGCTGCATTTACAGCGGCCGGATTCAGGATCAGGCAAGCAAGGAACTGACACGTATCCGGAAAAAGATGACTGTGAACGAGGAACGAATGAAGCGCAAGCTGGATTCTCTCGTGAGCAAGCACCGGTCCATTATGCAGGAGAACGTAATCAGCCAGCGCGGCGGAAGAACGGTATTACCCATCAAGAAAGAATTCCGCAAGCAGGTGAAAGGCAGTGTCCTGGATGAATCCGGGAGCGGGCAAACCGTTTATATTGAACCTGCGGAACTGGTGGGACTGCAGATGGAACTCGCTTCATTGCAAGCTGAGGAATCCAGAGAAGAAATGAAAATCCTGGGTGATTTAACGTCACTCGCCGAATCCTATAACCGCGAGATTGCGCTGAACACCGAGACGGTAGGTATCCTTGATTTCCTGTTTGCCAAAGCGAAATACGCGGCGACTATGGATGGACGTACGGTTCAAGTAAATACATCGGGCCGAATTACGCTTCAGCAGGCGCGTCATCCTCTGATGGGCACCTCCATGATTCCGCTTGATTTTGCCATCGGAAGGGATTATTCCTCACTTATCATTACAGGGCCAAATACAGGCGGCAAAACGGTAGCGCTCAAAACTTTGGGGCTGCTCACCCTGATGATGCAGTCCGGTCTGCTCGTTCCTGTGGGTGAAGGCGGCGAGATGGCCGTATATCACGAAGTGGCTGTCGATATTGGAGACGGACAGAGCTTGGAACAGGCACTCAGCACCTTCTCGGCACATATCCGCAACATGATCGGTATCCTCGAGCAGGCGAATTCATCCACCCTTGTCCTGATCGATGAGATGGCTTCTGGGACGGACCCTGGAGAGGGGGTTGGTCTTTCCATCGCCATGCTGGAGGAACTGCACAGCCGCGGGGCAACCGTGGTGGCTACCACTCATTTTGGGGAAATCAAGCATTTTGCTGCTGCCGCGCGAGGATTCGAAAATGCACGGATGGAATTTGATACGGCTACGCTGCAGCCCCTTTACCGTCTGCGTATCGGCGAGGCAGGTGAGAGCTACGCCTATTCCATCGCCTTGAAGCTGGGGATGCCACAGCACATTATTGATCGTTCCCAGTCCATATCAGATCAAGGCATATCGAAGAGTACTATCAACAGCATGAGCTCCATCATGCCAGTAGTGAAACCAATACCAACTGAGAGTTCTGTCCTTGAGCCATTTCCGAACTCCACACCTGCACAGAAGACGGAGAAGAAAGTACATTCCCCGGCAGCGACTAAATCTGGAAATCCATCCCTGCAGGTAGAAGGTACAAAGTCGGATCCACCAGCAAAAAAATTCCGAAAAGGGGATCGTGTATACGCAGCCTATCTGAACCAGTCAGGAATCGTCTGTGACGTGGAAGACAGTCGTGGAAACATCGGGGTAATGCTGCGCGGGCGGAAAGTCAAAATTCACAAGAAACGCCTCACACTTCATATATCTGCAGATGAGCTGTATCCAGGCGATGACTATGATCTGGATATTGTGCTGGAGACAAAGGAGAACCGGAAGAAGCGCAAATTAATGGGACGCAAACATGTCGAAGGGCTGACCATTGAATTGCCACCTGAAGAATAGGGCCAGCCCTGCTATACTATTAGGTATGACGATATGGAGAAAGTAGGAATGCCATGAGCGAAAGTTATTCTTCACAGGCCAAGTCGACAGCTGCAAAAGCCTCCCAGGTCAATGTGCTCTTATGCCCATTATGCGGAGAGGCTAATGGCTGCTCCTATGCGGCTGGCCGTCCCCACTCCGAATGCTGGTGCAATCATGCCGAGTTTCCCGAAGGTGTGTTTGACCGCATTCCGGTGGAGCAGCGGCGTAAATCGTGCATCTGTCAGCGATGTCTGGAATCGTATACAGATCAGGCTGAACACAAACAAGAGCCTCACAGTTAACTCCTGTGAGGCTCTTGTTTTGCGATTGGGTGTCATAATGCGGCACGCAATCGCTATATGAGTTGTTCCTTACATTTGATGATAATGTTCTACAGCCTGCTTAAGCACAGGGTGCTGCTCATCCATGGCTGTGTAGTGACTAAGTGCTGCAGCAATGCCCTTTTGTTTGATCATATCCTGAAGCTCTACTGCCTCCGGATCATCCTGTACATCGAATTTGCAGGCTGCCGCCATGCCTCTTGCCAGGTTCGTCGTGCCCATTCCATAGTCATGTGCCTGTAGCGCCGGACGAACCAGACGGTCGTTGGGCGACAGCTTCCGCAGCGGCGAACGGCCTACCCGGGTGACTTCATCGGTGAGATGCGGGTTTACAAATCGCTCCAGAATTTTATTTATATACTTCTGATGATCTTCGGGGTCGAAACCAAACCGTTTCACAAGAACCTCACCCGTTTCCTGCAGTGCACCATAGACAAGAGATTTCACTTTATCGTCTGCAATCGCCTTCTGAATCGTATCATACCCGTTCACGTAACCGAGATATGCAGCGCAGCAATGTCCCGTATTGACGGTAAACAGCTTCCGCTCGATATAAGGCTCAAGGTCATCCACATAGAGTACACCTTCAATCGGAAGGAATGCAGCCGCCATCTGTGAACGGTCCACAACCCACTCATAAAAAGGTTCAACCTGTACATGCAGCGAGTCTTCGTGATGCTGTATGGGAACAATCCGGTCTACTGCGGAGTCAGGGAAATACACATATTGATCAGCAAGAGCCTTAACGGGTTCTTCCAACAGAGCATACACATGCTCTTTCAGCTGTGTGCTGGCTCCAATGGCATTCTCACATGCAATAATGTGAAGTGGTTTCTGCACCGAACCTGAATTCAATCTTGCCTCAAGCCCTTTGGCGATGCCTGGTGCAATATGTTTCAGGATGCCCACTCCGACCGCGGTCGTAACAAGATCTGCCTCTGCAACGTTCCGGGCAACCGTCTCCAGCTGCGTTCCATCAATGGCATTTACACCTTTGACCGTTTCCATATCTTTTGTTTCGTTGGCTAATTCGACCGTATACTGTCCACGCTCCTGTAATTCCTTGACCAGCTCCTGGTTCACATCCGAGAAGATGACATTATAACCTGCCCGTGACAGGATTAATCCGATGAACCCGCGTCCGATATTACCTGCACCGAAATGAAGGGCCCTCATAGTTCCATTTCACTTTCGAGAATAGTAATGATTTCTTCCGCCGTTTTGGCATAACGAAGGGCTTCCATGTTCTCATCTTCCGCACAAATGACCGCAATGCTGGTCAGAATCTCCATGTGCTCACCGCCCTGAGCGGCGATACCGATCACCATGTAGGCTTTTTCATCCCCAAAATCTACACCTTGCGGGAACTGAATCACCGAAATGCCTGTGGACAGAATGAACGATTTGGATTCCTTCGTTCCGTGTGGAATGGCAAGTCCATTGCCCACGTAAGTCGATACGATCTCCTCGCGCTCAAGCATTTTGTCGATATAATCGGCAGTAATATGTCCAGCGTCTTTCAGAATCTGTCCTGCCATGCGAATAGCCTCATATTTGTCCTGTGCCGTTGCGTTCATAACCACTTTGTCTGTTGTAAGTATGCTCATGTTTATTAACCTCCAATTTCGGTTTTACTTCGATAAAATCCAACCAATTCCCGGGACAGATAATGAATAAGATCGTCCCTGATTCCCTTTTCCAGCAGTGTAATCATCTCATCCTGCAGTAACAATGCGCTGATCTCGCTTAGCACCTCCAGGCTCTCCCGGGATAACTCCCTCGGTCCAACCATCAGTAGGATATGGCTGACGCCAACCGGGTCCTCCGTCGTCACAAGCAGCGGCTCTGATAATTGGAACAGGCTAATGGACGGCCTATAAATGCCATCACTGCGGGTATGAAACAGCGCGAGTGATGTATCCGGAATTTTCTGGCTGCCCACCTTCTCACGCGCTTCAAGCAGCCTGGCGATCTCTTCCGGGTCCTTCAGCACCCCGGATTCCTGCAGTACCTTGCACATGGCAAATGCCGTTTCATAAAAGCCCATCTTGCGGTTATCCAGTGGAAATACCTGAAACTTGCCTGTGATTCTAACGATTTCAATGAGTGTGGCATCAAGCCCCGCCGGATCAGCATGGCGGTCAGGTGCCTTTCCACTTGATTTACTCTCTCCATATTTATCTTGTACCCGCTGCAGCGTCGTATTTTGAATGTACAGACGCAAACGTTCGCTTTCTTCCGCTGTTAACAAGGGACTCACCTTGTAATACTGATGCGGTTCCATCGGCAGATCGACTGTGGATAAAATGAGGTCATAGTCCTCTTCAGGGATCCGTGCAGCCTCGTACCATGAAGCACTGTCAACGATCCGGATCTCCGGAATCTCCTTGGACAACCGGCTGGACAGCATACGGGATGAGCCAATTCCGCTTGTGCACACGATAATGGCCCGAATCTCGCGCTTCAGCACACGCAATCGCTCGATCGAAGCGCCAAAATGCATGACCAGGAATCCAATTTCCTCATCCGGCACGTCCGTATCCGGCCATGCGTCATGCACCGCGTTCTTCACATCCCCGAACAATGAATCGTAATCCTTGCGAATCTGCTGAAGCAGCGGGTTACGTATGCTTTGCCTGCCGCCAATCCGCTCCATCACCGGCTGCATATGGGCAATCAGCCCTTCTCGCAGAAGACGATCCTCCTGGAATGCATAGCCCGTTCTCCCCTGCATCTGATCCATCAGGGAACGAACCATGTCCAGCAATACCAAATCGTCAACAGGCAGTAAGCGTGTGGAGTGAATAAGCTGCTCGGTTTCAATTAGTAATTTGTGCAAATAGCTCTGTTCTTCCTTGGCAAACGAGATGCCAAGCTGATCGGAGAGCACGCTGCATAGTCTCGCAGCCATGTATTCAGGCACACTCTGATCTCCAGTAGAAGGGTAAACCGCTTTTTTATCCGAAGAAGGAATACGCCCGACGGTAAACCCCCTGCGAATGCGCACCAGCGCAACGGACAGTTGAATAAGCAATTTGGTATACTGGCGCTCGGGAATATTTTCGAGCCAGTCAATATCCGGCTGCCATAAGGCATTCTCGACCGTCAGTACATCACGATGGCCAATCATGCCCAGCAGCTTCTGGTTCACCTTGGAAATCCCCTGGTCAGGCTGCCTTCCGAACAGATCAGATTCATCCAGATATTCAAGCGCAAGTCCTGCGATTGCTGCGCGATAGGCTGTTTCACTGCCATTGATCTTCACTCCGTATCCTCTCCTGCGAACCAGCTTCAGGCCCGCTTGACGAATCCGGGGTTCCAGTTCATCCAGATCATTACTCACGGTCGAGACCGTTACTCTCAGATCTGATGCGAGCGCAAGCAGTTTTACAGGCTCCGCCTCATCCAGCAAAATACAAAGCATGAAGAGTTTACGCTCTTCGGGCGTAAACTCCACATATTCGTTCAGCTCCAGCTGCTCACGCAGTGAAGCCAAATCATCGGAACCAGGGTCTATGCGGACCCCGGTTCCTGATTTTTTTTCCAATTTCATGCCAAAGGGTGCAAGCCACTTCTCAATCATCTGAAGCTCCCGATGGACGGTTCGTGTGCTGACTTTGACCGCTATTGCAATGTCGCCGGCGGTTACTTCCTGCGGATGTTCCAACAGGAACTCCACAATTTCACGCTGTCTTTTCGTAATACTCATATCTCAAGCCTCCGGCTCAGGGAAAACGATCGCAAACCTGTTATTTCAGGCGTTCAACGAGCGCATCGTATTCCGGGCTTTTTAGGAAGTTGTCGATGGATATATGTTCTGCATTCGGTGCCACGCTGCGGGCACGGTCCGTCAATGTCTTCTGCGTTATAACAACGTCTGCGTCCTGCGGGATATCACTGATTGCTGTGTTGGTTACCGCAACGTCAATCCCTTCGGCTTTCATCTTCTTGCGGAGAATGGAAGCCCCCATGGCACTTGAACCCATGCCTGCATCACAGGAGAAGACGATTTTCTTCACATCGGTTTTTGCTTTCACAGCGGAAGAAGCCAAATCCGCGGCTCTGTCTGCTTCACGATTATCTGCTGTAACAGCAGCATTCGCTGTATTGCCTTGGCTCTTCATGTCTTTCATGCGATTCGCTGCAGACTCCAGATCTTCTTCTTTTTGCTTACCTGTTTTCAGCAGCAGTGCTGCAACCAGGAAGGATACGATAGCGGCCACAGCCACCCCGGCGAGCATCGGCAGATATCCACCTTTTGGCGTTAACAGGGAATATGCAATGATACTACCCGGTGAAGGTGCTGAGACCAGTCCTGCTCCAGTAAGCATGAAGGTTGCTGTACCTGCCACGCCGCCTGCGATTGCCGCAAGAATCAGAATCGGTTTCATCAGAATGTAAGGGAAATAAATTTCATGAATTCCCCCGAAGAAGTGGATGATCACCGCACCCGGTGCGGAAGATCTTGCTGTTCCACGACCGAAGAAGCAGTAAGCCAGCAGGATGCCAAGTCCGGGACCCGGGTTCGATTCAAGCATGTATAATACGGATTGACCCAATTCTCTTGCTTGATCTGTTGCAATCGGTGTTAGAATGCCGTGGTTGATTGCATTGTTCAGGAACAATACCTTCCCTGGTTCAATGATCAGGTTGACGAGTGGGAGCAATCCCAGATTCATCAGCCCCTGTACACCAGCCGATAATACGGTGCTAATTCCTTCTACAGCAGGTCCGATACCCAGCAGTGCAATGATCGCCAGGATACCACCGATAATACCGGCAGAGAAGTTATTAACCAACATCTCGAACCCTGCTTTGATCTTGCCTTCAACGGCTTTATCGAACTTTTTGATGATCCATGCAGCCAGTGGTCCGGCAATCATGGCACCCAGGAACATCGGAATGTCACTGCCGACGATAACCCCTATAGTCATGATGGCACCAATGACACCACCACGCTGGCCATGCACCATCGTACCTCCAGTGTAACCGATAAGAAGTGGCAGCAAATATTTGATCATCGGATCTACTAACGTTGCAATCGTTTCGTTAGGGAACCAGCCTGTTTTGATAAACATGGCCGTAATTAGCCCCCAGGCAATAAATGCACCCATATTCGGCATAACCATACCACTCAGGAATCGGCCAAAACGCTGAACGCCTACCCGGAGACCGCCTTTGGAATTGGACGTTTGGTCCAAGTTACTCATTGTATTATCCTCCTCGGATCAAGTAGTTATCATTTATGAAAGGGGTATCATTTCTCCCCTGCTGTTATCCTAAGCCAGTTTGGTCTCCGGTTCAACGAAATGAAAGCGTACTTTCGTCATGATCATTGATGACAACATTGTGTTTATGTAATCGTTTTTATGGTGCTGAGAGGGTTCTAACCATTGATATACTTGGCTTTTTTCGTGTGTGACTTATATCATTTACGGTGTTAAATTCTATCATATAGCTTGTGCGATTCAGCCTTATTCCATCCTGTTCAAGTGCCTTATATGGCAACAAGCCTGTCCTTTTGAACACAAAAAAACCTGTATGAGCACCAAGGCTCACACAGGCTCTGAAGACGTGAACGACCGTCCAATTTATCAAAAAAAACATTAATTACTAAAGGTTATTTAATGCAAATACATTTCACTCCTCGGTATGCTTACGATATGCATCTGCATTCATAAGTTTAGACAACGCTGCTGTCAGATCACCTTCAACACGAATCTCAATCATCCAGCCTTCTTCGTAAGGTGAACTGTTGACGAGTTCAGGTGCATCCTGCAGTGCTTCATTCACAGCAATAATCGAACCGCTTACCGGAGAAAACAAATCCGAAACCGTTTTAACGGATTCAATCGTACCAATGCTGTCTTCTGCTTTTACATCCGATTCAAGGTCAGGCAATTCCACAAACACAATGTCACCCAGCTGATGCTGCGCGAACTCGGTAATGCCGATCCGTACAGTATCCTCCCCTACGGTTTGCACCCACTCGTGCTCTTCACTGTACAGGAAATCACTTTTCAATTCGCTCATCGATATCCGCCTCGCTTTTCATTAATGAGTGCATGCGTCCTTCGGCCAACCTTTTTCCCAGAACATAGCGTAAGATATTTTGGATTGAAATGTCAAGATACCTCACAAATTATTTGATTTTTGATGATTACAGCCTGTAACGCAAACACCCTCACTCTACATATAATGGGTAATATTAGAATAGAAAGCGCACTCTTTTTATATACACGAACAATAAATTGAGATAACTAAATATTATTCGGTTTTTTATTAATTTCTGTGATATCGTTCTTGACATCGATAGGGGATTCACGTTTTAATGAGAGAGTAAATGTTAATCGTTGTGTGCATCACCCGCGGATGAATGTAAAGGGAGAGATTACCCGTGACGCCCAACTCTTGGATGCATGCGGTAACGCCGAAGGAGTAAACCACCCGACAAGCGGGAGGTGAATCTCTCAGGCAAAAGGACTTTTACGGGACGCAACTCTGGAGAGCATCTATTCGCCCGGTAGGGGCGTTTTGATCACCCAAGGGGAAACCTGCTGCAACCTATTGGCGGGGTAACTCTCAGGTACCAAGGACAGAGCCTAAGAATACAGCGTGCTTCTGGCATGCCGGTTCTTTGGCCTGTCCTTTTCCTTTTTCCCAAAAAAACGAAATTCAGGATCAAAACCGGCGCTGTCATCAGCAGCCTTAACCATACTTATCCAAGAAAAGAATGCATCATTCATGTTATACACTCGGCCCGGTAGCGGCCATAACGAGGTGATTTGATGTCCGATTTGCTTAGAACTCCACTCTATCCACTTTATCAGCAATATGAAGGTGTACGGTGCATCGATTTTGGAGGCTGGGAGCTTCCGGTGCAATTCAGCGGGATTCAGAAGGAACATGAAGCGGTGCGTGAACGGGCTGGACTGTTCGATGTATCCCACATGGGTGAATTCACGGTGCAGGGTGAACAGGCCGAAGCATTTTTGCAGAAACTGACGACCAACGACGTAACTACACTGGTTCCCGGCCAGGCACAATACACATTAATGTGTTACCCGGACGGTGGCGTAGTGGACGATCTGCTCGTTTACAAGCTGGAAGATCAGCATTATATGCTCGTCGTGAATGCCTCCAATATCGACAAGGACTGGGCATGGCTGCAGGAGCACATGGTCCCTGGGGTGAGCATGACGAATGACTCCGCGGAAACAGCTCTGCTGGCTCTACAGGGCCCGCTTGCTGCAGACATCATCGGAAAAGTTACAGATACCGACGTATCTGTAATCGAGCCTTTCCGTTTTGTACTGAATGCTGAGGTCTGTGGTGTAAAACTGCTGCTGTCCCGCACCGGTTATACCGGAGAAGACGGCTTCGAACTATACGTACAGGCAGATCAGGCCGCTGCGGTCTGGAACGGATTGATGGAGGCGGGTGCTGACCACGGACTGGTTCCGGCTGGACTTGGTGCACGGGATACACTTCGATTCGAAGCGAAGCTGCCCCTCTACGGACAGGAACTATCGCCGACCATTTCACCGCTGGAAGCAGGCGTTGGCATGTTTGTGAAGCTGAATGCCGGACCTTTTATCGGACACGAAGCGTTATTGCAGCAAAAGAATGATGGACCTGCCCGCAAACTCGTCGGCATTGAAGTGCTGGAACGCGGGATTCCACGTCCCCACTATCCCATCTACGCGGAAGGCGTGCAGATCGGGGAAGTAACAACCGGTACACAGTCCCCTACGCTGAAGCGCAATCTGGGGCTCGCCCTGATTAACAGCCAATATGCTGCACTCGGCACCCCGCTCGAGATTGAGATTCGTGGCAAAAAGCTGAAAGCTGAAGTTGTGAAGACCCCTTTTCATAAACGGACACGTACGTCAAAGACACCTACCCAAGGAGCTGAGCAAGCATGAGCAAGCACCGCTATATTCCCATGACTGAACAGGATCAGAGCGCCATGCTCGCAACCATCGGTGTGAATACGATTGAAGATCTGTTCCAGGACATTCCGCAGGAGATTCGTTATCAAGGCGAGCTGCCTGTCTCCTCCAAACTGGATGAATACGCACTGACGCGTCATATGTCCAAACAAGCCGGCTCGAATGCCAATTTTGAGACACACGCCAGTTTCCTGGGCGCAGGCATATACGATCATCATATCCCTTCCGTGATTAATCACGTCATTTCCCGTTCCGAGTTCTATACCGCCTATACGCCATATCAGCCCGAAATCAGTCAGGGCGAGCTCCAGGCGATCTTCGAGTTCCAATCGTATATCTGTGAACTGACTGGCATGGCTGTAGCCAATGCGAGCATGTATGATGGCGCGACCGCATTTGCAGAAGCAGGAAATCTGGCCGCTGCGGCAACCCGCCGCAAACAGCTGATCGTCTCCCGTACGGTTCATCCCGAAGCCCGTCAGGTATTGAAAGCCTATGCTCACGGTCTGAATTTGGAGATTGTCGAGATTGGTTATCAGGACGGGGTGACCGATTGGGATGCCCTTCAAGCCGCCGTATCAAATGATACCGCAGCTGTCATGATCCAGAGCCCGAACTTCTTCGGTGCCGTGGAAAATGTAAAACAGGCTGCAGACCTCGCGCATGCGCACAAGGGTCTGCTCGTTGTCAGCGCAAACCCGCTGGCGCTTGGTATGCTCGAAGCTCCAGGCAAGCTGGGTGCCGACATCGTTGTCGGTGATGCACAGCCCCTTGGCATCTCCGCTTCGCTCGGTGGTCCGACATGCGGATATTTCGCTGTATCCCAGGCTCATATGCGCCGGATTCCTGGCCGAATTGTTGGCCAGACAACGGATCGCAACGGCAAACGAGGTTTTGTACTAACACTTCAAGCACGTGAACAACATATCCGCCGCGAAAAGGCGACATCCAATATTTGTTCCAACCAGGCACTGCTTGCCCTAAGCGCTTCGGTGTATATGTCTACTATGGGAAGACAGGGCATGATTGATGTGGCTGACCTGAATTTGCAAAAGAGTCATTATGCTCTTCAAGCACTGACAGCAATTCCTGGAGTCAGCCTGACCTTTAATGCACCCACATTCAATGAATTTGTGATCCAACTCCCTGATGGGACAGACGTTGATGCCCTTCAGTTGAAGCTGCTGGATGCCGGTTTCATCGGTGGATATGAACTTGGACGGGATTACCCGGAGCTTGCCGGACATATGCTGGTCGCTGTTACGGAACGGCGCAGCAAGGAAGAGATTGACGAATTCACACGTGTATTGGAGGGATCGCTGTGACTCAGGAAATGACAACCATCCAAGGACAGCCGGAAACGGCAGCTCCTTCCCAAGCCGAAACCAGCACGCAACAAATGGCACAAGCAGCATCGCCTGCTCCAGAGCAGTCGCTGATCTTTGAACTGAGCAGCCCGGGTCGTGTCGCTTACTCCCTTCCTGAATGCGATGTTCCGCGTCAAGATCCCGCGAGCTTGATTCCCCGGGAAATGCTGCGCTCGGAAGCAGCTGCACTGCCTGAGGTATTTGAAGTGGATGTCATTCGTCACTATACTGCCCTTTCCCGCCGGAACTTCGGGGTAGATAATGGATTCTATCCACTTGGCTCTTGTACAATGAAGTACAATCCGAAAATTAACGAAGATGTCGCTCGCTACAATGGATTTGCCAAGATTCATCCGCATCAGCCTGAATCCAGTATTCAAGGTGCACTTGAACTTCTGTATACGTTGCAAAACGACCTTGCAGGTCTGACTGGCATGGACGCGGTGACCCTGCAACCAGCTGCTGGTGCACATGGTGAATGGACCGGACTCATGATGATTCGTGCCTATCACGAAAGTCGTGGTGAACAGCGGACCAAAGTCATTGTTCCGGATTCTTCACACGGCACCAACCCGGCAAGTGCAACCGTGGCTGGCTTCGAGACAATAACCATTCCATCCCGGGCGGACGGTCTGGTTGATCTGGATGCACTGCGTGCAGCCGTAGGTTCGGATACTGCAGCCTTGATGCTGACCAACCCAAATACCCTGGGATTGTTTGAAAAGGACATTCAGGAGATTGCCTCCATCGTGCATCAAGCCGGTGGCCTTCTCTATTATGACGGAGCCAACTCCAATGCCATTATGGGTATTACCCGTCCTGGTGACATGGGCTTCGATGTCGTGCATCTGAACTTGCACAAAACGATGAGTACTCCGCACGGCGGAGGAGGTCCTGGTGCGGGACCTGTCGGCGTAAAAAATCGCCTGATTCCGTTCTTACCGAAACCGATGGTGATCAAGAACGATCAGGGACAATACGCGCTGGATCGCGAAGGAGATCAATCGATTGGTCGGGTCAAAGCATATTACGGCAACTTCGGTATCTTGGTACGCGCCTATGCTTACATTCTTACGTATGGACCTGAAGGCTTGCGCCGGGTATCCGAATGTGCCGTACTCAATGCAAACTATATGATGGCACGGCTTGCACCTTATTACGAAATTCCGTACCCGGGCGTATGTAAGCATGAATTTGTCATGTCTGGCCGGGGCCTGAAGCAATATGGTGTAAGAACATTGGATGTAGCCAAACGACTGCTTGATTTCGGGTATCATCCGCCAACCGTCTACTTCCCGCTCAACGTAGAGGAATGTATCATGATTGAACCAACGGAAACGGAGAGCAAAGAAACGCTGGATGGCTTTATCGATACGATGATTCGCATCGCCAAGGAAGCAGAAGAGACACCTGAACTGGTACTCAATGCCCCTTACGGCACGCCGGTTACCCGTCTGGATGAGACCACAGCAGCACGTAAACCTGTATTGAACTGCGCTTGCAGTTAATACCCAGCAATACAACTAAACGGCTCCAGCTGATGTTTCAACGTCAGCTGAAGCCGTTTTTTAGTTGCAGATGTCGCTGCCTCCTACGCGCCAACCCTCTCTTTCTCATTCCATATAATCCTAAACTAGCCCGCAAAAAAAGCCGGCATCCGCTGTTCGCAGATACCGGCAATATCGCTGCATTCCTGCAGCCCATTCATCGGAAAAAGAAAAGACCTTAAAATCCGGAGGAAAACCCTCGCAAAATTACGCTTTGATGCTTTGAACCAATTCAACCACTTGCTCAGCAGTTTGCATGTCCAGAGCTTTGGCAGCCAGTTCCTGCATGTCCGCACGGGACAGCTTGGTGATCTGGCTACGAGCTGGCAGGATGGATGTTGCGCTCATGCTGAACTCATCCAGTCCGAGACCAAGCAGCAATGGAATTGCTGTTTCGTCTCCCGCCATCTCTCCACACATACCAACCCATTTACCTTCGCGATGTGCTGCATCGATGACCATTTTCACCAGACGCAAAATAGCAGGGTTGTATGGTTGGTACAGATAGGATACACGCTCGTTCATACGGTCAGCTGCCATCGTGTATTGAATCAGATCGTTCGTTCCGATACTGAAGAAATCAACCTCTTTGGCAAATTGATCCGCAAGCACAGCAGTCGAAGGAATCTCGACCATGATACCCAGTTGGATGCTGTCGGAAACAGCAATCCCTTCAGCTACCAGCTTTTCCTTCTCTTCGAGCAGGACCGCTTTCGCTTCACGGAATTCACCCAGTGTTGCGATCATTGGGAACATGACACGCAGGTTGCCATGTACGCTTGCACGCAGCAATGCACGCAATTGAGTACGGAAAATATCCAGACGGTCCAGACACAGACGAACTGCACGGAAACCAAGGAATGGGTTCATTTCTTTTGGCAGATCCAGATATGGAAGCTCTTTGTCTCCACCGATATCGAGTGTACGAACAACGACAGGTTTGCCTTCCATTTTTTCAAGTACAGCTTTGTAAGCATTGTACTGAATATCCTCGGAAGGAAGTTTATCTCTGCCCATGTACAAGAACTCGGTACGGTACAGGCCTACAGCCTCTCCACCGTTCTCCAGAACACCGGTAACGTCATTCGGCGTACCAATGTTAGCTGCCAGTTCCACATGAACGTTATCCACTGTTACGGTTGGTTCGTCACGCAGTTTTCTCCACTCGGCACGTTGTGCATCATATTGTTCCTGTTTGGAACGATACTCCGCAATTACCTCATCTGTTGGGTTAACCAGAACATGACCGTCCAAGCCATCAACGATAATCATATCGCCTTGTTTAGCTTGTGCCAGAATGTCTTTGGTTCCCACAACAGCCGGGATTTCAAGAGAACGAGCCATAATTGCAGAGTGGGAAGTACGTCCGCCAATGTTAGTTGCAAAACCTTTAACATATTGACGGTTCAATTGAGCTGTATCGGAAGGCGTCAGATCCTCCGCCAGCACAATCACTTCTTCGCTGATCTCAGCCGGACTCATGAAGTCGATACCAAGCAAGTGATTCAGCACACGTTTGGTCACGTCACGCATATCTGCAGCACGTTCCTGCAGGTAAGCACTCTTCATGTTTTCGAACATGGAGATAAATTGCGATGCCGTTTCGTTGAGTGCAAATTCTGCATTCACTTTTTCATCAGCAATTTTTGCTTTTACCGGATCAATCAGTTCCGGGTCATTCAGAATGAGCAAATGGGAAGCAAAGATTTCAGCTTTCTTCTCGCCAAGCTCTTGTAAAGTACGCTCTTTGATCGCCTCAAGCTCAGACTGGGACTTGCCCAGTGCTGAGTCGAGTTTTGCGATCTCTGCGTCAACGTCGTTGATTTGGCGTTTTTCTACAGAGTAATCAGGATGCTCCAAGATAAACGCCTTGGCGATAGCAATACCCGCCGAAGCCGCGATCCCGGAAACATTAAGCATTAATTTCGCCCAGCCCTTCGTTAACCATAACGTCAGTCAGAGCTTGAAGAGCTTCAGCTTCGCCTTCGCCTTCAACGATGATGCTGATGGTGTCGCCTTGTTCCAGACCGAGGGACAGAACGCCCAGGATGGATTTCAGTGTTACTTTTTTACCGTTAGCTTCTGCAAAGGATTCTGCACCTTTGAATTTGTTAGCTGTATTAACCAAGGCTGTCGCCGGACGTGCGTGGATACCATCTTCGTCTGTAATTCTGAATGTTTGTTGCATTACAATCATCTCACTTTCAAGTAGTTTATTTTAGGCATTGCATATATTTACACTTGCTTGCCATTGTCGGAACACTTCTTATTTTATCTCAATGATTGGCTGATCGCCAATTTTCAGTACTCCACTATTCTTCAGGGTCACTGTGGAGCCTTCAGGCAAGTTGGTGAAAATCACTGGCGAGATGATGGATGGAGCGTTAGCTTTTACATACTCCAAATCCACTTCCATAATCGGTTGACCCGCCGATACCAGGTCACCTTCCTGCACAAGCACGTTGAAACCTTGACCTTTCAATTTCACCGTGTTGACACCTATATGAACCAGTACTTCCTTGCCGCCGTCAGACATGATGCCGACAGCATGTTTGCTAGGGAATACATTAAACACTTTACCGTATACAGGCGAAGTAATCTTGCCATCATGCGGCAGCACAGCGAAACCGTCACCTGTCATTTTCTCGGCAAAAACCGGATCAGGTACGTTAGTGATATCCATCAATTCACCGTTAACCGGCATGACGATATCTTCGGCAATAATGCGTTCGCCTTCTGCTCCCGCTGCCTTCTCCTCTTCAGGAGCAGGTTTAACATCAGCAGCTGGTGCTGGTGCCGGGGTGCGTCCTGCAATGATGTCCTGCATTTGGGACTTGATTGTATCTGAACGTGTACCGAAAATGGCCTGTACATTATTACCCACTTCAAGCACGCCAGATGCACCTAATTGTTTCAAACGATCTTTATTTACATTGGATTTCTCATTTACTTCAATCCGCAAACGAGTGATACATGCATCCAGGTGTTTGATATTCTGCTGTCCACCGAAGGCTTCCAGAATATTGTGTGGCAGATCGTCTGTTGAACCTGATCCTCCACCCGAGTTTGTTTCAGGTGTTGCATCTTCGCGACCTGGTGTTTTGAGGTTGAACTTGCGAATGATCATTCGGAATCCGAAGTAGTAGATCACGGCAAGAATCAAACCGACGATAATAACGTCCCACCATGGTGTGCGGTTCGGGATGATCCCGAAAATCAGGAAGTCAATGAATCCACCGGAGAACGTCATCCCGATTTTGACACCCAGAATTTGCATTGTCATGAAAGACAAACCTGCGAAGATACAGTGTACTGCAAACAGGACTGGTGCCACAAACAGGAACGAGAATTCAAGTGGCTCTGTAATCCCGGTAAGGAACGAGGTCAGCGCAGCTGAACCCATGATCCCTGCAACATACTTTTTGTGCTCCGGTCTTGCTTCATGGTACATCGCAAGTGCCGCAGCCGGCAAACCGAACATCATGAACGGGAATTTACCTACTTGGAAGGTTCCCGCCGTGAGGTTTACACCATCACGCAATTGGTTGAAGAAGATCTGCTGGTCCCCACGAATGACGTCTCCAGCCTTGTTCACATACTCACCGAATTCAAACCAGAATGGAGAGTAGAAAATGTGATGGAGTCCAAACGGAATAAGGGACCGTTCCACAACTCCGAAAATGAATGCCGAGAGCGTCGGACTTGTATCTACCATGAAATGAGATACAGCATTCAGTCCATTTTGAATCGGTGGCCAGATAACCACCAGCAGTAACCCGAGCAAGAGGGAAACAACCGACGTGATAATCGGAACAAAACGTTTACCTGCAAAGAATCCAAGGTAAGACGGCAGTTCGATTTTGAAGAACCGATTGTAACACAGTGCTGCGGCTATACCAATGATGATACCTCCGAACACACCTGTACTCAGTGTAGGAATACCCAAAATGCTAGCATAACCTGGTACTTCGCCGATCATTGCCGGCGTTACACCAACGGCTGTACCCAAAGTGACATTCATCACCAGATAACCAATGATGGCCGCAAGACCTGCCACACCTTCGCCTCCGGCTAGCCCAACGGCTACACCTACTGCAAAGAGCAATGCCAGATTGTCAAATACGATCTGACCTGCGTTCATCATGATTGTTGCAATTGAGTTTACCCATGGGGTATCCAGTGCAGTTACATATTGCAAAAAGTCCGGATTCACCAGCATGTTACCGATTCCGAGCAACAAGCCCGCTGCTGGTAGAATGGCTACAGGAAGCATAAGAGCTTTACCTACTCTTTGCAAGACGCCAAAAAGCTTTTTAAACATCGCGTCGTATTCACCCTTTCGTTTAGATCTGTATGTCGTGATGCAAGCAAGGGAAATCAAAAAAGGCATAAGCTAATAAAGCGAATTGTACCAACCTTCGGGTATAGCATACCCTGTATAAGGTAAGAACAATCACACTCTAGAAACTCATGCCTGATCGAGTCAGTAACACGTCGCTTATGTTTTTTTCAGTTGCTTGATTACGGACACCATTGTAGCATCACTTCAAAAACAGTGCAAGCCTTTACACTAAATTTCTCAGGACGCCATTCCATACGTGGAAAATTTTCACTTGTTCTCTTCTTCTTTCCTTTGATACAGCCGTTGAAGATGAATAGTCAGATAACCCACTTCTGCAGGATAGACAGGAAGATTCAATCTTTTCTCCATGACTTTGGTCAGCTTCCATGCAAGCGAGTACATTTCGGGATACTCCAACTTGAGCAAGGAATCGAGCTTATGAAGTTCTTCCACCTTGTCCCCTCGACGAACACGTTCCAATGCAAAGCGAAGATGCGTAAGCAGGCGCGAATAGTCCAGCGACTCCGTTTCGAACGAATATTCCAACTGATCCGAGACGATTCCTACCAGGTCGGTAATGAGCTGTGAATGTTCGCGTACTTGGGATATGTTTTGGTTGGTCATGGCACTGTAGATATGCAGCGCTATAAATCCAATTTCGTCCATGCCCAAGTCGACACCGAGCTTCTCCTTAATGAGGCGAACAGCGTATTCTCCCATCCGATATTCTTCTGGATAGATCTCACGTGTTTCATATAGAAACGGATTCTGGATGACAATGCCCTGTTCTTTGCGCTTAAGTGCAAAAGAAATATGATCAGTCAATGCAATATGAATATGTTCATTAAGCGGAACATCCGTACGCTCTGCAATATACGTAATGCATTCGTTAATAATCTCGATCAATGCCTCATCCACTTGCGGAAGAAGCTGTTTGTACTGCTCTTGCTCCTGCTGGTTTTTCAAAATAAACATCTTCTCCACAGCCATCAAGGGAATGATGTCACCGGTTTTCCGGTTGAAGCCAATGCCTTTACCGATGACAACGACTTCTCCATGCTCAGGATGCTGTGCAATAATTACATTATTATTTAAAGCTTTGTTTACATGCAGGCTGCTCAATGTTTGCACCTCTTTTTTCATACCATCTGGAATGTGATTCGTCACATCCTCGTAATGAACGAAAAGACGTCCGGTGCGGGCAAACCGCGCCGAACGTCTCGCTTAAAAAGTAACAAAAAATCACGTTAAGGTCAATAGAGCTTCACGCATCGTTCACACCTCGTCCTAATCCTCTGCCCCAGTTCTTTCCACAATCTTGTCAATCACAGATGGAGTTGTTGGTGTCTCGCTTTGCTGAACAGCAACAGGTGCTGGTGTTTTGGACTTGGTCAATCCTTTAATTAACTGCTCTACATCAATGCCTGATACGCTTTTCAGCATCTCAGGTGCAGTAGACATCAGTTCGGTCACATAGTTACTTACACGTGCTGCACCCTCGCCCTTACCTGTATCTACGACCGTCAATTTATCAATGGATGAGATCGGCTCTGCAATTTTACCTGCAAGTTCAGGCAGCATCTTGACGATGATATCGAGTACTGCAGCTTCGCCAAACTTCTGGAACGCTTCCGCCAATTTTTCCTTCGCTTCCGCTTCGGCCAGACCGCGCAGACGAATGACTTCTGCATCCGCAGTACCTTTGGCCCGTTCTGCATCTGCCACCGCCTGACCTTCAAGCCGTTTTTGTTCTGCCGTTGCCTTGGCTTGGGTCTCGATGGAGTACTGCACTGCATCGGCTTCGCGCATTCTTTTTGCTTTGTCCGCTTCGGCCGCCTGCTCGACAGCATAACGATCGGCTTCGGCTTTTTTCTTCACTTCGGCGTCATACTGCTTCTCGCGTACGGTGATTTCTTTTTCTTTCAGGTCAATCTCACGTTCTTTACGAACGAGTTCAACTTTCATTTGTTCTTCAACAACCGTCTGTTTCGCACGTGCTTCTTGGATATGATACGCTTGGTCTGCTTCGGCCTTAGCCGTATCCTGATCGCGCTTAAACGCTGCCACTTTCAATTCCTTCTCTTTGGCTGCTTCAGCGATATTGGTATCGCGGAGCAATTCCGCCTTTTGCCCTTGCTCTTCTGCATTCGCTTTTTGAATACGAGCATCTCTCATCGCTTCGGCTTCCGCAATCTCGGCATCCCGTTTCACGGCAGCAATTCTCGGCTTACCGAGCGCGTCCAGATATCCTTGTTTGTCGCGAACATCCTTGATGGTAAAGGATACGATCTGCAGACCCATCTTCTTCAGATCCCGTGCAGCCACACCCTGAACCTCTTGTGCGAACCGATCCCGATTTCGATAAACTTCTTCTACAGTCATCGTTCCGAGTATGGCCCGCAAATGCCCTTCCAGAACTTCCTGTGCTTCGCCTCTTAAGGCATCGACGGGTTTACCGATGAATTGTTCAGCTGCTGTGGCTACATCTTCCACAGCACTACCAACTTTGATAATGGCTACACCGTCTGCAATTACCGGAACGCCTTGTTCCGTATACACTTCAGGCGTGGATACGTCCAGCTTGTGAGACAGCAATGAGATAAATTCGGACTGCTGGAACACAGGCCAGATGAAGGCACCACCGCCACGTACAATTTTAATTTTGCGACCGGACTCATCTTCGGAAATATTTTTATTCCCCAGGAATGAACCCGTAACGATCATCGCTTCATCGGGTCCAACCGTCTTATATCTCGCCCAGAAAGCCAAACCAAGAACCAAAATGACACCTACAACAATTGCAGGAATCAACAAGACATCCATATTTAATTCCATTCCACATCTCTCCCCTTATTACAATGATGACAAAACAATTCTCTCGTTCTACTCAAACGTCTTTAAGTACATCCTCATCCCATTCCGCCACACGAAGCACACCTTCAGTTACGTCCACCACGACAACGCGCACTCCCGCCGCAATAGGGCGATGTTCGAAGCTGGATGCCGTATGAATCGTGTTACCGGAAGCAACACGGATCATGACCTCACCGAAACCCCCTTCAGGTACTGGAATCGTAATTTCTCCGATTTTCCCGGATAGTTCCTTCATGGAAAACGCAATGGAAACCTCACTATTCCGCATCGGTTTGATATAAGCAAAGAATACCAGCATGGCAGCAGCAATACCTATAAGCAGGGATAAGATAAGACCCGCAATGGCACTTACCGAGCTATAACGTGTCAACATGATACCAGCCCCGCCAAAGGCTGTGATGGAACCAGCAAGTACAACAGGTTTGAGAAAATCAATGCCTGGCAGTTCAAAGGCTCCATCCAGCAATCCGTCAATCAAATCACCCAGCACCAAGCTGACGATCGCAAATATGGCTCCTCCGATTAGACATCCCCAATAGATGGACTCCATTCCCCGTTCCTCCTCTCTTCTGCCGTAACACCTAACTCACTGGGCATTCCTCATGTAAATAAATACGTAGCTACCCGCAAAAAGTTTCAAAATCTTTCCTCATTTGTATTCCAGACCCGATAATGGTTATTCTACATGATATTTCACGCAAAAAGACCGCATATCTCCATATTGTGGAGATATGCGGTCTTTTTTAATAATTGAATGCAGTTTATTACAGCGATGCCTTGTAAATGGATACAACATCCTCACGCTGCAGCTTCTTGAAGTTACCAAATGGGCCAAACAGCATCGCTTTGTCAGCCATGACATCAATCTGGCTGTCGTCAATGTCATAGTCAGCAAGACGACTAGGCGCGCCAATGGACGTCCAGAATTTGCGCAAGGCTTCGATGCCTTCCTCGGCAACCTGTTTGTCCGATTTGCCTTCCGGATTGACTTCAAAGACATTAATCGCCAATCGTTTGAAACGATCCACGTTTACGTCCAGGTTGTGTTTCATCCAGTTCGGGAACAGAATAGCAAGACCCCCGCCGTGCGGGATGTCATATACCGCAGATACTGCATGTTCAATGTTGTGGGTTGCCCAGTCACCAGCAAGACCCATATTCAGTACACCGTTCAATGCCATGGTACCGCAGTACAGAATCGTTTCACGCAGCTCATAGTTTTCCAGATCCTCTACCAAACGAGGTGCTGCATCCATAACCGTACGCAGAATCGTTTCACAGAATCCAAGTTGTACTGGCGTATTCTCATCCAGATGGAAATAATGCTCCAATACGTGAGACATCATGTCAACCATGCCGTATACCGTCTGATCCAAAGGCACGGTATATGTATTAACCGGATCAAGGATAGAGAACGCAGGGAACGAATACGCACTGCCCCAGCCCAATTTTTCCTGTGTATCCTGATTGGTAATAACGGAACCCGAGTTCATCTCGGAACCTGTTGCTGCCATGGTCAGCACCGTACCAAGTGGAAGTGCATCCTGAGCAACCGCTTTGCGCTGAGCAAAGTCCCACATGTCGCCATCATATTTCGCACCTACGGCAATCGCTTTGGCGCAGTCAAGCACACTACCGCCACCTACAGCGAGAATCAGCTCGATGTCCTTAGTTTTACAGAGGTCTACCCCTTTATGAACAGTCGAAAGACGCGGGTTCGGTTCCACGCCCGCCAGTTCTGTAACTTCTGCTCCAATTTCCTTAAGCAATCCGATCACTTGATCATACAGACCACTACGTTTAATGCTGCCGCCGCCATATACAAGCAAGACCCGTTTGCCATACTTCGGTACTTCGGTTTTCAACGCTTCCAGTTGCCCTTTACCGAAAATCAGACGGGTCGGGTTATAAAATTGAAAAGATTTCATAATCTATGTCGCCTCCATTGGAGTTAGAATGTTTGTGCAACTCCAATTATAGTACCCCGATTTTATAAAAACAAATCCACAGTCACTCACTTATAACAAGCCGTTGATTTGCAGATGGGCACGGAACATATCCATGCTGGAAGGCAGACTCTCCTTATCCACCCAGGTCTCGGAAGACCACAAGCCCGCCTGCTTGAATGCTCTTGGGCAATGGATAAAGCATTCATTCACGTCTACAATAACCGCTGCCCCAATCGTTTTTCCCGTCCAGCCCATACTATGGATAAACTCCTCATCCTTCGTAATAGAAGCTGTTCCATTGATGCGTAATACTTCGTTCATGCCAGGAATGAGGAAGAGCATGCCCACCCCAGGATGGGTTAGGATATTTAACAGCGAGTCGATGCGGCGATTGCCTGGACGTTCGGGATAGACCAGACGATGCGGATCAAGAACCTTCACGAAGCCTGCTTCGTCTCCCCGGGGGGATGCATCACTTCTACCTTCCCCGTCGGAACTGGACAGAAAAAATAGGGGTGACATGGATAAAAAATGTTCAACATGGGAGTCCACAAACGATATCGCTTTGTTTCTCACGTGCTCATGAGGCTCACCCACCATATTTTGCAATTCTGCTGCGTCGGTGATTAGCGGTATGTTCAGTGGCTTCTTTTCCATTTATTCGTCCCCGTTTCCTAAACTTCGAATATTTGTTCAAGCCTATGATAATCATTCTCATATTATACAATGAACCATCCCCCTCTGCCATGGCTCTGTGTTTATTGCTCATTGATGGAAGAATACTTTGGTTACATGAGTTGCATGAGTACAAATACCCATCGAGCCACATACCCAGGAATTCGCAAGATGAATGATTTATAGTATTGAAAAAAAAAGATAGACGAGCATTGCTGCTCACCTATCCTTCGGATTTGTTTATTCATAGCATCATATTACAGCCCATTTGTACTTATTCGGTATATCCCATGCTTTCTACAAATCGACGGAAAGCCTGGCGTCCGGCTTCATCATATTTGTAAACTCCGGCATGCTCCAAAATCTCGGAAAACTTAAGGCCGACTTCCTGCTGAATCAAAGCAACGGCCTGTTCCTTGTCCAGGTTGGAACCGAAACGCTCTTTCAGTTCCTCCGCCCAGCGAAGATGCTGGTTCAAAACATGATCAGAAGCCTGGGCAGCTTCCGCAAGCTGAGTGTCCCCTGCGAGAATATCGGCGATTCCGTCCAATTCTTCCTTTAATCGCCCTGGAAGGATCGCAAGCCCCATAACTTCGATAAGTCCGATGTTCTCTTTTTTCAAATGATGCATTTCACGGTGCGGGTGGAAAATCCCCTCCGGATGCTCTTCATTCGTACGATTGTTGCGGAGAACCAGATCCATCTCGTAACCACCGTCCGCACTGCGACGAACAATTGGCGTTACGGTGTTGTGAGGTACCTGCTCTCCATCCACCTCGCTGAACGCCTGGATCTGAACGGAAGGATCACTGTACAGTTTCCAAGCTTCATACACGGCGTTACCCGCTTCGAGCAGCTCCGCTGGATCATGTGAAGCGAGCCGAAGAACGGACATTGGCCATTTGACCAGACTCAGGGTAAGCCCAGGTGCATCCGCATGACGGAACACCGCTTCAGGTTTCGCATTCTGGATGGCAAATGTATGGCGTCCGCCTTGGAAGTGATCGTGAGTCAGGATCGAACCACCCACGATAGGCAGATCGGCATTGGAACCAATAAAATAATGCGGATACTCGCCTACAAAGGCAAGCAGCCTGCGCAGCGTATCTTTTGTCAGCTTCATAGGCACATGATCATGATGGAAAATGATGCAGTGCTCGTTATAGTACACATATGGCGAGTACTGGAAGAACCAAGGTTCACCGTTTAATTCCAGCGGAATAACGCGCAGGTTTTGACGGGCCGGGTGGTTGACCCGGCCAGCATAGCCTACATTTTCCCGGCATAATTGACACTTCGGATACACCGGCGGCGGAAGCAATTTGGCCATGGCGATTTCCTTCGGACTTTTCTCCGGCTTGGACAGGTTAATCGTAATTTCCATATCGCCATATGGCGTTTCCTGTGTCCAATACACATTCTTCGAGATTCGGTCCATACGAATGTAGTTGGAGTGAATCGACAGCTCGTAAAACTTCGATGTGGCTGCTTCGATACCTTCTGTTTGCTCTGTGTGGCGGAACGCGCGAACCACCTCGGATGGACGGGCCATCAGCTGACCCATAATTTTCGCATCCAGCAAATCACGGTACGTATCGGTATTCTCCGGAATGAGTCCAATGGCATAACCATAGTCAATCAACGTATCCAGCAAGGATTGCGGTCCATCTGGTACAATCTCGTTCAATGTTCCATCGTAAGGCTCGGAAAATCCGAACTGTTCCAGCAGAAGGTTGCGGCTGTAATCCCGATCCGCTTCTTCAATCAGCTTGTTCTGCAAGGCAAATGCAACCAGACGTTCAATGGCATGCAGTGCTTCCTGCTGCTCCGGTGTCCGGTCTGTGGTGCCTGCAGCATTATGGGTCTGTGACATATGGATGTTCGCCTCCTAGTTTTTTCCGTAGCCGTTAGGATGAGATTGGTGCCAGCTCCAGGCACTCTGAATGACATCTTCCAGATTGGTCCGTGTCGGATTCCAGCCCAGTACGGATCTTGCTTTGGCAGACGATGCGACCAGCACAGCCGGATCACCTGCACGGCGCGGCTCCTGTACAACCGGGATATCCAGTCCAGTCACTTTTTTTGCAGTTTCAATCACCTGTTTAACCGAGAAGCCTTGACCATTACCCAGGTTAAACACGTTGCTGTTCTCCCCTTTGCGGAGATAATCTACCGCACGCAGATGCGCATCTGCCAAGTCACTCACGTGAATATAATCGCGGACACAGGTTCCATCTTCTGTCGCGTAGTCATCGCCAAACACAGCGATGTGCGGACGTTGTTTCAGTGCGGTTTGCAGCACGAGCGGGATCAAGTGGCTCTCCGGCTGATGGTCTTCACCAATTTTGCCGCTATCATGTGCTCCAGCTGCATTGAAGTAACGCAGGGACACATATTTAATCTCCTGTACTTTATCGAACCAGGACATCATGCGTTCCATCATCAGTTTCGTTTCGCCATACACGTTCGTAGGTTCAGTACGGTCGCTTTCTTCGATTGGCACTTTCTCAGGCTCGCCATATGTCGCTGCTGTCGAAGAGAATACGATCCGGCGCACATTGGCTGCATTCATCGCTTCCAGCAGGCACAACGTACCGAACACGTTGTTGTCATAATACTTAACCGGATCCTTCATGCTCTCGCCGACCAGCGAGTTGGCTGCAAAGTGGATGACTGCATCAATGGAGTTCTCAGCGAACAGTTTTGCCAGAAACGCCTTGTCACGCAGATCTCCTTCATACAGCTTGCCGCCGAGCAATGCTTCACGATGCCCTGTCTGCAAATTATCCAGAACCACAACTTCCTCGCCGCGTTCCAACAAAGCCGCTACCGTATGCGAACCAATATATCCTGCTCCACCTGTCACCAAAATTGCCATTTTACTTCGCCTCCTTCAATTCTTTGACACCGTCGCCTACTCCGCACACATAGAAGTCTCCCTTGAGACTTGTACGTGCTTCATACGCTGCCCCCACTTCGCGGACAAAGCGCTCTACATCATCCTCATGTACCAGTGACACCGTGCATCCACCGAATCCGGCTCCCGTCATGCGTGCACCGAGTGTGCCTGGAATGCGCTGCGCTTCCTCCACCATCACGTCCAATTCCTCGCAGCTTACTTCATACAGATAGCGGAGTGATTCATGAGAAGCATTCATCAGCTTGCCGAACGTTTCCAGATCGTTATTACGCAGTGCTTCCACCGATGCAAGCACACGTGCATTTTCTTCCACAACGTGCTCGGCACGCTGTCTTACCTTCTCATCCTTGATGTGATCCTGCAGGGTCACAAATTGCTCCGGCGTCAGTTGCGCCAGATAATCAAGTGCAGGCAGCTGTTCCTTCAAAATGGCAAGTGCCTGCTCGCATTGGGAGCGCCGCTCGTTATAGGCCGAGTCTACCAGACCGCGACGTTTGTTCGTATTGCCAATGACCAGCTTATAAGAGCCTGTACGGAAAGGTACTTTCTCATATTCAAGCGTATCACACATTAGCAGAATGGCATGATCTTCTGCTCCGTTAGCTACGGCAAACTGATCCATAATGCCGCAGTTGACGCCAACGAACTCGTTTTCT
The DNA here is from genome assembly GCF_009664365.1 of Paenibacillus xylanilyticus. NCBI lineage: Bacteria > Bacillati > Bacillota > Bacilli > Caryophanales > Paenibacillaceae > Paenibacillus > Paenibacillus xylanilyticus. The sequence goes on from NZ_CP044310.1 coordinate 5,063,001, forward strand.
GCTTTTTGGGACAGAAGTGACAACTGTACTGTATCGATCTCCGATACACCTCCCATGGATTGAATCGCGTATCCCGTAAGCACCTCCAGCGAAGCCGAAGAGGAGAGTCCGGCACCGTTCGGAATTTCACCGTGGTACAGGAAGTCATATCCTTTCGTTACCTTTAAGCCTTTAGCTTGCAGTTCAACCATGACACCAACTGGATAATCTGTCCACTCCCCTGTTTTCTCCTTGCCAATCGAGGATGTGTCCAGCACGCCTTCATAGGACATATTGGTGGAAGCCAGCTGTAATTTGTCGTCCTTCCGTTCCCGGATAACAAGTGTTGTACCGAATTCAAGTGCTGCCGGAAGCACGTACCCACCATTGTAGTCGATATGTTCCCCGATCAGATTGACACGTCCAGGAGCATGGAATACACGGAGATCCGCTTCACTCTCTCCGTACTTCTCAATAAACTTTTGTTTCAATTCATGTATGTTCATTGCTGCTGCACCTCATCTCAATGTTGTTGTTTTGTTAAGGTTATTATACAAGAAAGCGGTACCTCTTGAAATGCAACCATGTGTGTTTCATATGGATAAATGTGACCTTCCGTCATATAATGGAAAGAACACCACAGAAAGAAGGAACGGCGCATGATTGATCAACACAAGGAACATTCAGCAGTAGACCCGATAAAAAACATCCAGGAATCCTCGGGGAAAAGTGGAGCAAAAACGTACTCCGTTGCCTCCAATCCGGTCTATTATGAAAAGGGGCCATTACATGTCCTTTTTGCAGGCGCAAGCCAGACCCTTCCGGGTCATGCCCTTGGTCCAAAACTATACGATTATTATCTGCTTCATTATGTAGAAAAGGGCGCTGGTACATTCCGTACGGAACTCCATACCTACGAATTATCCGCAGGAGATTGTTTCCTCATTCATCCCGGGCAACTGGTAAGCTACCAGTCCGATGCCCGCCGCCCCTGGGAATATCGATGGATGGCCTACACAGGCAGTCAGGCTGGTAAACACACGGAAGAAGCGGGCTTTCGTCCGGAAAAATCCGTTTTTCATGCCGGACCTTCCTGCGGAATTGCTGACTGGCTATCCGTCATGCAAAATGCATTTGCAGAGCGCAAGGAAAGCTCTCATTTTACATCCATCGGTACGTTATATATGATTCTAGCCGAAGCCCAAAATCACCTTTCTCAGGGACAAACTCTGATTCCTGGTGAATCTTCGATTAGGCGGACGGTAAAACAGATGATCCAATACATGTCTACCCAATATGCTCACCCCGTCTCCATTGAACAGATGTCGGCCAGTCTTGGCTACAACCGTGCTTATCTATCCCGGATATTCAAGCAGGAAACCGGTCTATCTCCGGTCACGTATCTGCTCAAGCTCCGCATAGACAAGTCACGGCAGCTGCTGCGTGAACGTCCGGATCTGTCCATTGAGCAGGTATCCGCATCCGTAGGAATGCCAGATGCCCTTTATTTCTCCAAACAGTTCAAACGTTTCCATGGAGAAGCCCCGACTCTCTATCGGGAAAATATACTCTCCAGACCTCCAGCTTCGAGGCCCGGCATGACTCAACCAAACAAGTAATAACCCTTCAGGAAAAGTGGTAAGTGTTACGAAAAACTCCTCGTTACTAGGGCACCATGCATGATTGCAAATTAGTGAAAAAAAGAAGATGCATCTGCCATTACGGCTAACATGCACCTTCTTTTTTTCATTTATTATAGGTTCTTAGTCACATGCTTATTTGTCATGAGGTTCGGGACTAAGAATGGATTCAATCCGCTCCAGCTCTTCCGATGAGAAGTCCAGCTGATTGAGCGCGGCCACATTCTCCTCGATCTGCGATGTAAGGCTTGCACCGATCAATGCCGACGTTACCCTACCGCTTCGCAAAACCCAGGCCAGCGCGAACTGCGCCAGACTCTGACCACGAGCTGCAGCAATCTGATTGAGAGCACGAACTTTGCGCAGCGTCTCAGGTGAGATATTGTTCTCGTTCAAGAAAACGGACGGCCCTTTCGCACGAGAATCCTCCGGAATGCCGTTCAGATATTTGTTCGTCAGTACCCCTTGTGCCAAAGGACAAAATGCAATGCTGCCTGCACCATACTCATCCAGCACATCCTGCAGCCCATCTTCAATCCAGCGGTCCAGCATGGAATACTTCGGCTGGTGGATCAATAGAGGTGTACCCAGACCTTTCAGAATTTCTGCAGCCTCTCTCGTCTGCTCTGCCGGGTAATTGGAGATGCCCACGTACAGTGCCTTACCCGAACGAACAATATGGTCCAGAGCCATCATCGTTTCTTCAAGCGGTGTTTCCGGATCATATCGATGTGAATAGAAAATATCGACATAATCCAGCCCCATGCGCTTCAGACTCTGATTCAGGCTGGATACCAGGTACTTGCGGGAACCCCATTCGCCGTACGGTCCGGGCCACATATAATATCCCGCTTTGGTGGATATCACCAGTTCATCCCGATAGGGCTTCAGATCCTGGGCCAGCACCTGACCAAACAGCTGCTCTGCAGAACCTGCGGGCGGACCGTAATTGTTGGCAAGATCGAAATGCGTAATGCCCAGATCAAAGGATCGAGTAATCATGTTTCGACCGTTCTCCGCATTATTGATGCCGCCAAAATTATGCCAAAGTCCAAGTGAAATGGCCGGAAGTTTCAACCCTGAACGTCCAACCCGGTTATATTTCATCGTTTCATAGCGTGTATCGCTGGCTAAGTAGACCATCATGAATCCCTTCTTTCCCCAGGTTCCGCTTCCTGCACTCTGTTCGAGCGCGGGAGAAGGCGGTTATTTCAGACAAACCGTTTAACCAAGAAGCTGGTCCACCTTAATCATTACCTCGCCGATCGGCTCGGTAATCAGCAAATCTGCCTGCCGGTCATACGCCGTTGGCGTGGCATTCAGTAAGACGGTATGTTTTCCCCGAAAATACGTAATTAGCTGTGCAGCAGGATGGACGGTCAGCGAGGTACCGCCGACCAGCAGCAGATCAGCAGAAGAGATTGCGTCCACAGACTGGTATAGCGTGTTCTGGTCCAGTTCCTCTTCATAGAGCACAACGTCAGGCTTAATGACTCCATGACAAGCTGTACAGCGGGGAACCGCATCCTTCGACCGAATGATATCATCCAGCGGGTAGAAACGCCCGCAATCCATACAGGCATTCCGATGAACGGAACCATGCAATTCGAGTACGTTGGTGCTGCCTGCTTTTTGATGCAACCCGTCAATATTCTGGGTAATGACCGCCTTCAGCCGACCTTCCTGCTCCAAACGTGCAAGGAGCTTATGACAACCGTTGGGCTCGGCATCGGGATGAAGCATTTTGCCCCGATAGAAATCATAGAAAATATCGGCATGCTGATCGAAAAAGTGACGACTCAGCAGTTCCTCCGGCGGATAAGGGGAATGCTGCTCTGTCTGATATAGACCCGCGGCAGAGCGGAAGTCGGGAATCCCGCTTTCGGTCGACGTTCCTGCCCCTCCGAAAAATACAATATTCGAACTTTCCTGAATCCAGGAAGCCAGCTGTTCTACCCCGTTCATCCTCTCTCCTCCTTAGCGGAATAATCCCGTTCAGGCACCATCCGGACTCACCCGGATTTCATGATAATCCCCAATAACGACATCCGCATCCTGTAAATGTACTGCTTCCTTCCCAGGGGGACACACACCAATAACATGCGAAACTCCTGCATTCAGCCCCATCTGCATATCCCCGTTGCTATCACCTATAACGATGGCCTGGTTAGGATGAATATGTAATTCATGACATGCCAGCTTGGCAGTTTCGCCATTCGGCTTGCCTAAGGTAACGCGGTCACAGCCTACGATCGACGTAAAGAAAGATCGTATCCCCATCCATTCCAGATGCTCTTCTGCTGCGGACGTGCTGTCCGAGGTTACCACCGCCACCTTGATCGAAGCTGCTCGGCAGCTCTCCAAAAAAGAGACCAGTCCAGGCATAGGCTCAGCCTGCCGTTTGGAACGAACTTCCTGCATGGCTGAATTGGAGAGTTCACGGACTGTTGTGATCGCATCATTCCAGGGCATGCCTGCTGCATACAACTGTCCGGCCAGGAGCCCGGTACTCTCATCTACGGTAGCGATGGCCAGCGGACCCTGCCTGTCATAATCAATAATGTGTCCTTCGCGATCGTGGACTGTACCAAGTACCCTGCCTCTTTCCACCGTGAAACCAGACCCCATGCCTGATAACACGGCTTCCAATTGATTTAGCAAGGAATCGGCCCACGGCCCCCATAATTGCAAAAATTCAAGCAGTGTCCCATCCTTATCGAACAAAATGCCCTGGCAGGGAAGCTGCAGACCCTTTATTTGAAGTATGGCCATAACCTTGCCGCCCTCCTGGCAGATGTATTATTGGATACCTTCGAGCCATTCAGTAACCGCCTTTACCGTTTGAGACAACTGCTCTTCGCCCGTAATTTCAGGTTCTCCGTCACCACTCTGGTGCCCGTAGTCACCGAACTGCGAGTGGTTCCCTCCTTCAATTGTGTAGTACACCGTGTCTTCCGGCAGATAGGCGCGGCCGTTTTGGTATTTGGTCGCATTGACGACTTCGTCATTGGTACCCAATATGGATAGCGCCTGAATCCCCAATGACTTCACGCTGCCTTTTTGATCCGGATAGGACGCCAGGAAAAAGATACCTTGAAGCGCGCCCGGATGGGATGCTGCATAACGTGCAGCCATGGAGCCACCCAATGAGTGTCCACCCATGACGAATGATTCGTCCGGATAAGCATTACGAATATCATCTGCCAGATTTTGTTTCAGTACTGCCAGATTGACCGGCATTTTGGCAATGATGGTATGGTGTCCGGCTTCAGCCAACTCGTGAGCCAGAGGAGCGTAGCTTTCCGGTTTCACCAAACCGCCTGGATAGAAAATAACACTAATCCCTTCAGGTTTGTCTGGCATAAAATCAATCCAGTTTTCCTGTTCACTCACCGTAACCTGTTCCGCTGTTTCCATAGCCTTCTGGGCCATTTCCTGCGGTCCGTACGGGGTAAATAGCTTCCAGGCAACAAACCCGCAGCCAATGACAATGAGCGCCAGAAGTACGAGCAGAAATTTTCCGATGCCCCTCTTCTTGCGCCCTGTATTATACCGGTTCCTCAACTTCAATCACCTTTCTTCACTTACCGCAGGTGCTGCGGCTCTTGGGGAAAAAGAGCAAGGCTGAACCTGCTCATATTCCCCGCCTTGCCTCTATTCCGCTTTCGCCTTACGGTAAGCATCCATATATTGTTCCGCCTTGCGGCGAACATGACTTAAATCCCCTGTTTTCATCGCTTCGGAAGTCAGGTCGGACCCGATTCCCACAGCTACGGCCCCTCCCTTGATCCAATCACCCAGATTGGACAAGGATACCCCGCCGGTAGGCATAAAATTCGCTTGAGGCATAGGCCCCTTCATCGTCTTGATAATGGATGGATCATACAGATTGCCTGGGAACAGCTTCACGATGTCCACACCAAGCTCAAGCGCACGTTGAACATCGGCAATGGTCATCACGCCAGGCAGGATCGGAATTCGATAGAGATTGCAGATCTGTACGGTATCCGGATTCAGCGATGGTCCGACAACAAACTCAGCACCTGACATAATTGCAGCTCTTGCTGTCTGGGGCTCAAGCACTGTACCTGCTCCTATTATCGCAAACTTTTCGGGATCCTGTGTGTTCCAATGGTAGACACGGCTCAGTTTCTCGATGGCTTTGAGTGCACTGGGAACCGTCATCGTAATTTCAATCACTTTGATTCCACCGGCAATGGCTTGCTCGGCCATGGCAATGACCTGATCGGCAGAGTCGGCCCGAAGCACGGCGACTACCCCGTTATCCGTTATTTTTTGCAGCAGCTGAAGCTTCTTCATTTCATTCTCTCCCTTATCAATGTGGTTGTTTATTACAAGCCTTACAATTGAAGAACGAAGATGAGACTTACATGATATCAGCAGCGACTAGCGCTCAACATGGGTTACGTTGTTCAGCTTGGCCTCGACTTGCTCCCACGTCGGAAGCGCCTCCCAATCGCCAACGGCCTGTATGACCATGGAGCCCGTTAAGTTCCCGAGCCGGGTAGCTTCCTCCGGAGAGTATCCTTTGAGCAGGCCTGCTAGGAAACCTGCACAAAATCCATCTCCCGCGCCAACCGTATCCAGCACATGATCCGCCTTGAAGTACGGAACTTCCGTTAGGGTACCATTCACCAATACATAGGTCAAATCCGGTCCGCCTTTTACGATGGAGACGGCATTCAGAGCTGACAAACGCTCAAATATCTTCTGCTCATCCTGTTCGTTATACAGAAGCTTCATCTCGTCCAGACCTGGCAAAAAGTAGTCAGCCTGCTCTGCCAGACGAAGCAAAACCGGACGAGCCTGCTCTGCTGACCAGAGTTTGAGACGCAGATTCGGATCAAAACTTACTTTTACACCAGCCTGTTTGGCTATATGTATGGCAGCTTCTACCGTTGACAAACCCGAAGGGCTTATAGCGGCAGTAATACCTGTAACGTGCAAAATCTCAGCCCCGGCAATATAGTCCGGATCAAGATCATCCGGAGTCATCGCACTTGCAGCGGATAGTTTCCTATAATAATGTACAGAGGATTTACCGGAAGCGTTCTCACGAATCATCAGACCTGTCGGTTCCGCGTCACTCAAGCGTGCTCTGGATACATCTACACCTTCACCACGAATTGCTTTTAAGATCATGGTGCCGATGGGATCCTGACCCAAGCGCCCAAACCAACCACTTGTATGGCCCAGACGGGACACACCGATGGCCAGATTGCTCTCTGCGCCGCCAAACGACTTGTCCAATGAAGCCGCGTATTCAAGACCTCTTGTATCCTTGGCTGTCAGCAGACCCATACTTTCACCGAATGTAACAATTTCAGGACTTTGGCGGGTATTCGTTGACATCGTTTCTTAGCCTCCTTAAATTTACAATTCCTCATCTTCTTTTCCCATTGTCATCCTCTATGCAACCGTTGTCAATCCCGCCCGTTCATTTTGTTGTCACAGCTCCGGGAAAGGATAACGCTTTCTATTGTGAATTATATCACAATGATTACTTCTTATCCGTATTACCCTTATGAAAGATACAGATGGCCTCGAGCGTGAGGTCAACAGGAGGGTTACAACATGAACAACCGGACTGGAATCCGTGGTGATCAGGAATCATTTTTTTATAACTTGCGCTTTATGCTTATAGTCTGTGTACTCGTTGGAAATGCGCTTGAACCACTCATTACACGCTTTGCGGGAGCAGAGGCTCTGTTCCTGTGGATATATACATTTCATATGCCGTTATTCGTATGGGTTACCGGATATTTCGCCAGACATGCTCCTCAGGGTGCACCCGGACGCAAAGTGCTTAAACAAATTGCGCTTCAATACGTTCTGTTTCAATCGTTATACGCTCTAATGGATGTTACGGTGTTCCACACTCCTCATATGAAACTGTCCTTTTTTGCTCCTTATCTGCTGCTGTGGTTTCTGGCCAGCCACTTCTGCTGGAGGCTTCTGCTCAGAGCTACCTTATCGTGGAAGCCGATCTATCGGCTCATTGCCTCCGTTCTGCTGGGAGTCGTGGCGGGTTACCTGCCTGTGGACGGATTCTGGCTCAGCTTCAGCCGAACGTTTGTATTTCTCCCTTTCTTCATGATCGGTTATGACTATGGAGCGTCCATCCGTTCTTATGTGCGAACTGGCTGGGGGCGTCATGCCGCCGCAATATTATCTGCTGGTCTTTTGATATGGATAGGTTTGGGAGGACTTCAGATCTCCACAGGCTGGTTAATGGGCAGCATGACTTATGCTGAACTCGGTCACCATGAGTGGTATGCCGGAATCTATCGTCTTGCAATTTATGCCCTTGAAATGATCTCGGGAGCTCTATTTCTGGCCTGGGTGCCTTCTCTTACATCCAGATTGACCGATATGGGACGGCGTACACTTTATGTATTTCTCCTGCACGGATTTCTCGTTCGCCTTCTGATCTGGTCAGGCGTTTATAATTATATCGAAAGCGGATTATACATTCCCGTGATCGTTGCCATTGCCGTAATGTTTGCTGTACTATTGGCCCAGCCTGCAGTACGTCATGCCTTTCGGCCCGTAATCGAACCGGATATCTCCCGGTTTTCCCTGCATCGCCGTGAAATATTCAAACGTTCTGCGTGAATGCTCATCTGTCCCTTGTTCATTACTCTCTATCGTAACGGCTTGTTTCATGCTGGAAGCAACGTGGTAAGTAGGGATACGCGCTACAAAAAACAACTTATCCCTTAAGGAGTGATTTGTAATGGCACGTTCACAGGCAGCTGGACAAAAGATGAGTCGCGAGGAAGCAGGCCGATTGGGTGGCAGAGCCACTTCCAAAAATCATGACCGCAGCTTTTACCAAATGATAGGCAAAAAAGGTGGAGAAGCGACCTCCGATGCTCATGATTCCGATTTTTACAAGGAGATTGGCCGCAAAGGTGGCGAAGCAACCTCCGAAACGCATACCAAAGAATTCTATCGTGAGATCGGACGCAAAGGCGGAAGCAACTAGCCTTTTGCACCGAATCCTATCCGAATAATAACAAAACGTCATATTGCTGTTAAGAAAGCCGAACTCCATGGAAATGAGAGACGGCTTCTTTCTATTGATTGTAGAAATATGACGACGGTTGTGATAGACTCTATAAAAAACCGGGTTGTTCACGGGTTTAAAGCAGCAAAGAACTTCATAAACTACGGGAAGCTCGAAGCCGACCACGTCGGTTATTTTTTAGAGTACGGATGAAATTAAACGACAGATGCACTGCCATTTATATTTCCATTCATGTTGCTCAATATTATATATTTGGGGGGAAATACACCATGTCAGCCAAGAAGATGCGTTCCGATATGATCAAAAAGGGTTTTGACCGTGCACCGCACCGGAGTTTGCTCCGCGCAGCGGGCGTTAAAGAAGAGGACTTTGGCAAGCCGTTTATCGCTGTATGTAACTCTTACATTGATATCGTGCCCGGCCACGTTCACCTGCAGGAATTCGGTAAAATTGTTAAGGATGCCATCCGTGAAGCCGGCGGTGTTCCATTCGAATTCAACACGATCGGCGTAGACGATGGAATTGCCATGGGACATATCGGCATGCGTTACTCGCTGCCAAGCCGTGATATCATTGCCGATTCTGTTGAAACGGTTGTATCCGCGCACTGGTTCGACGGCATGGTCTGTATCCCGAACTGTGATAAAATCACGCCAGGCATGATGATGGGTGCACTCCGCTGCAATATCCCTACTGTATTTGTAAGTGGTGGTCCAATGAAAGCAGGTCGTGACAGCAATGGTAAGGCCCTGTCCCTGACTTCCGTATTTGAAGGCGTAGGTGCATTCCAGGCTGGTAAAATCGACGATAAGAGCTTGCTTGAGCTTGAACAGTTCGGTTGCCCAACTTGTGGTTCTTGCTCCGGTATGTTCACAGCGAACTCAATGAACTGTCTGGCTGAAGCAATGGGACTGGCTATGCCAGGTAACGGTACCATTTTGGCAGTAGCTCCTGAGCGTCGTGATTTTGTTAGACAATCCGCGAAACAATTGATGGAACTCATCAAAATGGATCTGAAACCACGCGATATCGTTACGGTTGAAGCGATCGACAACGCCTTCGCACTGGACATGGCTATGGGTGGTTCAACCAACACTGTACTGCACACTTTGGCTCTTGCTCATGAAGCAGGCATCGATTATCCAATCGAGCGCATCAATGAAGTGGCTAACCGCGTACCTCACCTGGCGAAGCTTGCACCAGCATCCGACCTGCACATCGAAGATGTACACAATGCCGGCGGCGTAAGTGCAGTTCTGAACGAATTGCTGAAGAAACCAGGCGCGATCCACGCTGACTGTATTACCGTAACCGGTAAAACGATCCGTGAGAACGTAGAGGGACAAGAGATTCAGGATACGAATGTTATCCACAAGCTGGATAACCCGCATTCCGAAAGAGGTGGCCTTGCGGTATTGTTTGGTAACCTTGCACCGGAAGGCGCGATTATCAAAGTCGGTGCGGTTGATGCTTCGGTTGGCGGTTACCACAAAGGACCTGCAATCTGCTTCGATTCACAGGAAGAAGCACTCGAAGGCATCGCGAACGGCAAAGTAAAAGAAGGACACGTTGTCGTTATCCGTTACGAAGGACCAAAAGGCGGACCAGGTATGCCTGAGATGCTTGCTCCTACTTCCCAGATCGTAGGTATGGGACTTGGTGCCAAAGTCGGTCTGATCACAGACGGACGTTTCTCTGGTGCATCCCGGGGTATCAGTATCGGCCACATCTCTCCGGAAGCAGCAGAAGGCGGTCCAATCGCTTTTGTTGAAGAAGGCGATATCATTGAGCTGGATCTGAACAACCGCATCATCGAGCTGCACATCAGCGATGAAGAGTTCGAACGTCGCCGTGCAGGTTGGAAAGGCTTCGAGCCAAAAGTAAAAACAGGCTTGCTGGCTCGCTATTCCAAACTCGTTACCAACGCAAGTAACGGTGGGGTTTTGAAAATTTAATCTTTTGCCATTTATAATTGTTTTGCTATCTGATGCAAAATACCAAATAAAAAGGGTTGCTCCTCTGCCAGTGATGGCAAGGGAGCAACCCTTTTTGCAGTGATTTACATGCAAACGAATTAGATATGAATAATACCTTCTAGTTTATTAAACCGTTGGTGTGTTGTTCAGCTCGGCACCGGCCAGTACTTCCGCTTCAGTCTCCACCAGATCAGATTGCATCTGTTCCGTTGTTGCAGCTACAAGGGCATGTTGTCCGTAACGCTCCATTAATGCCTCCAGCGGCATAGCAATCATTTTCGGAACCAATTGCTCGGAACGCTGTTTCAGACGCTTGGTTCCTGAAGGATGAATTACGCTGAGCAATAGTTTAAGATACACCTTGGAAGCCGAACTGAAAGGTCCAGGCGGCAGATCCTTAACGGTGAATCCGAATTTCTCCGGCCCCCGATTAATCATACTTACACCGTACACTGCTTTGGCAGAACGGAGTTCCGGTTCCGATGCAATCTGCCGAGCCAGATCAGGAAGCTGCTGTTCCATGGCCCGAATCATACGGATGGCCAGATGCATACTGGAACGCGAGGTCATCCCGAGTTCAAATAATTTTTTATTATCAAAATGAAGTTCAATAACCGGGTCGCCGTTTCGGATGACTTGCCCCTCGCTCATCTCAACCAACGCACCGTGATATACACGGGATCGATAATGAAGCATCGGGTCTTCTGGCGAAGCTGTACGCAGATGATACACCCAGTGGAACAGCTTCTCCCAGCCAAGCCATAAAGCAACCACAATTCGTTTCCATGGGGATAATACGGTCTGAGCTGGACTCGTTTTCTGAGATTCACTCACGGTAATGCCTCCTCCCATTAAGGTATCGATGCGTACACTTTGCAATCCCTGCCGCTCGGCCTCTTGCAGCACCACTTCCAAGGCCTGAAGCATCTGTTCAGGTGCATGTGCGTCAGCCCCGATCGTGGTACCCCGGTCATGCAGCAGCATAACTTCTCCGCCTCTGAGCTCTTTCAACATGCGTTCTGTCAGTTTCTTCGCTCCGACACGACTTCTCCAATCCTCGAACATGGAAGACCACAGGACAATCTGGCGATCCTTTCTGCTGAAAAAATCAAACAGGTTCATGATTCCCCAAGGCGGACGATAAAAACAGGTTCTTACCCCCGTGACCTCCTCTATAATCTGGCCTGTTCGCTGTATCTGATTTTTAACCGTACGCGGCCGCATTAACCAGTTGGTTTTGTGGATGTAGTTATGGATTCCGATCAGATGCCCTTGCTCATGAATGTGCTGGATAAGTTCCGGGTGACTGGCTGCATGCTCCCCAACCACAAAAAAAGTCGCCTTGGCATCGTATTGCTTCAGCAATCGGAGCAACCTTGGCGTGTATACCGGATCGGGACCATCATCGAATGTTAACGCAAACTGTGTATCGCTTTTCCCACGCCTGAACACGCGCAACCCAAAGAGTCTGCTGATCAAACTAGGAATAAAGGCGTAAAAAGATGAAATGTACAATGCCCATAAAAATAGGCTCTGAAGTAAATTGGTCATGCTCTGATTCCCCACTTCTCTTGCTGAATGACTGCTCCCATCCAAGTACTATGGAAAATAAATCGCCTTTAATTTTATCATAATTTAAACTTTTCTTGAATCCTGTTTTCCAAAAAACAAGTCAATCGTGTACAATAAATGGAATGAATGACGGATGAAGGAGCCCTGCCCATGTTACCCCTGTATAGAAAATATGGACGTACTGTTTTTGACATCGCTTTACTTGTGTTAACTGTATATTTGGTCATGTATGGCTTTAGCCGATTGTATCAACTCGCTGCACCTGTGTTTCTTTCATTTATCGTATACTGGATGATTGAACCGCTGGCCCGTTTTTTGCATCGCCGAGGACTGCCCAAAACACTGGGAGCTGCGATATCCGTTTTGCTTTTTCTCGCACTGATTGTTGCTGCCTTTTTTGGCGTGGGTCTGATTATTATCTCTCAAATATCCAATCTGCAGGATAACTTCCCTCGATACGTAGAGCTGCTGCAGAGCGAGTTCACCAATCTGGCCTACTTTCTTCAGGACAAGTGGAACGCACTTCCTCCCGGTATTATTGAGAAAATAAACGATTACTTTGCAACCCTTACCGGTTTTCTGTCCAGCTGGGTGACCAGTGGCGCACAATTCATTATTGGATTTCTCAGTTCATTTTCATCCTTTATCACAAACTTTGGGATTGCAATCATTCTTGCCTTCTTTCTCAGTATCGAGATTGAATCCTGGCGCAAGTTTGCCCGTGCCAAGACACCGAAAACATTGAAGCTCGCTATGGCTTTTATGCGCAACCATGTCTTCAAAACCATTCGTTCGTACTTGAAGGCACAGATGATCATGATGCTGATCACCTTTGTATTGATCTATGTTGGACTGCTCATTCTTGGAACCAATAATGCCTTTACGATCGCTGCAGTTTGTGCGGTATTTGATCTCGTGCCTCTTCTGGGGGTTCCGGTTATATTTATCCCATGGATTGTCTATCTGTTTATCATAGGCAACAGCAGCTTGGCCATTGGTCTTGTCGTCGTTCTCGTGATTACCATGCTGACACGCCAGCTGCTTGAACCGAAAATATCCGGCAACTCGATCGGAGTGTCTTCCGCATACCTGATGCTTTCATTTATGCTGATCTCACTCTCCATATTCGGCCTTGCCGGAGTTGTTCTATCTCCAGTACTGCTGATTTTGCTAAAAGAACTGCTGCAGCAGGGCTATTTACAGCGGTGGATTCATCTGCCCAAGGATGAATTCGATTCTTCTCCATTAGTCATGGATACGCCTGAGGGTGAAGCCGCGGGCGTGAACACCGAAGCATCTGCTGAAGCTTCAACACAGACTGCAGATCAGGAAGATTCGGCCAAGTAATCCATCACACGGCGAAAGAGTTCTGTAGCCTGGTGGTGTCCGCCTGGTGTTACATTCTGCACCAAAACAGCAACGGCATATCGAGGCTGCTCTACCGGGCCATACCCGATAAACCATTGATGATTGCGTTTCCGTCCTTTCTGCTCCACCTGGGCGGTACCTGACTTCCCTGCAACGTGCCACCGTGCATGCTGCAGGGTTTTTCCGGTTCCATCCGTTACAACCTTACGCATCCATCTCAGAAGCTGATGAGAGGTTGCGGGAGAGATCTGGCCGGCTTCCGAAGGCGAGTGCTGCGGGGACATCTCAAGCATCACATCACCATCAGCATATCGGATACGCTGAACAAGCCGCGGTGCGTGAACACGGCCATCATGAAGCAGGGTCACAATCAGATTCGCTGCCTGTAACGGGGATACACGGGTATCACGCTGGCCAATGGCTGTCTGTACCCGGGCTCCTTCATCCTTCGAGGAGACTGTTGTTGTACGTACACGCCCAGCATCTTCGTGATCAAAATGACGCAGGACCGGCATTCCGGCCACATCCTTTTTCTTCCATCCGATGGTCCGTGCCAAGCCCAAAGCATCGGCAGTTCGCTCCAATTGTTCCATACTGAGGCGGCGGGCGGTTTCGGCAAAAACAATATTACAGGACTCAGCGAAGCCTTGTTCCAGCTTCAGATCACCATGTCCATGTTCTTTCCAGCAGGATAACCCATACTTTCCCCATTCTCCGCCACAATGAAAGGTTTCTTTGGTTGAAACAGCTTGTGATTCCAGAGCTGCTGCCGCCGTAACTATTTTGAATATCGATCCAGGTACAGCACTCTGCACAGCCCGATTCGCCCAGGAGGAGTTGGAAGGATCCACATGCAGTGGATCGTAAAATGGAACAGAGACCATTCCGCGTACATCGGCATTTGCCGTATCCAGTACAACAATCGCTCCCTCTTCCATACCCGATTCCTCTGCAATCTGTTCTACTCCTTGCTGCATGTCCAAATCAACTGTGGTCTCTACCTTTAAAGGATAGTGACTATTTCTCGGGGCAATTACCCTAGGTGCGTATTCGGGAATAATCTCTCCTGATCCGGTAACCATTCGAGTCAGCAAGGTTGGACCCATGCCCATCAACAGGGGATCAAGCGTCCTTTCCAGTCCAGCTGCACCCGACTTCAGCGCAAAAGGTTGTTTCACTTCAACTGTATGTTGATCTCTCACTCTCAGAACTTCAGGTTGTTCAGCCAGGTAACCCAACCATTGCCTTCCTGTACGGCTCTTGTCATAGCGTGACATCACGGGGTATACGCTGGCTCCATCTCCTTCGAATTCCTGAAGTTTCGCTAGTTGGGCCTTGTCCAAAACCATGGGTTGATGTGTGCCTGCGGTCCAGAAATGAGGGGCGTCTCCCTCCTCCCACTCTTTAATCAGGTGTGTTGTATCCGTATGTAGTATGGCTGCCAGCCGCTTCAATCTGACGTTTGTCGTACTCATCACCGATTGGACATGCCCATGTGCAAAGTGCGGAAAAAGCACAACACCCCACTGCAGGCTTCCTGTCAGTGATTTTCCCTTACGGTCTGTGATTTGTCCTCGGCCTGAATCAAGCATAACGCCCCGTTCACGCTGCAATACAGACATCTCACGTACCGTTCGTTGGAATCCCGGCATGACTCGATTCACCTGAACCATCTGAATCCAACCAAGACGAAGGATAAGGATTGCAAAAATGATGGTCAGGAAGACACAACCCATATAAATTCTTCTTTTTAGTTGTACATGCATGCTTCCTTATCCCCCTTCTTCATTTTTCTGCATAGTATGCTTCATCGCATCTGGGATTATCCGGAAAACAGCAACAAACCTGCTCCAGAAACGGAACAGGTTTGTTGAAGAGATTTCACACTATTTGTATTTGATTATACCGTAAAGCGTGACAGTGTATTTTTCAGTTCAGTGGATACATTCTCGAGCTTATCGGACAAGTTTACTAACTGATTGCTGATATTCTGCTGCTCGCTGCTCAAGGAAGCCACTTCTTCAGAGGTTGCAGAGGATTCCTCGGCAACTGCGCTTACATTACTCATCGCCTCAGACAACGTACCTTGAGACTTGCTCAGATCCCCGATGGAGTCCGTAACCATGCCCAGCTTCTCTACAAACGCACCCATCTGTTCTTGAACCGAAGCAAAGATCACATTGGTATCTTTAACGGCATCCATTTGCTCTCTGAACAAAGGATTAACATTGGACAACGCAGCCACCGTTTCGTTCATCTCATGCATGATCTTATCGGTTATCTCGCCCACCATGTCAATGGACTGTCTGGATTGCTCGGCGAGTTGACGAACCTCACCAGCAACAACCATGAATCCGCGCCCGGCTGCTCCAGCACGTGCTGCTTCAATGGTGGCATTCAGAGACAGAATATTCGTCTGCTTTGTAATATTCTGAAGCACATCCAGAACCTTAAGAACGGAAGATGTACTCTCTTTCAGGGAGTCCACCTTGTTCACCAGAGCACCAATCATCTCTTCGGTCTTCTGCGTCTTCGTTATTAACTGATTCAAGTGCTGTGTGCCTGTCTCACTGGATTGCTCTACATGACGGGCCGATTGTCCCATCTCCTCGTTCGCGGCTACAACGCTCTGCATCTGACGTGAAATATTATCGGTCAATTCATTCCCACGCTCGGCTTCCGTAGCCAGACTGCTTGCGCCACCTGCAATCTCTTCTGTTGCCACTGCAATCTCCGATGCAGAAATGGCTGTCTTCTTGGATGCATTACTTAGCTCGGAAGCGGTATCCAGCACCTCCTGTGCGGAACGATTCGTTTGCTCAACCAGCTTCGTGATCTGTTCCATCATCAGATTGAAGGCGGCTGATAATTGACCAATTTCATCTTTGGAGGTAAATGGTGTACGTACCTTCAGATTTCCTTTGGCACCTTCCTGCATGAGGTCTTTCAATTTTCCAAGCGGACGGGCAATCATGCGTACCATCCATACCCCAATCAGTACCGCAATTGCCGCATCGACCAACGCCATCCATAAGGTCAGCGTCAGAATGCCTTTGGCATCCTTAACCAGCATTGAAGTAGGTACCATTCCAATCAATTTCCAATCCGATGTTTCCATCGTGCTGTAAACGACAAGCATATCGGTAGATTTCCCATCAACCGCATACGCTGCATTGGTACTGCCTGTCTTTTCAGTCAATTCTCCGTAAAATGCGAGCTCTGTCTCCTTACCTGTGCGGTCAGCAATCGTTGAGGCAACAATTTTTTTATCCGGAGCAATAAGCTGAATCACAGCTCCCTCTCCAAGATTAAGCGATTTCAACTGTTCCTCCAAAACTTCCAGTTTCAACTCAATCACCAAGACATAGGACTGATTTGTCCCCTGCAGGTTTTTCATGGAACGGGCTATTCGGAACGTTGGCGCACTTCCGTCTTCTTTAATTTCTGTTGGAAGCCAGCGATATCCGCCGGACTGTACAATTTCGTTATACCAAGCTTCGCTGCGAATATTACCCATGGAAGAACTGCTGCTGCCCGTTCCCATGGTGGACTTGTTTTCATCCGTGGGTACCAGATAAATCGCTTCCATAGATTTATTTGTAAAAGCAACATTGGATAGCTGTTTATTGATCGAGCTTGAATTGATGAACATATCATATGCTGTCAAATCTTTATTAGACATGTTTTGCAACAAGGATTGCATCTCCGGATCAAAGAAGATCTGGGTTGACGTATCCACAAAACGCTCCAGAATGATATCCATTTTTTCTTTGGTTTGATCAATCGTTTCCTGGTTTGCCCGGGAGGCATTTTCCTCAATAGTGTTTTTGGCTTTCGAGTAGGATAATAGACCCAAACTAATAACAAAAATCATAATCCCCGCAAAAAAGATTAAGAATAGTTTGACCCCTACAGATTTAACCGGATTTGCCTTTCTGACCTGAGTTAACGTTGTCCCTCCCATCTTATTCCACTGGATCTTTTTCCAATCCAGCTTAAATGGCTTCTTATTCGATGGTTTTTCCGTCTTGCTTTTGAAGAAGCTCAATTTCTTAAACTTTTGCTCTCTCGGTTTTTTTTCCTTCACTGGTTTCTCCACCTTTTCCCCACTGTCCTTCTGCTTCTTTTGAACCAATTCCATTCACCTGCCATTTTGCTAGTTGTTTTTCTTTCTCTCCCCTATAAATATGTAATATTCGACAGTTTTCCCCTTTCCCCTTTTGTTTTTAAAAAATATTTTGCAACTTTTTTCCTATTTTTCTATAAAAAAAAGCCCCCCATATACCGATATACGGAGGGCTAAATCGTTAGATTCATAACAACATATTGTTAATTCATAACACAATTTTGTTATCGATAGGTCATTTAACCTATTTCTTTTTTCTCATCATATCAAAATAGGATACAGGCTGGTCTACCTTCATTTTGATCAACTGCAGTGGGTGCCTTGCTGCGTCCAGTACATTGCCTTCTTCATCCTGAATTTCACCTACAACCTGTTTGAAAAAGGTGCCGTTTGGACCGAAAAATTCGATCTCTTGTCCAGGCTTGAAATGATTCCGCTGCTGAATGGTGGCCATCCCTGTAGCGGCATCGTAGTCCATAACCAATCCGGCAAAATCATAAGGTACCGCTTTTTCTTCCGGCTCGTAGATGTGATCCTGATGGTCCGGTGTATCATAGAAGAATCCGGTGTTTAACGGACGGTTGGCAGCCTTATTCATCTCTTCGACCCATTCCGGCTTCAACACATAGTTTTCCGGATCAGCCATGTAAGCATCGATCGCTTGACGATATACGTTCACGACAGTAGCCACATAGTGGATCGACTTCATGCGACCTTCAATTTTGAAGCTATCCACGCCTACATCAATCAACTCGGGAATATGGCCGATCATGCACAGATCTTTCGATCCCATGGAGAATGAATTATCCTGTTCCTGGAACAGGGGCAGCTGGTTCTCACCCAGCTTGAAAGGTGCCGGTGCCTGCATCTGCATTTCTTCCTCGCTTACCCACACCGCGTCTTCTCTGGCATCCTCAAACAAATCATACTTCCAGCGGCAGGATTGGCAGCAGCCCCCCCGGTTGGAATCCCGATCTGTAAAGTGATTGGAGAGCACACAGCGTCCGGAATAGGAGGAACACATAGCCCCATGAATGAAGGCTTCAATCTCGATATCGACATTCGCCTTGATCTCTTCGATCTCCTCGAAGCTGGTTTCACGCCCCAGAACCACACGCGGGAGTCCCTCGTCTTTCCAGAACTTCACGGCTTGCCAGTTCAATGTAGACTGCTGTGTACTTAGGTGCACCTCAAGGCCGGGTACGGCACGCTGAGCGACTTCAATAATCGCCGGGTCCGCCACGATCACGGCTGCGATACCCGCATTGTACAAGTTTTGCAAATATGCCTCAATGCCCTCAATGTCTTCATTATGTGCATAGATATTGGTCGCCACAAATACTTTGGCGCCGTATTTGTTGGCAAATTCCACACCTTCACGCATTTCTTCAAAGCTGAAGTTGTCTGCATTGGAACGAAGTCCATAGGCCTGTCCGCCAATATACACAGCGTCTGCGCCATAATGAATCGCAAATTTAAGTTTTTCCAGATTCCCCGCCGGAGCAAGAAGCTCCGGTTTGTCCAGACGGTTACGTTTACCCGAGAACTTCCGCTGTACCGCCACTGTTTCCATTTCGTTCACCTCGTCTATTAATACACCTGTTCTTTGTAGAAAAAGCCAAATGACAGCTCCCGTTCAGGATCCTGCAATTGGCGGACCTCATCCAGCCACTCATCCGAAAAAGCATATGCATCCGCATCTGCTGCATAATAATCAATAGCTTTCCGGTATGCCCGGACAACAGCCTCATTATAAACCAGCGGTTTGAGAATACCTTCAATCTTGAAGCTATGAACACCTGCCTCCATCAACAGATGTAGATCCTCTAAAATGCAAATATCTTCAGAACTCATAATGTGCGTACCGTTGACATCTTCATAAATCGGGAATTTCTCATCCCGGCGTTCTGCCTCAATCAGAAATAGCCCGCGTTCTTTACCAAGGTGCCCCTCTACCGGGCGCCCCTGATGAGCCATATAGCTTTGCACCAGACTGCGTTTGGAATGATAAATATTCGTCATGCCATGCACCTGGACCTGAGCTTCAACTTTTAGAAAAGGAACCATCTCCGTCAGCTCATCCATGTTCAGCTCTCTGGCGAGTACAACACGACTGGCACCTTTATTGCCCCAGTAGTTTGCCGTTGCGTAGTTCGTTGAAGTCATCTCCGCATTCCAGTGCAGCTGGATATGGGGAGCGTACTCCTTAATCGCAGCCAGAACGGATGGATCGTTAAAGTCCACGGCATGGACCCCAATGCCGCCCAGAGCTTGAACATACGCAGGGAGCTCCTTCAACAGCTCGTTGGACATCAGGTTATTCATGGATACATATACACGAGCCTGATGTTTGGTAGCCAGGGCAACTACTTCTGCTGTCTCTTCCACAGTGAAACTGCCGGGTAATCGCATCCCGAAGCGATCATCTCCAATTAACAAGGCATCTGCTCCGGCCTGCAGCAGTACTTCTGCTTCCTTAACATTTGCTGCCGTAACGAGCAGTTCATGTTTCTTACTCATATACATCCCCTCCGCTTATTGCGCAGCCTTACTTTTGGCTATATTTTGCTGATGTTCCTTGTACGTTTTGGCAAACAGATGCCCGGATGATCCATCCTTCTTCGTAACATAGAACAGGTAGTCTGAAGCTTCCGGTGCCAGAGCCGCCTCAATGGATTCCAAACTTGGGCTTGCAATTGGCCCTGGCGGCAGTCCCTTGTTGAGATACGAATTGTATGGACTCTTCACCTTCAAGTCTTTGAACAACAATCGTGCCTTGGGCTTGTCCAGCAAATACTGAACGGTTGCATCAATCTCCAGCTTCATGTCCTGCTTGATCCGGTTATCAATAACGCCTGCAACCAGAGCACGTTCCTCATCCACCACAACTTCTCGCTCCACAAGGGAAGCGATCGTAAGCAGCTCATGCAAAGAGAGATTGCGGGCTTTCAGTTTGGAATCCAGATCCGGTATGGTATTGATTTTGGTCTGAAATTCTTCAAGCATTCGCTGCATGACGTCATGGGTGGAGCTCCCCTTCTTGAGCTCATAGGTTTCAGGGAACAAGTATCCCTCCAAGACGTAACGAAGTTCTTCATCCACCGGAATATCCTTAATGATATCGACATCGAAGGAAGACGGATCGTTTGCCAGCTTGATGAATTCTTCACGATCGACTACACCTTCCGCAGACAACTTATCCGCCATTTGCAGCACGGTATATCCTTCAGGAATCGTAAATTTCACCATTTCTTCGGGCACCACTTCACCGCTGTTCAGCTTGCTAATAATCTCATCGTATGACACGCCAGGATTCATCGAATATGTACCTGCCATAAAACTCGATCCTTGCTTCTTCCATTTCAAGTATCCCTTGAAGGCTAAACCGCTTCGAATCAGTCCTTCTTGTTCCAGCTGATCGGCAATTTGGGATGTCCCTGATCCGCTTTTGATCTCGAATACGACCGGATCTGCCGAAGCCGCAACGGGACGCATCATGTTCCAGACCGCCGCACCCGCTCCTCCAGCTGCAATCACAATGATAAGCAGAACGACTACTATGGCTTTCCCTTTCAAAAAAGACACAACTCCTTTACACAACCAAAAAGAGCGGACTTCTCCGCCCTTCCGGTTTCTTCAATTTGAAGCTGGTTAATCTTCATCAATAGGGAGGGTACACTCATCGTACAATTCCGAGATGTTCTCCCATTCATCGTCATCATCAATCGTAACTAACTCCGGCATGATCTGGTCTTCGCTTCCCGGCAATACCCGCAGAAGTTCAACCTCGTCATAAGGACGCAATGAACTGCGGAGTACCGCGTACTGTTGACCATGCACTTCAAACTCAGCCAACAAGTCATACGGTTGCGATTTACCGTTCTCTTCCTCGAGCTCAACATGAGCACCGAATGCCAGACGCAGTGAATCTGTCCATTTCAGGTCTTTGCGGCTATATTCCGTCATTTAGTTCGCTTCCTCTTCATCTTCAGCTAAAAATGTATTAAACGTCTCCTCGACAATATCCCATTCGGCATCATCTTGGATGACGAAAAGTTTAATATCGTCGCCATCTTCTTCGTAACGGAATGCATATACATCCGTTTCGCCATCTTCAGGTTCAACCGGAGCAACCATCATATACTTGGCCTCCGACCCATCCACTTCAAACTTCATGATGACTTCGAATTCTTCTTCATTGCCCTCGTCATCCGCGATGTAAATAATCTCCGATTCTTCTTCCATACCCAGTCGATCTTCAGCCATTGTTGATCCCCCTCACCTTTTACTGTTCGCATCCAAATAATTTTGCAAAATCAAGCTTGCGGCCATTTTGTCCACAACCTGCTTGCGTTTTTTCCGACTGACATCCGCTTCAAGCAGCGTTCGTTCTGCTGCCATGGTTGTCAGCCGTTCATCCCAAAGGTGAACAGGTAAATTCAGTTCGCCCCGCAGGCGTTCGGCAAAAGCAATGCAAATTTCACCCCGCGGCCCTACGGTGCCGTTCATGTTTTTGGGGAGCCCGACAACGATCTCGCTGATTTCGTGCTCACGCACAAGTTCAGCAATACGACCGAACTCACCTTCATCCCGGCGGCGTTCAAGCACTTCTAATCCCTGGGCAGTCCAACCGAAGGCGTCACTAACGGCAACTCCGATTCTCCGGTCCCCATAGTCCAAACCTAATATTTTCATCCATGCTCTCCCATCCTCAAGCCCGTGCAGGAAGATAAGTTTCTTCCCTTCTCAAGCTTCAGGCTGTCTTCTGTCGGTTCATTTCCCGCTGCATGCATGGCTGCTCACAGCGGAAGCGGTATACATTACCGGTGATTGGCCAGATAAGAACGTACAAGCTCTTCAATCAGCTCGTCGCGCTCCTTCTTCCGGACCAGACTGCGTGCGTTGTTATGACGAGGAATGTATGCAGGGTCTCCCGAAATGAGATACCCGACAATCTGGTTGATTGGATTATACTCCTTATCCACCAGTGCATCATACACCGTGAGAAGAATCTCTTTGGAGGATGCTTCTTGCTCGTCAGCTTTCACATTAAATTTAACCGTCTTATCCATGGAGTCCATTGATGACACCTCGCTCCTGCATGAACATGGGGACCATGTCCTGCCGAATTGATTTCTGCTTATATAATAACATATTCTGACTGCCACGAGTAAACAAAGGAGAATGCAATTGTGTTTTTTGCTTGTCCGTTATTAACCTCAGCATGTTGCATAATTGATTCCACTCGCTCCCGGGAACAAAATATAGCCGAATAGAACCATTTCGATCTATATTTTGGTCATTGAAAGCCGCTTATTGGATTTATGCAATATGCTAACCAATGAGTGAAACGGCCAGTTTCAGCGCTTCATCCAGCTTGGACGCATCCTTGCCTCCCGCTTGTGCCATGTCTGGACGTCCGCCGCCACCACCGCCGCAAACAGCTGCAACTTCCTTGACGATTTTACCGGCATGAAGTCCTTGCTTCACTTTCTCAGCAGGAACAGCAACGACGAAGTTTACTTTGCCATCTGCAGGAGCACCCAGAACGAGCACAGCATCAGGCAATTTCACTTTCAATTCGTCGGCAACAGTACGCAGGGCATCCATGTTCGGCGCGTCCACGCGAGCTGCGAGTACTTGCGTATCTCCTACCTGTACCACTTGATCCGTCAACGAGCCTGCTTCCATGGCACTCAGCTTGCTTTGCAGCGATTCTGTTTCTCTCGCAGCTTCTTTCAACTGTTGGTTGAGACCTTCGATCCGTTTAGGCACATCTGCAACATTGGCTTTGAGCAGGGCTGCGGATTGTTTGAGCAGCTCCAGCTGACTTTCAACGAAGAGGTACGCACCACGACCTGTTACAGCCTCAATCCGACGTACACCAGAACCAATTCCGCTCTCGCTGACAAGCTTGAACATGCCAATCTCCGATGTATTGTTTACGTGACAGCCGCCACAAAGTTCCAAACTGTAGTCTCCAATTTGTACGACACGTACAATATCTCCATATTTTTCACCGAACAATGCCATAGCGCCCATTTCTTTGGCTTCATCAATGGCCTTCAGTTCAATGTTCACATTCAGGCGATTCCAGATCTGCTCATTCACCTGACGTTCAATCTCTGTCAATTCTTCCGGCGTAATGCTGCCGAAGTGAGAGAAGTCAAACCGCAGACGCTGTGGCTCCACAAGGGAACCTGCCTGATTGACATGCGTACCCAGCACATCCTTAAGCGCTTTGTGCAGCAAATGGGTAGCGGTATGGTTTTTGATAATATCTCCGCGCTTGGACGCATCCACTTCCGCTTGAATCACATCACCTACACGCAATTCACCCGACTCAACGCTTACCATGTGTACGTGCTGTCCTTGCGGAGCTTTGAACAGCCCTTGTACTTTGGCAGTAACGCCTGCTCCGCGCAGCAAGCCCTGGTCGCTGACTTGTCCGCCGCTCTCTGCATAGAACGGAGTTTTGTCGAGGATCACCTGACAGGTTTGTCCCTCGCTTACGGAATCGACAAGGGCATCGCCTGCAACGATGGCAACCACTTTTGCTTCCGTCAACAGGTCAGTATAACCAACAAACTCGCTTTTAACCTCCAGATCGGCAAGTGGTCCACCTTGAACCTTCATGCTTTCGCTTTCCTGACGGCCTGCACGTGCACGATCACGTTGCTCTTGCATGGATGCATCGAAACCTTCACGATCAACAGTCAAGCCATGCTCTGCCGCATAATCTTCAGTAAGGTCAAACGGGAAGCCATATGTGTCATACAATTTGAATGCTTCCGGACCACTGATCACCGTACGACCTTCGGATTTGGCTGCAGCACTGATGTCTGCCAGAATCGCCAATCCGTCACTAAGTGTTTCGTGGAACCGTTCTTCTTCGGTTTTGATGACCTTCGCGATAAACTCCTGCTTGTCTACCACCTCTGGGTAGTATACGCCCATGACTTCTCCAACGGTTGTTGTCAGTTCATAGAGGAATGGACGGTCCAATCCGAGAACTTTTCCGTAGCGTACAGCACGGCGCAGCAGGCGGCGGATAACGTATCCACGTCCTTCATTACTTGGCAGAACGCCATCGCCTACTGCAAAAGCAACGGTACGGATATGGTCAGCAATAACTTTCAGGGCTACATCAATCTCCACACTGTCGTTGTATTTCACACCGGCAAGTGCCGCTGTTCTTTGAATCATCGGCTGGAACAGGTCTGTGTCAAAGTTGGAATCCACGTTCTGCAGAATGGACGCAAAACGCTCCAAACCAGCACCTGTATCAATGTTTTTGTTAGGAAGCGGCGTATAGCTGCCATCCTTGTTGTGATTGAACTGGGAGAATACCAGGTTCCATACTTCAAGGTAACGCTCGTTTTCCCCGCCCGGGTACATTTCCGGATCGTTCATGTCATTGCCGTAGGCTTCACCGCGGTCATAGAATATTTCAGTACAAGGTCCGCATGGGCCTTCACCAATATCCCAGAAGTTCTCATCCAGTTTGATGATACGTTCTGCCGGCAATCCCACTTTTTCGTTCCACAGTTTGAAAGCCTCTTCGTCTTCCGGATAAACCGTTACCGACAGACGCTCTGGATCGAATCCGATCCATTCCTTGCTGGTCAGGAATTCCCATGCCCAAGTAATGGTTTCTTCTTTGAAGTAATCTCCAATGGAGAAGTTACCCAGCATTTCGAAGAACGTATGGTGACGGCGTGTTTTGCCGACATTCTCGATATCGTTGGTACGAATACATTTTTGGGAGTTCGCAAGACGCGGATTCTCCGGTTTCTCACGTCCGTCAAAATACGGCTTAAGCGGTGCCATTCCCGCATTAATCCACAAAAGGGATGGATCGTTGTGAGGTACGAGCGATGCACTTGGCTCGATTTTGTGACCTTTACTTGCAAAAAACTCTATCCATTTGGAACGGATTTCACTGGCTTTCATACGAACTGCCCCCAATTAATTATAATGGTCCGGTGCGAATTGCTCCGGTTGGTAAACATTGCTTTTGTAAAAACAAACACAAAAAACGCCCCTGAAATATCAGGGACGATGTTATCGCGGTACCACCCTGGTTATTGCTGCATGTCCCTCATTTCGGACCAATCAGCAATCTCCTCGTTGATGCGAATAACGGTCGCGCCCGGCAGGGTTGTCCTGCACTCCGAAATCAGCTTTCCGCCGCTTCAACTTTCAAGACTCTTCCAGCCATCGGTCAGATCTGAATCTGATCCGAAGAAGTCTATTCTCTGAGGAAAGGAACCCCCGGCGTACTTCATTTCATCATCGATTTCATTTTTGAAACATGTGACTTCATTATATCGATACGCCATGCGAGTGTCAATGTACCCCCCAGGACGCCTCATCCTCGAGCTTTTAATCCGTCCTTCGCTTGATGTAGTAGGCAAAAAAGTGCTGCACGATGACTTTCAGAACGGCAAAAACAGGTACCGCCAGAATAAGACCTACAATTCCTGCCAGTTCTCCACCTACAAGCAGCGCAAAAATAATCGACAATGGATGCAGATGCAGCGTCCGCCCTACAACCTGCGGGGAGATGACGTTGCTCTCCAGTACCTGACATAGCGTGTTTACGATGACCACCAGCAGGACCATTTTAACAGATACGGTTGAAGCCATAACTACAGCTGGCGCCGCACCCAGGAAAGGCCCCAGGTATGGCACAATATTAAATACGGCCACAATGCTTGCTAGCAGCAGCGCGTAAGGCATATCAATAATCACGTAACCGATATAGGCGAAGATGCCAACAATGACACAGACGATGAACTGTCCCCGAATATAATTACCGAGTGCTGTATCAATCTCTTTCATAACCGATACGATGGCTTTGCGGCGAGAACGCGGCAGATACGCTACGACCGTGCGTTCGAACACCTCAAAGTCTTTTAACATATAAAAAATGAGAAACGGCACAATAAATACGTTAAACAGCACATTGATCGTGGCTCCGATATTGTCCATCAGCATCGTTATGCCTTGAGTAAGACGGTCTTCCATCTGGAAGAACCAGCTGTTCATGCCTGTGCGTACGCTTGGTGGCATCAATTTATGATCCATGCTGTTCATGAGACTCTGCGCGCGCATCGACAATTCAGGCATATGCTCATTCAGTTCTTCAAGCTGTTCAATCAGCACCGGGATGACATTCATGAGGATGACGCCGATACAGGTGAGAAAAAAAGCATAGATCAGCAAAACAGCGATGGAGCGTGGCACCTTCCGTCCACCCAACATACTTACAATCGGATTAAGCACATAGGAAATAATAAGGGCTACGATAAACGGTGCAAGCACGGTCTTCAGGAATCCGTATATATGAAGCAGCAAGGGCCTTAACAGCCATATAAAATACAGAATAATCAAGCCGAGCAGCAGCCAGATGGCATAACGGAACAGCTTGTTTTTGGTTAATTGCTCCACTTGCATCTCTCCCCTTTGGACTGGCTCTGAGAGTCAGTATATGTAGGAAAGGGAATATTTATTAACCCCGCACAGATGTGGAAAAGAAGAAAACAAAAAAGCGCCCCCTTCACTAAGGAAGGAGACGCATGTTAAGGCCTGCCCCGGCATACATTAATGCAGGCTGGACAGACTGCTATGTAACTGTCATCTATACACATCTGTCGTCGCTTTGCGACATGGTCCGTGACGTTCGTTGTCACAAAACCGCATATAGAGGAAGTTTCACTCGCGAGTTAAGAAGATGCGTGCAAGTGCGGGAAGTCCTGTGGCAGCTCTTCCCCGAAGAACAGATCGTCAAGCGAGCTGAGCGTTCCATCTTCTTCAACTTGATATACAGACATTTTCTCACCGTTTACGTTCAGTTCAATAAAGCAACCCCAGCAATAGAACTGGTGGGAACCAATTTTCCCGATATCTTTGGAACTACAATTTGGACATTTCATATACATTCACCTATCCATTAACAGAATGAATGGCATTTTCCAAGCGCTGCTCACTCAGTGGAGGCACCATAATGGCACTTTCACCGATAGACATATCGCTTGTACATGGCAGCCATTTACGGCCCTCGATCAGATCGGACACAAAACCGTCCGTAATTTCAATCCCTATTATTGTATTTCCCAACTCTTGGTCAAAATAAACATCGGAGACTCGTCCAAGCAGCAAACCTTCCTCGGTCAGTACGGACATTTCTTTCAATTTAGATTGGCCAAGAAGATACGTGTGTTTTATGTCGTCGGCTCCCGTCTTGCGGACAGCCTGTTGATTACGGATCATGACGGCATCTTCGCCGTAGGCAACAATGTCTTGCCACTGCACGATTTTGACATGATTGGTAAACAGGCCTTTGTTCTCAAGTTCAATGCCTTCAATTTTCCAATCGTCACTAACAATGAAATCCTGGATCTTCCCGACCTGTTTCCCGTCCTCGACATCAAAAACGGCTAGTCCGATCATTTCCTGAAGCTTCATCGCAGGGTCCTCCTCATCTTCTTATCATTAAATAGGCGCGGCGCTATTGCTAGGTATGCCCAAAGTTGATGAGTGGCAATCAGACGCCGATCATCAAAACCGCTTCTATCTAACCGATGAAATGGAACTTCTTCCCTCCTTTTGTTCCATGTGCAAAAGAGCCCCTTAGGGTCTATTACGCAATCGTTCAAGAATGGTTCCAATTTTTTCGGCAGTTTTCATGATTTCTTCCGTAGTATTACCCAATCCCCAGCTAAAACGAATCGCTGAATGCAAAAATGCCTCCGGCAGCATCATTGCTTTGAGTACATGAGATACTTCGAGAGAGCCTGAAGTACATGCAGAACCGCTCGCAACCGCGATGCCTTCCATATCCAGGTTCATTAACATGGTTTCCGTAGATACCTCAGGAAAACTGATATTCAGAATATTGGGAAGCGTATACTCGGGATGACCGTTCACATGAAAATGGTCTTTGCCCACATGGATTTCCAGCTGTTTTAACAAAAGCTTCCGTAATTCCAGATCATGCTGGCGATGCGTCTCTGCTTGGGCTGTCGCAATTTTGAGTGCCTCTGCAAATCCGGCAATTCCTGCGATATTCTCCGTACCTGCTCGGCGCTGACGCTCTTGCAGTCCTCCATGGGATTTGGCTTCCAGTACAATGCCACGACGCACATAAAGTGCCCCTACACCTTGGGGCCCATTAATTTTATGCGCAGAGAAACTGATCAAGTCAACCGGTAGATCTTTACAAGAGATGTTTTGGGTGCCCAGAGCCTGGACTGCGTCGGTATGAAATAAAATCTGATGCTTCCGTGCCAGCTCCCCTATTTCGCGAATGGGCTGAATCGTTCCTACCTCGTTATTGGCAAACATCATCGTAATCAGTACCGTATCCGGACGAATAGCCTCCTGCAGCTCATCCACACTTATTCTTCCATGCTCGTCTACAGGCAGATAGGTAACTTCATAACCTTGACGTTCAAGCTCCTGGCAGCTGTGAAGAACTGCATGATGTTCAATCACCGTTGTAATCACGTGTTTCCCCTGCTCTTTTCGTGCAGAAACCGCACCAAAGATCGCCAGATTATCACTTTCCGTGCCACCACTCGTGAATACGAGTTCATCCGGGAAACAGTCCAAGGAAGCCGCAATACTGTCCCTTGCTCCGCTAACCGTCCGTTTCGCATCCCGTCCAAAAGAGTGTATGCTCGAAGCATTGCCGTATTGACCTGTCATGACTTTCATCATCGCTTCCGCTACCTGTGGATGCATGGGCGTGGATGCAGCGTGGTCCAAATAAATTCTATCCATTGAATTCACCCCGTTATATGTTGAAATTTCATTTGATTTATGGGTATAAAATGTTGCTTTGCATGGCTAAAGCCCCCATAATGGGGGCTTTAGTGTATGGCTGAATGTTCCATAATCAACCTTGATTAGGTGTAGAACATCTATTTTTCATCATCTACAAGGTTCTAGTCTAAACTATATAAAGACATACAGCAAGCGGGTTTTCGGTTTTTTAATCTAGCGGAACCTACAAGAAAAATTACTAATCTACAATCAAATGCGTGGGTAGAATGTGGGTAAAATTCTGATCAATGAAATAAGTTCATTTACAGCATCTCCACGTTGCAGCTATAAGATGAAAAAAAAGATTGATCAAAATTTAATTGTATGATCACACTAAATGTTGAGGCTAATCAAAAAAATATCCGCCAAATTCGCTTTGGTGGATATTTAATCGTTATAAACAAATGCTATGCTATAATATATCCTTCAATTGTTTTACCATCATGCAGTAGCCATTTTCTGATTCGAACCCATCTAGTTGACTGAAACCATTAGACTTATAAAAGTCAATGATTTTGGCAACGTTTTCGCATTCAAGATACAAAACCCGTCCCCCTACTATCTGATGGGCTTCAGCTATCTTCTTATAGGCAATTTGAAGAAGATCGTTACCATTACAACAATTAGCTAAACGCGCTTCTTCACTAAAATTTTTACCTAATTGGCCCAACAAATACCCTTTGATGATGTAAGAACTTTGTTCAGATTTATAGCCTAGCCCCATTAAGCGTTTTTTCACGCTATTAGATAGCCTCCTAAACTGTTTGTTTGGAAGAGTAAGAGGTTTATTGGAAATAGAAAAATAACCAACCAACACTGGCTTTGATCTGTAAGTTGACATCACCAAATAGGTCCTTGCCAAATCCATCTTCTCAAATTGAATGGATTTTTCATGCAAAAAGTATTGGACATCATCTGCCCCAGCACTATCTTGCGAATCTAAAGTTTTGAAAGATAAAAGTAGTTCTTTAATGCTAGCTTCAGAAAGAGGTGACTTATTATCTTCCTCTGTTGGAATTGATCTGAGCATGTCGTAGAGGGAGATAACATTTAAAGCCATTAATTCTTATTATCCCCTAAAAAGCTTTGCATAATATTTTCAATACTTTCCGTTCGAGCGACAAAATTGACCTTCTGCTGAATCTCATAATCCACTCTTCTGGACTTTTCAATTGCATCGGCAAGTTTCGAACTGGCTCTTTGATTAAATTTAAATTCTGAAGTGAAACTCTTGGTAGCCATTTGGGTTGCCACCTTTCCGTTATAAGATCCGATCAATACCAACAAACATATATTACCCTAAAACAGACGTTAAGCAAAGACTTTTCAAGGAAATGTCATCTTCTAGTAATTATATTCACCGTCACAAGAAAAGTTCCTTTATTTTAGAGCAACTTAGTTAAGAGTAATTATGCCCAGCTTTATAATTATTATTAAAGCTAAATTTATGATCTAAATCTTACTATTCATTAATAATTATTCGTAAACACATTACCCCCTTATTTAATTTGTTCGCTCTGCCCGGTACATATAACTTTGTTTATCAGTGTTTTATTAATTTTTGTTAATATTTTCAACCCCTTCCACTCAAATATAATCAATACTAACATCAGCTGCGTAAAAGCGTTGTAGGAAAAACGGATGATTTAAGCATTTTTTTGAGCTGTTTTTTATATAAGAAAAATCCGCCAGGTTATCCCTGACGGACTTAATCATTCATAAGGTCTGTACTTTTCACGTAAGGACTCAGCCTCTCTTTTACGTTCTAATACGTCTGATTTGAGAAAGAGACGAACTGACCCGGATTCCTTAACCGGCTTCAATTTATCGCGTTTCACCAGCGAGAGCAAATTTTGTTTAGACACATCAAGCAGATCCGCTGCCTCAGCAGATGTCACCACGTTTTCTTGAATGATACGGATCAGTTCATCCCGTTCCATCAAATCACCATCCCATTAAGATCAATACAATCGTAACGATACTGAGACCCATAGAAAGCAAGCTGAGGATCAAAGTCACTTTAGTTATTTTTGTCATACTCATGATTATACATGCTCCCTTCTTACCATGCTATAATAAGGGAGAGAAAGAGAAGGAACTCACACGGTCGGCCATTGGATTAACCGACCGTGCATGCCTCAGCTCCTGCTTACCTACGCTGGATGATGATGAGGTTGACTACTGCAGTGATCAAGCTGACGATTGCCGTCAGAAGCGTAACCAGCTTGTCCACCGGGAGTTCCTTTTTCTTTCTCTTTTTTCTCTTCATGTGCTCACCTCATATTAATAATATACCACACCTGTTTACCTAGGTCAATAGGTTTTATTGTAGATACCCTTTTTCGCATAAAAAGCCGCCGTGAAAACTAAATGAGCGCAACGAAAAAAGCCCACCGGTTTATACTGGTGGGCTTTTGGATTCAAGAACAGCAGATCACTTAACTGAGTAAGCTGATGTTCTTTCGAACACAGGCAAGATTTTATTGCCGCTAATCTGCAATGAATCTCTGTAAATGTTAGAATAGGCATCTAGTCTAATTGAAGATTCATAATTAATTGAACCAATGGAAGATGATGCGTAAGTATTGAACACAATGTTAGTAGCTGTTTGGGATTGGATTAGGGACATGCTGATACCTCCACCCTTCATAGTTTCTTAAATCTTGGATTCCAAATTGTTGACCTTGTGGGGTATTCATCTGCACTCTTCTTAATTCACCTTCACTCGCAAAGTAGTGAGATCCCCCACTCAAACTCTCAATAAGTACTCGCTTAACGCCATAAGGTGCATTCCCGTTGCCGCCTAGCATCTGCTCTTGATTGTACGGAACTGATAACTCTAGTTCTTCTGAGATGTCAGTGTAAATCCGCTTGATACAATCGTATTCCTCAGGTGAAGGAGATATGACGTTTAGCCCTAATTCCTCTTTAGCTTCTCTTCGGTAGATAGTATAGTCATGACTACCTGATTCGCTAACCAAGAAAGAAACGATCTCATCCAAGTTCACAGGGTCAATATCTTGGTGTACCAACAATTTTTTTGCAAGCATTTGGATCTGCTCTTTCGCCCTGTAAACCTCTCCTAACACAAGCGGATGAACAACGTCTGCTAGTTTATTTAACACTAGGGACAAGCTTGAATCATCCTTAATACTTAACTCACTTTTTGCAAGTTCAAAGAAGCCTTTAATTGCTTCTACACTTACAGCATACTTCGCAGATGGATTCCCACCTGGAATTTGTGGGTTAAGCGGCGTGTTAATGCTTGGATCAATCGGACCTAGCGTTGCCTGTTTCGTCATCATTATAGAGTTGGCACCTAAACACATTAAAGTGCCAGCACTATGTGACTTTGAAGGAACGATTATATTGAAGTTATCGGTAAATTGCCTAATTAAGTTTACAATACTCCAAGCAGCTAGTGTACTTCCCCCTCTCGTGTAAAGGAACAAAGTTATTTTCTCGGTTTGATCCATATTATCGAGATGGTGCAAAAAGTAATCTAAGCAGTCTGAGCCAATCTGTGTTTCCCAACCAGGACGGTCTCCAGTTACATAGACCAACAGTTTAGAACCAAGCATGGATTCCAACTGTTCATAGAGGTCTCTTCTGTCTACATACATTATTACTGTGCTCCTTAAAAATGTAATACTACCTGTTTCTATAGTAAGGTAATATTTTCCTACTGACAAATAAAAAATTTCTTTGTTTCCTCCCTGTTTTGTTGATCACCTCTTTCACATTACAGCTACTCCCCTCTTGAGAAAGGAGCTATAAGCGGAAGTATACTTAAATAATAAGCAAAATTAATCTGAGCGCTGAGGAATAACGTACGGTTTCCGGATGTTTTTTTGCTATCTATAAAAAAAAGGGCTCTACTAGCGATATGCCAGTACAGCCCCTTTCAATATGTTTATCTTTCGGCTTCAATCTTTTGAAGTCGACCGTCTAAGTCTTTCACATCTCAGTCTACACCAGCAATGAGCGCCAAGAAATTTCGTCTCAGCCGATTAATTACGATAGCTGCCTCTTCCCTTGTGATCGGCGCGCCAGGGCGAGTTCCATCGAAATAGCCGTTAACCTGTGCTTCCTTCCAAGATGATTCGGCCCAAGTGCTTACAATGTTAATATCCCTCGTTGTCACTGGCTTGTCCTCCTTATCAGGCTTCAGCCCGTAGTAGTTGACTAAATACTGGGTTGGCTCGACAACTCCCGCCTCCGTGGCCGTGTAGCCATACTGAGGAGCGCATGCTTTACGCACCTCATAATGCAGATGTGCCCCACTGCTAATGCCTGTGTTGCCTTGCTTACCGATCAGCTGACCACGCTTTACTTGTTGGCCAACGTTTACTCCTGCAGCAGATAGATGCGCATAGACGTGCAGATATCCCTTGTCATCTTTGATGGCCACAACAATTCCATAATTTCCGAAGCCGGATCCGGATACACCCATTTTGGCGTGCATGACCTCGCCGGCTACGAAAGCATAGATTGGTCCGTCTGCAGGCGAAATAACCAGGTCAATGCCCCAGTGGAATTTCTTCAGTCCTGAGACCGGATGGATCCGCATGTCGAATGGGCTCGTGATCCGGTACCCCTCAAATGGATTACTCACGTCTTGCTCCTTCCCATATCGCTTCTGCAGATCACTAGGTATAAGCTGGCAAAATTGACTGGTGTCCCATACACAACATTAATTAAAATCTTGGACGGTACAACTAAAAACCCTCAAATTGAAACTTTGAGTTCCTTAGCTGATTTTTTGGGGGTTACTGTGGACTATCTATTGGGGAACTCAATTGGGTCCATAATTGAATTCGAATTACAGATGAATGGATTATCTGCAGAGGAACTTGCTAAAAAAGCGGGAGTTAGCCTACATTTCATACTTAATGTCGACAACATTATTCCTGAGGCAGGTGATTACGTAGCTATTGAGAAGATTGCCAAGGCACTTGGGATTCGGCCTTCTTCATTAAGATCAGCGCTCGCACGCCAAGAACCCCCAGCATATGATGGGCCCTCAGTGGCTCCTGAGGAAGCTTTAGTCGACTAGAAGAAGATTTCAAAAACGAAAACTTTAAAAACAGCACCATCGATACCGTAGCCGCGCATCATGATGGGGAGGATTGGACTGAGGAGGAATTAAAAGATATTGAGGAATTTAAAGAGCTACTGAAACTAAAAAGGCAGCTAAAGCAGAATAAGGGGTGACGTTATGCAGGCTTACAGCTACGAGACGCTAACTATAAAAGCCCATGCGTCAGGAATAGATATCGCTGAGAAAACCTTACGGGGAAGTAACAAGGGTTTGTACGGGGATGGAATGATTCTAATAGATAAGCGTATAACGACCATAATTGAGAAAGCCTGCATACTTGCTGAAGAGCTCGGACATCATTACACCAGTTCAGGAAACATTCTCGATCAGAGGGACATTAGAAATCGTAAGCAAGAATTACTTTCAAGACATTGGGCATATGATTGCATGCTCCCTTTAGATCGGATCGTGGAGGCCCATCATAACCGGATAGCAGGTAGATATGAACTGGCCGAATATTTAAGTGTGACGGAAGAGTTTCTTCAAAACGCTATTGATCGATTTTCTGCAAAATATGGCTTGACCGTAAAGGCAGACGATCATCACGTAGTCGTACTCGATCCCCTTGGAGTAATTGAAGTTGTTTAAACACTTGCGCTTTCACCGATGCGAGGCAGTTTAACACACAAAAAAGAAGAACATACATTCTATATTTCTCAAAGGGAAGGAGAAATGACGTGAAGAAGAAAAGCAACACAACGAAGAAATCATTGCCACCAAATGTTAGAGAACGAGATGGAAAGTACACTTATCGTTATCGTGTACCGACTACGATCATTGAAGATGGTAAAGAGAAGAAAAGCAGTAAGCAAAAAGAGTCGCCCAGGTTTGATACAATCCAAGAGGCTGTCGATTTTGTATACTAATCGAAGCCAAGAAGATACAGAAAAAGTTAAATCACTCTGATGTCCTTACAGTGAGTACTTGGGGTAAATCATGGCTTAAAGCTTATATCTTAGAGCGAGAGCCAGCCGAAAACACTATCCGAAGCCGTAAGTATGGGTTAAGTGTTGTTTTAAAACAATTTGGCGGTTTCGCAATTAACGAAGTGACAGTAAGCCAATATCAAGACTTCTTATATGAACTAAAGGAAATAGGTAAAAGCCGTAGTACAATTACCACGGTGCATACAGCAGCTTCACTTATGTTTGAACATGCCAAACGAAACGGATTAATTAAGGAAGATCCCACCAAGGATGCTGTAATTCCCAAGGAGCGCAAAGCGGCCCGAAAGGTAGGAGAAAAAAGACAAGTCCTCCCCAAATTTCTTGAGAAGGACGAGCTTAAAGAATGTCTTCAATTGAGCAGGTTCATACTTTCCACAAATCTATGGGCCCTCTTCGTTGTTTTAGCCTATACAGGATTACGGATCAGTGAAGCAGCAGGCCTTCAATGGGAAGACATCGATATGAAGAAAAGAACGATTGATGTAAATAAGCAGGTTTTTGGATCGAGTGTTCGCAAATACACTTTTATCCCCCCGAAGAATGAACAAAGTGAGCGAGTTGTGAGTT
Organism: Paenibacillus xylanilyticus; assembly: GCF_009664365.1. Taxonomy (NCBI): domain Bacteria; kingdom Bacillati; phylum Bacillota; class Bacilli; order Caryophanales; family Paenibacillaceae; genus Paenibacillus; species Paenibacillus xylanilyticus. The sequence continues at coordinate 5,099,157 of NZ_CP044310.1, forward strand.
TCGGGAGCACAGTAGCAAAAGCACTTGAATTATTGATGGAATGGCAAAAAGAAGATAAATCTTTCACCAAAAAGTTTAATCCAAAAGACGATTTTGTTTTCTGAAGTCCCTACCTACCGGGATACCCGATTCAGGTGACAGGCATGGGTAAAATTATGCGGGAGGTCCTTAGAAAAGCAAAGCTACCAACAAACCTTACCCCGCACAGTTTACGACATACTCATGTTTCATTACTTGCGTCCAACCCCCGTGTAGGTTTACCTGAAATTCAAGCGAGAATAGGGCACAAAAGCAATTCAAAAATTACTGAGTTAATTTACCTTCACGTCACAAAGAACCGCCAAATTCAAATTGCTGATGATTTTGAATGGGCCATCAACAACTAAAGTGTGGGTAATTTGTGGGTAACCTATTTTATATCAAACCTCGAAAACCCTTCCCTGATATGGCAATCTCCTAATAGACTCAACAGAATCTTAGATGTAGAACATGTAGCTGTCTTTTTGTTCCTGATCCTGGAATGAAATCAGGTCTTTAAGCGTTGTGGAATCCAGCACCTCTGCAATGCTATCACGAATGCGCAGCCACAGATCCCGTTTGGCCGGGTCATCTTCCTCGGTGAAGTCCACTGGGGAGATCGGCCCCTCCAGAACACGAATCACGTCACCTGCAGTCACTGTCGCAGGATCTCCTGCCAAAATATATCCACCGTATGCTCCACGGATACTCTTGACGAGTCCGGCATTGCGCAGCGGTGCGATCAGCTGCTCCAGATAATGTTCCGAGAGCTGATTGCGCTCCGCGATGCTTTTAAGGGATGTAGGGCCTTCGCCAGTTCTGGCTGCCAGCTCCATCATGATAGTTAGCCCATAACGGCCTTTTGTCGATATTTTCAAAGGAGTCACCTCTTTCAATTTTCAGAAAAACAATTACAATATATACTTGGCGTGATGCAAGACCGTATTTTTCATGATCCGCCACAGCGGGATATGAATAATACAGATCTCACGCACGTAATCCTCCGTATTCCGATCATAACCCTCAGCTAATGTTAACATATCTGCAAGCTTTATGGAAAAGAAAGATTGACGATATTCCAAATTGTGCGCCTGGAGTGGACACTATCCAAAATTGGCCGGGTGTATCGTAAGTTGAGTCCGGTTATGCTAGAATAGAAACGAAACACATTTATATATAGAAATGGTGATAACGATGTCCAAAACAATTGAGAATACTCGGGTCGTCGTTGGCATGTCCGGAGGTGTCGATTCTTCCGTTACCGCTTTGCTGCTGAAGGAGCAGGGATACGATGTCATCGGTATTTTTATGAAAAACTGGGATGACACGGACGAGTTCGGCCACTGTACCGCTGAAGAAGATTCAGAGGACGTTCGCCGGGTTTGTGAACAGATCGGCATTCCTTATTACACTGTCAACTTCGAGAAAGAGTACTTTGATAAAGTATTTACCTATTTCCTTGATGAATATAAGTCAGGTCGGACTCCAAATCCAGATGTCATGTGCAATCGCGAGATCAAATTTGGCGAATTCCTGAACAAGGCGCTTGATTTGGGCGCAGACTATGTTGCCACAGGGCACTATGCTCGCCTTATCGAAGAAGACGGCACGTTCAAACTGCTGCGGGGTGTGGATAGCAACAAGGACCAAACCTACTTCCTTAATGCACTAAGCCAGAACCAGCTGTCCAAAGCGATGTTCCCGATCGGCCATCTTCCTAAACCGGAAGTACGGAAAATCGCTGAAGCGGCAGGTCTGTACACGGCTAAGAAAAAAGACAGCACAGGCGTATGCTTTATTGGCGAGCGCAACTTCAAGGAATTCCTGAGCAACTACCTTCCTGCCAAAGGCGGAGACATGGTTGATATTGTAACGGGTGAAGTAAAAGGCCGTCATGACGGACTGATGTATTACACCCTCGGACAGCGCCAAGGTCTGGGCATCGGCGGTTCCGGCAATGGTGAACCATGGTTCGTGGCAGATAAAGATCTGGAGAAAAATCAGCTGCTTGTGGTTCAAGGCGATGCGCACGCGAGCCTGTACTCAACAGGTTTGACGGCTACTGGTGTTAACTGGATTGCTGGTGCTGACCAAGTGCCTAACGTACCCTTCCGCTGCACTGCCAAATTCCGTTATCGTCAGCCGGATCAAGGTGTCACTCTGACCTGGCAGGAAGACGGAAGCGTCGATGTACAGTTCGATCAACAACAAAAAGCGATTACCCCGGGACAAGCCGTTGTATTCTATGATGGTGATGTTTGTCTCGGTGGTGGCACAATTGATCAGGTTCAAAAAGTACCTGTACCAGCGATGCAATAATCAGGAAAGCCTCCAATATGTATAGATGATGTGGAATACCCTGTATTCCCATCATAAAAGCCATCTTTCATGTATACCATGAAGGATGGCTTTTTTCCTGCTTTTTCCTGAAAAAACATTTAAAATTTTTAGTTATGCCGCTAACCAAACGCCAGCAAAGGAGGCTGCTACACCCAGTAAAACGGAACTTACTACATATAGAATAGCTGACGGATAACGTTTCAAGGTGAGCAATTGAATCGTTTCATACCCGAAGGTCGAGAACGTTGTATAGGCTCCGCAAAATCCGGTGCCCCACACCACCCAAAGTCCATCCGAGATCAACTCCGATTGATGCCATCCATATAACAAGCCCAGCAGCAGAGAACCACTGATATTAATGATCCAGGTTCCCCATGGGATAGCTGTGCCCAATTTTCCTGAGATCCATCGCCCCAGACTGTAACGAAGTATGGCCCCTAAAGTACCTGCCAGTCCAATCCAGATGATCATGCTGCACCACCCTGCGACGATTTACCCCGCATGAGCTGTCCAAGCTGGATTCCCAACGCACAGAGCAGCAAACCTGCGAGCAAACTCGCCACGATATAAATTGCAGCCTTCGTCCACATGCCGTTCTCGGATAGGCGGACAATATCCAGCGTAAAGGTAGAAAACGTAGTAAATGCACCTGTAAATCCGGTGCCTATCGCAAGACGAAGTTGTGGTGTTATTTTGTCCGGGACGGCGATGGTAAAGAACCAGCCTAAGAACAGGCTGCCAATCGCGTTAATCAGCAGGACTGCCCAAGGAAATCCTACGCTCGCTGATGGAATCCCCAATTGAATGACATATCGGGTCAGTGTACCCAGAAACCCACCAGCGCCTATATACAGAAGCTCTTTCATGTTGTATGCATCTCCCGGGTCATCAATCTTACAGTTCTTTTCTCCGCTGCTGGTTCAGTCTGATTTTCGACTCATTGCCCTGCTCTGTTGCTTCATAGAATACTCTTCGCGAGAGCTGTTTGGGCAGATATTCCTGCTTCACATAGTGCCCCGGATAATTATGGGGGTATTGATAACCTTCATGTCCCAGCTTCACTGCTCCCGAGTAATGGGTATCCCTTAAATGGAGCGGTACCTCAGCCGACTTCACCTCATCGATGGCGCTCATCGCCTTCGAGATGGCCGTGTATACCGCATTCGACTTCGGACTCTCCACTGCGAATAAAATGGCCTGTGCAATATTCAGCTTCGCTTCGGGCCATCCGTTGTTACGGTAGGCATCCAGCGCACCTATGGCCTGGGTCATCGCTTGTGGATTCGCCAGACCGATATCTTCGCTGCTCGCGGCAATCAGACGTCTGATAAATGTCATCGGATCCATGCCAAGCTTCTCTACTGCGTACAAAAACCAGAACAATGCGGCATCACTGGAACCGCGAATGCTCTTGTGAAAAGCAGACAGTACATCATATTGCGTGGACTCATCCGCCTTCACAATCGGACGACGAATCGACTCCTCTGCCACGGCAAGCGTAATATGAATGGACCCATCCTTCTCAGGCGGCGTGGTCAGCGCAGCCAGTTCCAGGGCATTTAGAGCACGCCGAATGTCTCCATTGGCCATGGTGGCAATATGATCCAGAGCGTCGTCATCTGCCTGCAGTTCCATGAATCCAAGCCCTTTATCGGAATCCGCCAGCGCACGGCGCATCGCAATAAGCGAATGTGCCTTGTTCAGCGACTCGAGCTGAAAGAGGGTTGAACGACTCATCAAGGCACCATTCACATAGTGAAATGGATTCTCTGTCGTAGCACCGATAAAAATGATGGTGCCCTTCTCCACTGCTGGCAGCAATGCATCCTGACGGGAACTGTTGAAGCGGTGTACCTCATCCAGAAACAAGATGGTTTTGGTTCCGTACAGCTGCTTGTTTGTCTGTGCCTGCTCAATAACTTCACGAACATCCTTCACCGAGGCGTCTACCGCATTCAGTCGAACAAACTCTCCCTGTGTATGCTTGGAGATGATGTGGGCAAGCGTCGTCTTCCCGCAGCCGGGAGGGCCGTATAACAAGATGGACGAGATCTGGTCCGCTTCAATCGCACGCCGCAGCAGCTTACCTGGTCCAATAATATGTTCTTGTCCAATATATTCATCAAGATGCTCTGGTCGCATGCGATCAGCAAGCAGTCTTGCCTGGGGCTTGGAGTCCTGTTGAAACGAAAATAAATCCACTGCTCATCACTTCCTTAACGGATTACCTATCCTAGATTGGATCTAAACACCTCAATATTCTCTACTCTCTATCATATCATAATCCCGCGGCAGCATAGCCATAAATGCACCGAGCGCACTGCTGACAAATGCATCCTTGCGTGTAATAAAACGAGTCATCATCCGGCTCATGCCCGCGGGAAGCGAATGCTTGCGAAGTATGCCGCTATTCATCTGCTGACGAATAACAATCTCCGGTAACAACGAGATGCCCATTCCCGATGCTACACCACTGATAATGGCTTCCAGTGTGCCAAATTCCATGATTATTGGGCGATTTACTCCGCAGGATAGCAACCACTCCTCTAACGTCTGGCGGTAGGAACATCCCATGCTGTAGACAAGGATCGGTTTACGAGTGAGCTCATCTTCTGGCATTACACCAGATGAAACCACAAACAGTTCTTCATCAAATACATCCAGAGATGTGATCTCGGGATGATCGCAGGCACAACCAATAAATGCACCTTCCAATTCATACCCGATAACCTGGTCTATAAGCTCTTGCGAATTCCCAGTGGTCAGTGACAAGGACACGTCGGGATATTGCCTATAATATGCTGCAAAAAGTTCGGGCAATCGCACGGCTGCTGCAGTCTGCGTAGAGCCTATTCGCAATGGACCCAATGGCGCACTTGTCGCCTGAAGCGCTTTGGAAGCATCGTTCAGCAGACCAATGATTTTATCTGCATAACTCATTAGCATCTCTCCGGCTGGAGATAACGTCATTCCCCGGTTGTGACGAATGAACAGCTTGGTGCCCACCTCTGCTTCCAGATGTCTGATCCGGGCCGTGACGTTGGATTGCACATATCCCAGCTTCGAAGCAGCTTTCGTCAAGTTTCCTTCCTGTGCCACACATTGAAATATTCGAAGATCTCCGCTCTCCATCTTATCCCCCACTTCTGACATCATTCAGAATGATGGCCAGTTCACTAACAATCATTATACTCCATGCGCAAACCGGACTACAATTCATGTAGATTCCAAACCAGTTCACCAGCTGGATGATGAGAAGGAGTGTTCAACATGACATACTGGAACAACAGAGTAGCCTTAATTACAGGGGGCGGAACAGGCATTGGTCGCGCGGTGAGTCTGCTGCTGGCTCAAAAGGGAGCATTAGTCGCTGTCAACTACTCCCGGTCTCGGGAAGCGGCAGAAGAAACAGTTCAACAGATCGTGGATGAAGGAGGTCAGGCATTCGCTGTTCAAGCCAGCGTTGCTAGTGATATGGAAGTTCGGAAGATGGTGGCTGCAGTTACCGAAACGTATGGCCCCATAACTGCCCTTGTTAACAATGCCGGAATCACCCGGCACATTCCTCTGCAGGATCTGGAATCCATTACGGAGGATGTATGGAATGAACTGTATGATGTGAACGTGAAGGGCATGTTTTATTGCGCTCGTGCAGTGACAGCAGGAATGCAGCAGGCAGGCGGCGGCTCCATTGTGAACCTGGGCAGCATTGCGGGCAGCACAGGTTCCGGCTCGTCCCTCCCTTATGCCGTTTCCAAAGCTGCAGTTCACGGCCTGACCTTATCTCTTGCCCACGCACTCTCACCGCTCATTCGGGTGAATGCCATCGTCCCTGGCGCCGTTGCAACCCGTTGGTGGGCCGGAAACGAGGAGCGAATGAATCGTCTCGCTGGCTCGTTGTTATTACAGAGAATTTCCTCTCCTGAGGATATTGCGCACATGATATGTGCTGCGCTTGAACAGCCATCCATGACCGGACAGCTGATTACCGTAGATGGCGGTCAGACGTTATGAGCCCCGGTACTCAAGCTGACGGCAGCGCGATGAAACCATTAAAATATACAATATGCATCTTGTTAACGACATTGATTATGGGTACTTCTTTTCCGGTTGGCAAAATCGGCATGTTGTATGCTCCACCGTTCCTGCTCATGGGCATGCGTTACGTACTGGCAGGGGGCCTGATGGCCTGGTTTCTGCGAAAACGACCTCTACCTGCAGGATGGCAAGCCTGGCTAAAAATTATTTTAATTGGCCTGTTCCAATCTGCTGGAGTGATGGGATGCGCCTATTACAGCATGAACTGGATTACATCCGGTGAATCTGCCATTCTTACCTTTACCAATCCGTTGCTGGTCATTATCATCAGTGCTTTGTTGTATCGGTTAACATATCGCTTCAGCCAGTGGATGGGTGTACTCCTCGGCCTCGCCGGCGTCCTGTTAACCTTTGGCTCGCATATGAGTTTTAGCCCCGGAACCTGGATTGGAATTGGTGGTGCGGTTTCCTTCGCAGTCTCCACATTACTTATTAAACGCTGGGGTGATCGTTACGATACTTTTGTGCTTACCGCGTACCAGATGCTCGCTGGAGGCGCAGTACTGCTTCTGCTTAGCACATGGACTGAACAGCCTTATTTTATTGTGAACCCCACCTCGGTTGCAGTGCTGCTCTGGTTGTCCCTTGTATGCTCCATAATCCAGTTCTCACTCTGGTTCTATTTGCTGCAGCATAGTGACCCCGCCCAAACCAGTTCCTATCTGTTTCTGACACCGTTCTTTGGAGTATTGTCGAGCTGGATTTTACTGCAGGAACAGGTCGAGTGGTTCGTTGGTGCTGGCGGCATACTCATAGGTGTTGGTATTTTTCTGGTCAATCGTCGTTCATCTGCACAGAAAACGAAGGAACGCTCATCTGAACTCCTTAAGCATTCTCCTCCAGTGAGTTGAGATGGTCACACACCAGCAGAAAAAGGCATGCGCTCATGGGATTCCCCCATGAACGACATGCCTTTTATATTCTTGATTTTACATTGCTCTACCCATATTTATTCGGTGTCACTGTCCGGCCAACCCTGAATGGTTACCGGTTCGCCTTCCGAATGATGTGTTGCCGCCGCATAAGACGGCAGGTCACCGTCATGGAACAGCCACAGCTCGTGCAATGCCCGTGTACAGCCTACATACAGCAGCTTAGCGTCGCCCGCATTAGACAAGTAATGCTGCTCATCCGCGTCTGCCACAATAACCGCATCAAACTCTAGTCCCTTGGACAGATAGACAGGTAAAACGGAATGTCCACCTGTGTATTGCTTTTTGCCGCCATCAATCAGGTTCAGTTCCCATCCCGCATCCAGAAGTTCACGATGAAGCTCAACCGCTTCATGCAGGGTACGCGTCAGAATGGATACGGTGCGGTAGTCTTTTACCGTTAAGAGCTTTAAAGCCCGTTCAAGACTCTTCGTTCTTCCTTCACCCTCATAGGGTAATGTTCTAACCGGATCCCCGCTCCGGAAGACAGGGATGGCTGTAATCCCGCTTTTGACCCCATGTTCCAGTATCGTATTGGCATAATCAATAATTTCCATGGTGGACCGATAGCTACGGGTCAAGGCAAAGTAAGCATTCTGCTCGTCGGGAAACAGGGTACTCATCTCTTCCCACGCATGAACCCCGCGATACTCATGAATGCCCTGGGACAAGTCACCCAGGATGGTGAAGGAATGTCCTTTGACAAACAGATCCAGCAGAGCGACGTGAAATGGTGAGAAATCCTGCGCTTCATCAATCACGACATGATCGAATCGTTCCGCTCCTTCAATATCATGAATAAGGGTGTGAATATAAACGAGCGCAGGCAGATCCTCTTCACGAATAACATCCTGCTTCAGATCTGCTGTCGTCTGCTTCATCACACCTTTGGGAATAAGACTGCTTAGTGAAGCAGGCACTGAGCCACCCTTAGCGGCCTTGAACAGCTGTTTATACAGCGTAAGCGGTTCATATTGGGGCCACTTTTTGGCGTATGCTTTTTCACGTGTCGCTGCTTTCTTTTTGCGTTCTTTGCGAACGCTCTCGGGACAAGGCTTCTTGAGCTCCATTTCGATCCAGCGGTGGATACGCGCCATCACGCGCTCCTTACGTTTAGCCAGTGGATAGTGCTTGTATTCTTCGCTAAACCAGCTTTCGATCTCTGCCTTGCTAAGTACCGCACCGTCCCAGGGAGTGAAGTCCAGATCGGGTACCGATTCCTCCTCCATGCCTGACAGCCATTCCTGAATGAGTTTCATGAAGCGTATCGAGCCCTTATAGCGCCCAGGTACGTCATCATTCAATTCGGGACGTGCTTCCGGCGTTTCAAACCAGGTATTCAATGTCTCCGACGTATCTGCCAGTGGCATCTCTAATCCTAGTAGATTCATCGCCCAATCCGGGAATGTGCGCTGCTGAATATCTCCGACGCCGAGTTCCGGGAGTACATCCGAGATGTAATCGAGGAACATGTGGTTGGGTGCGAAGATAACCATCTTCTCCGCAGATACCTGCTCTTTGTACTGATACAGCAAAAAGGCCAGCCGGTGCAGGGCAACGGTTGTTTTTCCCGAACCCGCTACACCTTGAATGATCAATGCCGTGTTCCTTGCGGCGCGAATGATCTGATCCTGTTCTGCCTGAATAGTGGATACGATGTCACGAAGCTTGTTATCCTTGTTCTCTCCCAGCCGATAGACGAGAAACTCATCCGATACGGCCGGCTGATCGCTATCCCGGTTGTATGTATCCGCAACGCGCTCCAATATCCGCTGCCGGATAACCACGTTACGTTTTAGATAGACCAGTCCTTCAATCAAACCTTCGGGTGCATCGTAGGTTGCGGAGGCTTCCCCTCCCGTAAATGAGTAAAACAGGCTCGCGACCGGAGCACGCCAATCGATGACGAGCGGATGCTCTCCCACCTCTTCGCGGTCTACGCCGACTTTGCCAATGTACAGCGGCTTCCGTTCCCCGCTGCCCTGTTCTTCGAAATCCAAGCGTCCGAAATAGGGTTGCTGCGCGCTCTTGGACAAGGCGGTGCGGCGCTCTTCGCGTCCGGCTTCCAGCACTTGTTCGGTGAAATCGTGGCCAGTATACACCGGTATATTCTTCAGCCGTTCCAGCTGACGATCCACTTCCTCCATCGTTCGCTCTAACCTGTACTCTTCTTCTTGATAGGCACTTTGAAAGCTGTCTGACATGTTTCAGTTACCTCCTAAGAATATGTTTTTTTGCATGGCCAATCTGACGACACAAAAGGATACCCACTATATCATATTGAATGGCAAAAAGCTACAGCTAACAGGACGAAAAGACAAATGAACCGCTGTTCCCGTCCCTTTAAGACGAAAAAACAACGGTTCACAGCGTTTATCAATTAATACTCCTCGGGCTCTGGCTTCCCATCCTGTGCAACAAATTGTTTCTGAGCCAGCTCACGATATACCGGATGCGTGCTGATTAGCTCTGCATGTGTACCCGTCCCGGTGACATGGCCCTGCTCCAGTACAACAATCTGATCCGAATCCACGACTGTGGACAAACGATGCGCAATTACAACCGTTGTCCGTCCCTCCATCAAATTCGAAAGGGCTTGCTGCACTTCATGTTCCGAAGTACTGTCCAGACTGGACGTTGCCTCATCAAGCATGAGGATATCCGGACTGCGCAGCAGAGCCCTGGCTATGGCAATGCGCTGACGCTGACCGCCCGAAAGCTTGATTCCACGTTCCCCCACCTCGGTCTCGTAACCCTGGGGCAAGCTATCAATAAATGCGGACGAGTATGCCATGTCTGCGGCGTGCCGAATCTCGTCCATACTTGCTTCTCGTCCAAGCCCATAGGTAATGTTGTCCTTGATGGTACCTGCCATTAGCGGACTCTCCTGTGAAACATATCCGATCTTGCTGCGCCAGGAGGCGAGCGAATAATCCCTTATGTCTTGTCCACCGTAGGTAATGTTACCCGAACCAGGAAGGTAAAACTGCTCGAGCAGCGAGAATAGGGTTGATTTGCCGCTGCCGCTCGGACCGACAATCGCCGTCACTTTACGTGCTGGAACGGTCAGTTGAATGCCATGCAGTACTTCTTCTCCTGTGACATAGGCGAAATGCAGGTTGTTGAATGCAATGGTCTCGTTGCCTTTTGGAGCTGACTTCACACTGTGCTGTGGTTCTTCTTCATGTGCAAGAATAGCCTGAATGCGTTCGGTTGCCCCGACCACCTTTTGCAAACGCGAATACAGTGTCGTGAACTGCCCCATCGGCATAATGACCTGGAACAGCAGCAGGATGAAGGCCACCAGTTCCCCGGGTGATAACATGCCAGATGCTACCCGCATACCGCCAACTCCCAGAATAACAACTAATACAGCGGTCATGACAAAGGTAAAGAGCGGTCCGATCAACGCCAGGATTTTTGCTTCCTGCAAACCAAAAGCGAACATTTTGCCAATGCGGGAATGTCCCGCTTCCGCCTCCTGTTGTTCGGTGCCATACGCTTTTACCAATCGGATCTCACTAATAACCTGGCTCAGCACGGAAGTAAGCCCGGCCATCTCATCCTGCTGCTTTTTGGAGATTTTGTACATTTTACGTCCAACCGGCAGCAAAATCAGCAGCGTTAACGGCACCAAGCTCAAGATAATAAGCGACATCACCCAATCCAGATAGAATAGCAGAGCCACCCCGCCCACCACCGCAACGATATTGGAGACAAAGGAGACCAGATAATCGGCAATCAGCGTCATGATCTGGCTTGTATCATTGGTGATGCGGCTCATTGTATCCCCTGTACGATTACGATCAAAATATGGCATTGGCAGAGATAACACCTTGTTCCACAGCTTCGTTCGCAGCGTTGCAACCACACGTTGTCCTGCATAATTCAACATATAGATGCTGATGCCTGAAGCAATCGCCTGAATGACAAAAGCGCCAAGCAGGAGAAAAATGACGGATTTATTAAGTGCAGACATCGTTAGTCCATCAATCAGACCTTTGGTCATCAGTGGAACAATTAACCCGGCTGTAGTCTGAATGAGGGTCAGAATCAATGCGACAATCAAAATGAGTTTGGGAGGTTCTGTGGAAGCAATCAGCTTCACGAAATCTTTGAATCCTTTTTTCCCCAGCTTCGGTTCAACCCGGTCCGTCTGTTCCTTCTCTTCCATTCCCCGTTCCTCCATTCTCCACCTGTTCACTAGACATTACACGAATGATTTCTCCGTACGTCCCAACTGATTACAATACGCCATGCAGTACAAAGTTGGCCAGAAAAAGAATGGCAATGCCATACATGACCACAGGCACCTGTTTCCCCTGACCTGCGGCCAGCTTCGCCAGTGGATAGGCAATGAAACCAAACGCCATGCCGTCCACAATGCTATACGTAAAGGGAATCATGACCATAATCAGAAATGCCGGGAATGCCTCTGTAAAGTCACCAAAATCCATATCCTTCACACCTTGCACCATCAAACCGCCAATGATGATCAAAATGGGGGCTATTGCACTGTCCGGAATATACCCGAGCAGCGGAATGAAGAAAAAAGTCGCCCCGAACAGCACGGCTGTAACGAGCGGTGTCAAGCCCGTGCGTCCGCCTGCTGCAATGCCGGCCGTGGTCTCTGCCGCAGCTACAGGAGGGCTGCTCCCGAATATACCTGCCAATACCGTACTGATCGACAGAGCGCGCAGGCTGCCTTTGAAACGCTGCGGGCGATCAATCATTTGCGTCTGAGCCGTAATCAATCCGATATTCTCGAATACGACAATCAGCAGCAGCAAAAAGACAGCAATCCAGAACGCAATATCTGCCAGCTTCATCAGGGACAATTCGCCAAACAACCCGCCGTATTGACGCAGCGCTTCCATCGCGGACACGGGTTCACCCGGGTTCACTGCACCTAGCACATAGGCAAGTCCAGTCCCGATCAGAATACTGATGAGAAGTCCGCCCTGAATATTACGTATGAATAGAATCACAGCAAGCACCAGTGTCACGCAGGCCGTAATAACATTAGGATCATTGAAATGCCCGATCGCTACAAATGTCGTCTGATGAGCGATAACAATTCCGCTTTTCTGCAAACCAATGAAGGTCAAAAACAGACCAATGCCCACCGTAATCCCATGCTGCAGGTTTTTCGGTATGGCTTCGCTGATCAATTTATATAGTGATGTAAATGCAACGATTGCAAAAAGTATACCTGTAACAGCCACCACGGCCAGTGCTTCCTGCCAGCTCAGCTTCATGGAATGTACGAGTGTGTACGTGAAAAATGCATTGATCCCCATTCCGGGTACAACCACAATAGGTGACTTACCTCCGAATGCCATCAGCAAGCAACCCGCAATAGACGTCAGCAGTGTGCCTACCATCGCTGCCTGTAAAGGCATGCCGGCATCTGCCAGAATTGTAGCATTGACCATCACGATATAAACGACAGCAAAATAGGAGATGGCTCCCGCCACAATCTCTTTTTTCCACTGGTCCCCCGGCTCCACACCGAGACGTCTGGTCATCCAACCTTGTTTCATCCGTTCTGTTCCCCTCTCTCTATGTACACTGCCATTTCTCTATATATTTATCATCATTTCGCGCAGCACCACATATCATACACGGTTTTGAGATTGAAGTACATTACATGATGACTATAAAAAAAGCGCAGGCGCCTTGTAGGCACCTACGCTTTTCGCTCAACAGGTTACTGTTGTTTTTTCGCTGCATTTTCAATCAATTCCTTGACTGCCACACTGACCATGATCAGGCCAGCTACCGGAGGAACAAACGCGTTGCTCGCTGGTGGCTGTTTCGCCTTGCGAATTTCCGGTGCGTTCTCAGGAACGATCTTTTGAGTAACATCTTCACGTGGCTTTAATGGCTCCTCCGTAGAGAAAACCACTTTGACCCCTTTTTTGATGCCTTCTTTGCGCAGTTTTGTGCGAACCACACGGGCAATCGGGTCCATGGACGTTTTAGAAATATCCGCAACCTGGAATTTCGTAGGGTCCATTTTGTTCGCCGCACCCATGCTGGAGATCACCGGAATCTTACGTTTGAGGCATTCCTTGATGAGATGGATTTTGTAGATGATCGTGTCGGATGCATCCAGGACATAATCCAGTTCGTATTTAAAGAGTTCCTCATACGTTTCTTCCGTGTAAAACATGTTCAAGGCGATGGCATCAATCTCAGGGTTAATGAGCTTGACCCGGTCCACCATCAGATCGGCTTTTTTCTGACCAACGGTCGTGGTCAACGCGTGAATCTGGCGGTTAACGTTGGTGATGTCCACCACATCCTTATCGATCAGGATGATGCGTCCAACCCCGCTGCGAGCAAGGGCTTCAACGGCTATACCGCCCACGCCGCCAATACCAAGCACGGCAACTGTACTATTTTTCAGAGCATCCAGACCTTCAGGTCCGATTGCCAGCTCTGTTCTTGAAAATTGATGGAGCATTGAGAATCGATGCCTCCTTTATTTCTTTTCCGCCACCGGTTTACGGGCTACACGGATATGAAGTTGTTCCAACTGGGCTCCGTCCACTTCAGAAGGTGCGTTCATGAGCAGATCGGTTGCACTTGCCGTTTTCGGGAAGGCAATGGTTTCACGCAGGTTTGTACGGCCTGCCAGCAGCATAACGAGACGGTCAAGACCAAAGGCGATACCGCCATGTGGTGGAGTTCCGTATTCGAATGCTTCAAGCAGATAACCGAATTTCTCATTGGATACTTCAGGAGAAAGTCCAAGTGCTGCAAACATTTTCTCTTGCACGTCACGTTTGTAGATACGCATCGAACCGCCACCTACTTCATAACCATTCAGAACAAGGTCATAAGCTTGTGCACGAATCGCACCCGGGTCTGTATCGAACAGAGCTACATCTTCGTCTTTTGGACGAGTGAACGGGTGATGTTCTGCCACATAACGTTTCGCATCTTCATCATATCCGAGCAATGGGAAGTCCACAACCCAGGCAAATTTGAATTTGCTGTCATCGATCAGACCAAGTTGACGACCAATTTTCAAGCGCAGTGCACCCAGAACGTCTGCAACCACTTTTTTGTTGTCGGCAGAGAAGAGCAGCAAGTCGCCTTCTTCAGCGCCAGTGCGTTCTTTCACCGCTTCAATCTCTTCCGGTGTAAAGAATTTCACGATTGGGCCTTTGAATTCGCCGTCTTTCACTTGAATCCAAGCCAGACCTTTGGCACCGTAACGTGCTGCGAATGGTCCGAGATCGTCGATCTCTTTGCGGCTCCATGTGCCACAGCCTTTGGCATTCAGCACTTTCACTTCTCCACCTTTTTCGATGACAGAAGCAAATACTTTTACACCACTGTTCGCTACGATATCGTTCATTTCCACCAGCTCCAAGCCAAAGCGCAGATCCGGCTTGTCTGAACCGTATTTACCCATCGCATCTGCATACGTAATCCGCTGGAATGGCAGCTCAAGCTCGATACCTTTCGTTTCACGAAGCAATTTGGCCATCAGCTCTTCCATCATTGGCAGCAGGTCATCCTGTTCCAGGAAGGAAGTCTCGATGTCGACTTGTGTGAACTCAGGTTGACGGTCTGCACGCAGATCCTCATCCCGGAAACAGCGGGCGATTTGATAATAACGCTCAAGTCCGCCGACCATCAGCAATTGTTTGTAGATTTGCGGAGATTGCGGCAGAGCGAAGAATTCACCTTCATGTACACGGCTTGGTACGAGATAGTCACGCGCACCTTCCGGGGAGCTCTTCGTAAGAATCGGTGTTTCCACTTCAACGAACTCTTCTCCATCCAGGTAGTCACGGAATACTTTGGACGCTTTGGAACGCAATTTCAGTGTTTCGTACATTTCCGGACGACGAAGGTCCAGATAACGATATTTCAAGCGAAGGGACTCATCGACTTCCACACCATCTTCAATGAAGAATGGCGGCGTTTTTGCCGCGTTCAGCACTTCGATTTCCGTAATCTGAACTTCAATTTCACCTGTAGGCAGGTTTTTGTTCACGGTCTCTTCATCACGTTTAACCACTTTACCCGATACGGCGATAACATACTCACTACGTACCCGATCAGCAATTTGCAGAGCTTCGCCGGAGTAAGCCGGGTTAAATACCACTTGTACAATACCGCTGCGGTCACGCAGATCGATAAACAGTACGCCCCCCAGGTCACGGCGGGTCTGTACCCAGCCGTTCAATGTTACGGTTTCGCCGATGTGTGCGGTCGTTAATGCGCCGCAATGATGACTTCTTTTCATAACCAAACTCCTCATTATGTGAATTTCCGTTCTGTGCAAGTAGGCCAAGACCATTACTTTAACAGCGCGGTTGCGTGAAGACGTTGTATTGAAAAGGCGTTGTACTTACGGGAGCTGTACCATTTTTGGACAAAATCTAGCTTGAATGGCTTCCAGGCCCCGTAAGGCTGCCGAATCATATTGATATTAAATTTAACTTAATCTGGCTTGTGCGATCTTATTTGGCTCCCTGAATGGTTGCAATCAGATCTTCCAGTTTTACGGTTTGCTGTTCACCTGTATCCATTGCCTTGAGTGCAATCTCCCCGCGTTCCAGCTCATCATCGCCAAGAATGGCCGTATAACGGGCTTTGTAACGATCCGCTGACTTCATTTGAGCTTTCATCTTGCGCCCCAGATAATCACGTTCACCTGAGAGACCAGACTGACGAAGTTTGAACAACAGACGGTTTACTTCCCGATCTGCTGCTTCTCCAAGAGCAACAAAGTACACATCAAGTGGAGTTAGGGCACTTACATTAATATTTTGGTGTTCCAGAATCAGTTGAATGCGTTCCAGACCGATACCAAAACCGATGCCCGGTTGATCCGGTCCGCCGATATCCCCAACGAGGCCGTTATATCTGCCGCCGCCACCTACGGTATCAATGGCACCAATCCCTTGTGCTTTCAATTCAAATGCTGTCATGGTGTAATAATCCAGACCGCGCACAAGACGTGTATTCACTGCATAATCTACGCCGAAATCATCCAGGAAACCTTGAACTTTGGCAAAGTGGTTTGTTGCTTCCTCGTCCAGGCTATCCAGAATGGAAGGTGCACCGACAAATTTGTCCTGATCTACCTTACAATCGAGGACGCGAAGCGGATTGCGTTCCATGCGATTTTGGCAATCCTTGCACAACGTGTCCTTCATCGGTCTCAGGAAGCTCAGCAGCTCTTCACGATAGGCAGCACGGCTTGCCGCATTACCCACCGAGTTCACTTCAACTTTGACATCCTTCAACCCCAACTCAACACAGAACTGATAACCGAGTGCGATAACCTCTGCATCGATTGCCGGATCTACTGCTCCGAATGCCTCTACCCCGAACTGGTGGAACTGACGCTGGCGTCCTGCTTGCGGACGTTCGTAGCGGAACATGGGACCTACATAATAAAGCTTCGTTACATCTGGCTCCCCATACAGCTTATTCTCTACAAAAGCACGTACAACGCCAGCGGTTCCTTCCGGACGAAGCGTCATGCTGCGATCGCCCTTGTCCTTGAACGTGTACATTTCTTTTTCAACGATGTCCGTTGTTTCGCCTACCCCTCGTTCAAACAGTGAAGTCTGTTCAAAAATGGGTGTACGGATCTCCCGATAATTAAAACGGCGACACAGATCCTTAATTTTCTCTTCGACAAACTGCCACTTCTCCACTACGCCAGGCAGCAAATCCTGTGTTCCCGTTGGTTTCTGAAAAGCCATCTTGTATCCCTCCAGCCTCTAGTTTCTCTATATAACAAAAAAATCCCTCGCCCTGTCGCTGCATACAGCAAACAAAGGGACGAGAGATTGTGTATATACATTCACCCGTGGTACCACCCACATTCCGGAACTCCTGACACTTTTGCCGTTCAGGTAATCATTTGATCATAAAAGACTGCACTATGGCAATACGATCAGACCATCGTTCCGCTCTACGTGTAACGCACGTCCTGCGCAGGCCGGCTAATGGCTATCAGAGTCAGCTCTGATGTGTTCGCCGTCTGTTCTCGGGGAAGTCATTCGTCCGCTCATCAAGAGAATCCTTACAGCCAAGGGATTCCTCTCTGTTCATGTGGGCACGGAGTACTTGGTCCCGTCATCAAATCAGTAATATAATTCAAGAAAACGACTGATATTGACTATAGTCAACATATTATTTTCTGATTGTAATGAACCGCAGTACTAAAGTCAAGGGCTAACATCAAAAGACAGCAAAAAAAAGCCTGCACACGGTGTGCAGGCTCAAAGGATATATAAAAAAAGGGGGTCATGCTTGTTATTATAAACGCCCTATGTTAAAGCCTTATGTAACTAATATTACAGTAATATTACAAAAATGATAGCGCTTTAAAAATATATAAATAAACTTATACAGAAGAGCCCTTGTGATCGCGCTGACACGAAATGATGTCAGGCGTCACAAGGGCTCTTCCATGATCTATACGTTAATTCAATTCCTCCACATAGGCATTGTTGGACCGAAGCTTATGAACAATTTCATCATAATCCTCGTCCTGGATTTTGGCAGACAAAACATAATGCAGATCATCATAATCGTCCGAGGAGACGTCTGCCGCTCTGAGCAGGTCACCGTCCGCATTCACATTGTCGTGTACATCCCGGTCCCGGTCAGCATTACGATCCACATTACTAACCACTGGAACTACATTCTCACTTGCCGGAACTCCAGGCGCTGTGCCCACACCCATGGCTCCATTGGTACCTGCGCCACCCGCCGTATTATAAGGCACCAGCGGCAGCAAGATGCGTTTGTCTCTGCCAATCGCACTGTCCAACTGTCCTACCTCCAAATGCTCGGTCCGAAATGTCTGGAGTGAAGTTCTAGCACCCTCCGCCTCATCTTCGGTTCGAAAATATGCCTGAATATGCTTTGCCATGTCAAACCCTCCTTTGTCGGATTGAATTACATCATGTATTGTGAGATTAACTTGATAAACAAGTTAAATCGTTTACCCGTGACCGATTATATGACTTTCAACAGTTCACGAACAAATGCAGGCTCATCGGCTGGTGTTCTCGATGTAATGTAATTACCGTCCACTACAGCCTCATGATCCTTAAATTCAGCACCTGCATTGACCATATCATCCTTAAGTGGCGGATAGGACGTAATGGTTCGCCCTTTGAGCAGGTCAGCGCTGGCCAGAATTTGCGGGCCATGGCAGATTGCCGCGATTGGCTTCTTCGCACTGTTAATCTCCGTTACAAACTTCAGGATGTTTTCATCCGTGCGCAGATTTTCAGGAGATGATCCTCCTGGAATGACGACTGCGTCATAATCTGAAGCAGATACATCTGCAATCGCCTTGTCTGAAGTATAGGAAGCCTTGCCGCCTTTACCTTTGAGCGTTTCTCCTGCCTTCAAACCGATGATTTCCACTTCGTGTCCGGCTTTTTTAACCTCATCATATGGGACCTGCATTTCCGAATCTTCAAAATCGTTCGCCAATAAAAAAGCAACTTTACTCATAACGTATGTTCTCCTTTCCGTGTTCGAAAAATCTTTTCATATTCGGGTTTTGCAGAATTTAGTAATCTACAAATTCAGTAAATCCATGTACAAACCCTAACCTCGGCACGATCCTGTGCCTCGTGTTGTTATTACCCTAACTGCAGCTGTTTATAACAGTTTAAGTAATCGAACATTGAGTTTCTTTCTGACATGGAAACGAAAACACAAAAAAGCCCTGATTCGAATATCGAATCAAGGCTTTCGGCTCTCCTGTTATACGAGTAAACTTTGGGCATATAAAATGACTGCTTGCTTACAGCTTTTATTTCAACATAACTAGGCACGCGGCAGGTGACTCTGTTCTCCCTTGTCCGAATCCTGGGTAGACCAGATCGTAGCCACGCATTCAGAAGCTGCGCGAGCCAACTTTAGCGACTCATACAGATTCCCGGGAATGAGCAGTGGTTCCATACGGGAACGTGTTATCTTGGCAGATTGACGCATAGTGAGAGATACTCCTTTGATCAGCTTATGCTAGTACTAGAACTATCCCTCATTATGGCCTGATCCAAGGTGAATTATGCACGTGCTTCCTGACGGAGAGGGCTCTCCAGCATTAATGTCACGGGACCCCAGTTGGTGAAGGACACATCCATCATAGCTCCGAATCTCCCTGTTTCCACCTGAATGCCTTTATCCCTCAATAGTTGATTAAAGGTCTCATATAACACCTCAGCCGCTTCTGGCCTGGCTGCAGCCGCAAAACTCGGGCGTTTCCCTTTGCGACAGTCACCATATAGAGTAAATTGCGAGACCGAAAGGACTGCGCCACCCACATCCATCAGGCTAAGATTCATCTTTTCCTGATCATCCTCGAAAATGCGAAGTCCTGCCACCTTGTCTGCAAGATAAACGGCATCTTTTTCCGTGTCTTCATGAGTAATACCTACGAGCAGCATGACCCCGGATTCAATCCGTCCCGTTATTTCGTCACCAACGGTAACCTGAGCCTCTTTGCAACGTTGCACAAGCACTCTCATCTGACAGGCTCCTTACTGCATAATCCGATGCACGGAATAGACATCTTTAACCCGTTTGATCCGTTCGACGACAGAATGCAGATGCTCTGTATTGCGGATCAGGATTGTAACGTGCACCAATGCTAATTTATTTTTGTCTGTCCGTCCGGTGACGGCAGATATATTGGTTTTACTTTCGGAAACGGCCTGAAGCACTTCATTGAGCAGTCCATTGCGATCATGTCCGGTAATCTCAATATCGACACTGTAGTTGGCCTCAATATTTTCTTCCCATTCCACCTCAATAACGCGTGCTGCTTCCTCTCCATCCCCGCTTGAAGGAATGTTCGGACAGTCGCTGCGGTGCACGGATACCCCACGTCCGCGCGTAACGTAACCGATAATGTCATCACCCGGGACAGGATTACAACAGCGTGCAAAACGAACAAGCAAGTTATCGATGCCTTTGACACGTATGCCGTTCGTAGGACGATTCTTGCGTTCAGGTGCAGGCTTCAGCTCTCGCATTTCGGAATTCAATTCGAGCAAGCTCGACTCTTCCTGTTCCTTGCGCAATTTCTCGGTTGCTTTGGTTATAATCTGGGCAGCGGTAATACCACCGAATCCAACCGCTGCAAGCATGTCATCAATATCGTTAAACGCATATTTTTTGCATGCTTCCATCAATTTGTCATCCGTCATCCACGCAGAAGGATCAAGCCCCATACGTTTCAGCTCGCGCTCACAGCTTTCGCGGCCTTTTTCAACGTTTTCTTCGCGGCGTTCCTTCTTGAACCACTGTTTGATCTTGGCTCTCGCATGGGATGATTTCGCAATTTTGAGCCAATCCTGACTTGGACCATATGAATGTTTGGACGTCAGGATCTCAATGATATCTCCAGTCTTCAGATGGTAGTCAAGTGGGACGATGCGACCGTTGACTTTGGCACCAATTGTACGGTTGCCCACTTCGGTATGAATTCTGTACGCAAAATCGAGCGGTACGGAACCTGTAGGCAACTCAATGACTTCACCTTTTGGCGTAAATACAAATACCAAATCAGAGAAGAAATCCATCTTAAGGGATTCGACAAATTCAGATGCATCCTGCGCTTCATTTTGAAGCTCAAGAATTTCCCGGAAGAACGTAATTTTATCTTCAAAATTATTGCCGGTTGCTGCACCTTCCTTATAGGCCCAGTGGGCTGCAATCCCGAATTCTGCAGTACGATGCATATCCCATGTCCGAATCTGAACTTCAGTCGGCTCCCCATTCGGGCCAACCACCGTTGTATGGAGCGATTGATACATGTTAGCCTTAGGCATTGCAATGTAATCCTTAAAACGTCCAGGCATCGGTTTCCATAATGTGTGTATAATGCCGAGGGTAGCATAACAATCTTTGATATTATCCACAATAATACGAATCGCAAGCAGATCATAGATTTCGTTAAACTGCTTGTTCTTCGTTGTCATTTTTTTGAACACACTGTAAATATGTTTCGGACGACCAGACAGATCTGCCTGAATTCCCATCTCATCAAGCTTGGTCGTGATTCCATCCATCACCGTATCGATGTACTGCTCACGTTCTGCACGCTTCTTGTGCATCAGATTTGCAATACGGTAGTATTGCTGCGGATTCAAATAACGGAGAGCAATGTCCTCCATTTCCCATTTGATCGCAGAGATACCTAAACGGTTGGCAATGGGACAGAAAATCTCCAGCGTCTCATAGGAAATTCTACGCTGGCTTTCTTCCGATTGAAATTTGAGTGTCCGCATATTGTGCAGGCGGTCAGCCAATTTGATAACGATGACACGGATGTCCTGCGCCATGGCGATGAACATTTTACGATAGTTTTCGTTCTGCTGCTCTTCCTTGGAGCGGAACTGAATACGTTCCAGCTTCGTCAAGCCGTCAACAAGCATGGCACACGTATTGCCGAAGTGAGTGCGGATTTCTTCAAGCGATACCGTAGTATCTTCTACAACATCATGAAGAAGCGCTGCAATAATGGAGATGGTGTCCATCTGCATGTTCACAACAATGTCGGCAACCGCAAGCGGATGCAGAATATACGGTTCTCCCGATTTACGCGTCTGTCCATGGTGAGCCTGATCAGCAAATTCGTAAGCTTCACGTATGCGCACCAGATCGGGTTCTTTGATATAAGCTCCGGCCTTCTCGAGTAATTGCTCTATGCCCATTCTGATCTGTTCCGTGTCCTTTCTATACAAAATGGAACCCGTGACAAATGCATCAACACAGGTTCCCCGTAAAAGTAATTTCCTATAATTATGACGCTTCGCCCGTTTCCCGTCAACTGCTGACGAATAAGAGCGTATATCCAATTTTTTTAAAGAATTTATGACTGGCCCATTCATATCTCCATAATCCGCTCAACGGGATTGAACCGTGCCTTTATCTTAAATATTATGGCCATTTATATTCGAAATAGAATCAATATTTGCTAAAAAACGTACATTCGAAGCCAAATCGCAAAAAATGTTATTGCTTAATTAAGAGAAACTCTGTAATCTATTGAAGATTTGTGTTTCGGAAAAGGAGATGAATGTTCATTGCAACGCGAAATTCAGGTTAATCAGAAGATGCCACTAGGATCAGGCTCCCTGCTCAGTCTGCAGCATTTGTTTGCCATGTTTGGCAGCACAGTGCTTGTACCCAACCTGTTCGGGGTTGATCCAAGCATGATCCTGTTGATGAACGGTATCGGAACATTGCTTTACATATTGATGTGCAAAGGCAAAATACCAGCATACCTGGGTTCCAGCTTTGCTTTTATCGCGCCCGTTACAGTTGTTATAGAATCGCATCCGGGTAACGGCTACTCCATGGCCCTCGGAGCATTTATTATAACAGGCATTGTATTCTGTCTAGTCGCTCTTATCATCAAATATGCCGGAACAGGCTGGATTAATGTTGTGTTCCCTCCGGCAGTCATGGGAGCTATCGTAGCATTGATCGGTTTGGAACTCGTGCCTGTTGCAGCTGGAATGGCTGGGCTGATCAACTCTGATCCTGTGAATAACCCCAACTGGGTTCCTCAGGCCAAGCCCATTATTCTATCCATGGTGACTCTCGGTATCACTGTAATCGGAGCCGTAACCTTCCGTGGATTCCCTAAAATCATTCACATTCTGATCGGGATTGTATCCGGATATGTCCTTGGATACTTTATGGATGCAGTCGAAACGGATAAGATCGCAAGTGCTGATTTCATTTCAATGCCAACGATCACAACGCCGACGTTTGACTGGTCTGTTATCTTCACCATTTTGCCCGTGGCTCTAGTTGTTATTGTAGAGCACATCGGACATTTGCTCGTAACGAGCAGCATTGTTGGCAAGGATCTCTCCAAAGACCCTGGTCTCCATCGTTCCCTGCTCGGAAACGGAGTTTCCACTATACTGTCCGGTTTTGTTGGATCCACGCCGAATACGACCTATGGTGAAAATATCGGTGTTATGGCACTTACAAGAGTCTATTCCACCTACGTCATTGGTGGTGCAGCCATCATTGCAATCGTGCTCTCGTTCTCAGGAACGTTCTCGGCGCTTGTTGCCAACATTCCGGTACCGGTCATGGGCGGAGTATCCCTGCTTCTGTTTGGTGTCATTGCCGCATCCGGTCTGCGTATCCTCGTTGAGCAAAAGGTTGACTTCGCGAAGCCAACCAACCTGCTCCTGACAACGCTTGTGCTTGTCATCGGACTCAGCGGAACTGTGGTATCCATTTACGGAGTACAATTGAAAGGCATGGCACTGGCTACTATTGTCGGTATCCTGCTGAGCCTGTTGTTCAAATTGTTCGAAGTCCTCGGATGGTCTAATGACCAATCGGAAAAACAGCCCTTGACTGAGAAAACCCCGGACTAATGTCCTTGGTCGGATCATAACATCCACATTCGGGGTTACCAACAAACATAAATACCAAAAAGCCTGCTTTCTCAATTCCTAGGACATGAGAAAGCAGGCTTTTTAATAATCATTAATGCTGTATATTATTTCCCGGGAAACGGGAGATGCACTTTGAAGTGATAAGACAGCACGCATGCAGGGATCTTAGTAGTTCATCAACGTAAATACATCGATCTCCGGCAATTTGGCACGTCCATTCAGGTCAGACAGCTCAATCAGGAATGCTGCACCTACAACTTTGCCTCCCAATTGTTCAATCAGGTTAACGGAAGTTGCAATCGTTCCACCCGTTGCCAGCAAATCGTCAGCAATCAGGACATTTTGTCCTTTTTCAATTGCATCGGTATGCATCGCAAGTGTATCCTTGCCATATTCGAGATCATAACCTACTTCAATCGTCTCTCCAGGCAGTTTTCCACTTTTGCGAATCGGAGCAAAGCCGACACCAAGAGCGTATGCCAGAGGGGCGCCCACAACGAAACCACGTGCTTCAGGTCCAGCAATGACATCAATTTTGAGATCAGAAACCATTACTTTCAACTCATTGATTGCCTTGCGGTACATTTCTCCATCCTTCAACAATGTCGTAATGTCCTTGAAGCTGATTCCCGGTTGTGGAAAGTCAGGAATGACACGAATATACTCTTTAAAATCCAAAATAATCTCCTCCTAAAATAAATACACAACTTCCATCTAAGATACGCCCTTCATCCGGGATATCATCCATTGTGTCAGCTGCGGTGTAGATGCATCCAGCAGTACCTGTTCTGTCTCGGCCATGTTTTCCAATGCCTGATAATGACGGGACGAAGCCAGATCGCGTTTGGGCGGGTTATCCACAAACGATATTTTGCCATCCTTGCGGGTGATGAACGATAATTCTTCAAACACATCCAGCATCATGGTAATCATACGCGGCGAACATCCACACTGACGACTGAGCACAGGAGTAATCTCTTGTTCCTCTACCGGTTCAGCTCTCCATTTCGACACCAACATATATATACGCTTGAAGAGGTCTCTGGAAGGCATCTGAAGGCGATCTCGGCGGTTGCCTGATCCGTGCAGAAGGATGATATTCTCGGCTCCGCTGAACATGGCCAGCATGGCATCAAGTTGTTCCGGGGTTTCCGGCGTATCAAACACAAATAACGTCCGGACCTGTTCCTGTCCATAATGCTGCGCAGCAGCATTATACGGAAACAACCCGACCTTTCTATCATATACCCAAAGGCACGGTTCATACAATGAATTTCCCTCAGAAACATCGATATCCTTCCGGATAATCGCACCTACCGAGCCAGATGTATACCTTAAATGTACTTCAAGTGAACCAAGGAACTGTTTCATCGCGTTCAGTGGATCAGCATTCCCACGCAGATCGAAGACTTGAGCGTGTGGAACATGAATGTCCTGAAGCATCAATTGCGGTTTGCGCATCCCGTTCCATTCATTGATGGACAATTCGCCCATTACATCAATAAGCGTACCCGCAGGTAAATATTCGGCCAAAGCTCCCTTGCCAAAGGCAACCGTTTCGAGCTGCTGCCCGTCTTGTTCGAGAACCAGTTTCAGATGCCGTTTCTCCCGGCCCATCGTTCGTGTTTCTTTTACCATGACATTTCTCAAAACAAAACGAGGTGAAGGATTGCTCATGCCGAAAGGCTGAAGTCTGTCGATTTCCTGAATGACTTTCAGCGGCACGTCACTAATTCTACACTCGTCGTCTGCCAGTCGCTCAGGCATAAAATCCGCTTCCGTCAGAACGGCGGCTGCAAACTCATTCAACCCCGACTCCAGCTCTTCCAGCTGATCCCGATGAAGGGTCATGCCTGCAGCTGCCGGATGTCCACCATAGTGGTCCATTGTATGTTTACAAGCCGTGAGTGCCTCATAGATATCCAGGCCATCAATGGAGCGGGCAGAGCCTTTGCATACACCCGTCTCGGGGTCTATTCCCAAGATGAGCGTCGGACGATAATAGCGTTCCAGTATTTTGGAAGCCACGATGCCCACAACCCCCACATTCCAGCCTTCTCCCGCGAGAACAATCACATCGGGAACTTTACCGGAACGAAGCTGAATTTTTTGCTCCAACTGCGCGCTTGCCTCCTGGACAATGCCCTCGACAACCTGCTGCCGATCCCGATTCAACAGATCAAGTTGACCTGCAAGCATATGAGCCTCATCCAGGTTCTCGGTTGTAAGAAGCGAAACAGCTCTTCCTGCATGATCCAAACGACCACTGGCATTAATACGGGGAGCCATCGCAAAGGCAATGTTCACTGATGTCACCTGACTTTGATCTACACCGCTGATCTCAAGCAGCGCACTTATGCCTGGCAGACGTGTTCCCCGCATGGACTCAACGCCATAACTGACAATAACCCGGTTCTCTCCTTCAAGCGGCATGAGATCGGCGACGGTACCGATAGCAGCAATCTCCATCCATTCGCCAGGCACCTCACCGATCAGGGCTTGGGCCAGTTTCAAGGCTACTCCCGCGCCGGCCAAGCCTTTGAAAGGATAGGGACAATCGGGAAGTTTGGGATTAATCAGAGCAAACGCTTCTGGAAGAGTTTCAGGCGGTTCATGGTGATCCGTTACGATGACTTCCATTCCAAGTGTTGCCGCATATGCAATTTGTTCCACCGCACTGATTCCTGTATCGACCGTAATAATTAGAGTAACCCCTTGCTGATGGGCCCAGTCCAGCGCATGATTGTGCAATCCATAGCCTTCATTGGACCGATGAGGGATGTAGATATCATAGGATGCCCCAAGATGCCGCATTAAATGGATCATTAGCGAAGTACTGGACACACCATCTGCATCGTAATCTCCATAAATTAAAATATGTTCACCACGCTCCAGCGCAAGCCGGATACGGGGTACAGCTTCATTCATGCCCCGTAACAGATAAGGATCATGCATCTGCCCCAGATCTGGATGAAGAAACCGCTCTGCCTCAGTTTCATTATGGACTCCCCGGCTAACCAGCAAACGTCCAACAAGTGCTGAAACGGAAAGCGCCTGCGAGAGTCCCGCAGCCGCCTCCAAATCGATATTCGGTGTGTTCCACCGGTATTGCGAATAAAGCAATGATAACGCTCCTTTCCTGATCTACGGGACCCGCGCTTCATTACTGAATTAATGTCGCTTCATGATCGGGCAGTTCATGATTGGATTTGTATGGATATCCCGGATCATAAGGGATAGCCTGGATTTGTACTTCTTTTACATGACTAAATCGGGTTAACAGCAGGGTCTTGGCGCGATTGGCAATTTCCTGTGCTTCCAGCACCGAGATTCTCGGATTCACACTAATGACCAGTTCAACGGTTACAGCATGTTCCTGTTCCCGGGCAGTCAGATGCTCAATTGTAATAACACCATAAACCCGTTGTACCGTTTCCTTGAAATCCATGGCCTCTTCCTGTTCCAGTTCCTGAACGAGCGAGCCATAGACGGTATCTACAATCATGCGGTAACCCTTATGAAGCACGAAGCAGGAAGCAATAAGTGCGGCCGCTGGGTCCATATACAGCAGAACATGAATCCCCATCGTTTCACCAGCCATAGAACCTGCAATGCCTATGAGTACAGTGAGAGAACAATAGAGAGCACGACGATGTTCCTGAGCATAGGACAGAGCCTGCGACTGATTACGCCTGCGGTAATATCGATATTGAAATTGGAAAATAGCTTCTTTCACAGCAAGCGCAGCAAAAGCTGCAATAAGTGCATGATCGTATTTTGCCGATTCGCCAGGCTCATCCCCGGTCAATCCGGTCAGAGCAGAGATTGCAATCTGTAATCCTCCCATCAGGATCAGGACGGACAGCAGCACCGTAATCCCGGGCCTCGCCATGCGCGAATGCTCTCTGACCTTTTCCCTGCGAGCTTTGTTGCTATCCTGTACAGACTTCGAGGGGAAGAGACCTGCCAGTGAGGAAGCAGCTTCCGAGGCAGAATACAGACCATCGGCAAGCAGCGATTTGCTGTTCGCCATATAACCGACGCCAGCCTTAATCACTGCAAGTGTCATATTCCCGGCAATACCACTCCACGTTGCCGCTTGAGCAGCTGGAATACGTTCTCTGGTCATGAAAATTCCCCCTTAATCCTGTACGTAAAGTTGCAAAACCGCGCCTGACAGACGCGGCTTGCAAATAAGATGTTTAGTTGGATGCTTTAGCAGTTGCTTTAGGCTTTGTTGTCTGCTTGCCTTTGAGTGTAAACCACAACGGTGCTGCAATAAAGATGGAAGAGTATGCGCCGAACAATGTTCCGATTACCATTGCAAGCGAGAACATGCGGATGGACTCTCCACCGAAGATAAACAAGCAAAGTGACGCAATAAACACCGTAAATGTCGTATTTAATGAACGCGTCATTGTTTGTGATAAACTGCGGTTAACTACTTCACGCAAATCAGCTTTTGTTGTTTTCTTAGCAAAACGAAGGTTCTCTCTCATACGGTCAAAGATAACGATTGTATCATTAATCGAAAATCCGACAATCGTCAATACAGCAGTAATGAACGTCAAGTTCACTTCCAGCCGGAAGAGAGAGAATACACTGATGACCACAAACGCATCATGAAACAGAGAAACCACTGCTGCTACAGCGAAGCGCCACTCAAACCGGATAGCTACATAGATCATGATCCCGATACTGGCAATGAGTACAGCATAAATAGCATTACGCTCTAACTCTTTGGCCATTTCCGGATCAACCGTATTGACCTCATACGAAGCTGCTGAGTCCAGCTTGGTGAATTCCTCTTTGAATTTACTCTCCTGTGTTTCGTCCAATACGTTGGAGAAACGAACGTTAACCCGGTCTGAACCTGGCGTGATATTTACATCGCCTTCATTGACGCCAATGTCTTTGATAATCGGAGTAATCTGTTCAGACGTTATCGCTTTGGATACGGTAATATCCACATTCGAACCTGAGCGGAAATCAACCGCATAATTCAATCCTAGGGAGAACAAACTGATAATCCCTGCCAAAGTCAAAATAATGGAGAACGTATAGGCAATCTTACTGCCCTTAATGTAATCAAAGTTCCAATTAAAGCGCACGAATTTCACTCTCCTTCACTCCGAAGTACTTAGGCTTCTTCAACACGTTAGCCCGCACAAGCAGGGTCAACAGGAAGCGGGAGAAGAAAATATTCGTGATAATGCTGGTGACGATGTCAAAAATCAGCACGAGCGCGAAACCTTTGACTGCGCCTGTACCCAGGAAAAACATAACGGCCGCAGCAATGATGGTTGTGATATTGGAGTCGATAATGGTACGGAAGGAATGTTTGCTTCCTGCCTTAACCGACGACAGAATTGATTTACCACTCCGCATTTCTTCCTTAATCCGTTCGTACGTAATGATGTTGGCGTCAACCGCCATCCCAATACCCAAGATAAATGCTGCAATACCCGGAAGGGTAAGCACAAATTCTCCCATATAGAAGATCGCAAGTACCAGCCACGTATGTGTAATCAAGGCAAAGCTTGCGATGATCCCCGGTATGCGGTACAGACCAATCATGAACACTAAAATAATAACGGAACCGATCAAGCCCGCTTTAATCGTTTGGTCGAGAGACAATTTCCCCAGCGTTGCTCCAACGCTTTGCGAGTACTTCTCTGTAAGTTTCAGAGGGAGTGCACCCAGGTTAATGGTATCACGCAGCTGGTTTGCTTCCTCACGTGTGTAACTGCCTGTGATTTGCGCCGAACCGTCCGTCAATTGCTGCTGTACGGTTGGGGCAGAGAGCAGCTGATCATCCAGATAGATGGCCAGAGGTTGTCCAATAAGGCGCTTCGTAATTTCAGAAAATTTAGCCTTATCCTTAACTTGAATGTCAATCATGGGAGCATTGAGCTGATTAAAGACCACCTTCGCTCCATTCTCAACAAATTCATTTCCTCGAAGCTCAATCTTCGTATACTCGCCTTCCTTGTCATTCTCTCCTTTACTACGGAAAGTCAGGACGGCAGGTTCTTTCATTTTGGCTCTTACTTCAGCCTCGTCCGTAACACCAGCCAATTTCAAACGAATCCGGTTGGTTCCTTCTGTGGTTACTTCCGGCTCGCTTGTTCCGAGCGCATTGGCACGGCTTTCCAGACTTCTTGCAGTTTGTACCAAAGAGGCTTTGGTAACTTGCTGCCCTTGTTCCAGCGGCTCTGCTTCATATAAGATCTCGTAGCCTCCCTTTAAATCGAGGCCCAAGCGAATATTTTTGAGCAGGCCCGGACTTGTGCCCAACATAACTCCTGTGGTCACAAGCACGACCAGAATGAAACTGACAATTCTCTTCATGCCGTTCCTAGATCCCCCTTCATTCTCAATATTCCTATTATAGCGATGCCGTAAAAAGCAGTCAATTTCCAACACAAAAAGATCCCTTTCGTTAGAAAGAGGAC
The DNA here is from genome assembly GCF_009664365.1 of Paenibacillus xylanilyticus. Lineage (NCBI taxonomy): Bacteria > Bacillati > Bacillota > Bacilli > Caryophanales > Paenibacillaceae > Paenibacillus > Paenibacillus xylanilyticus. The sequence goes on from NZ_CP044310.1 coordinate 5,129,430, forward strand.
CCCCGATATGCAGAAACGGTCATAAAGTTCATAAAGCTTGTTGCTTTCAGTGACAAAATGTCGTTCACCAATTGGTGAAGCGGTGGAATGCCCTGTTTTTCATATTTATGACTAACGCAATTCCAGACATCTTTGCTGGTCACATATTCGTACCCGACGAGCCTTAATTCCTCCGCCTTGCTGCGACATAACATCTCAATGGATTCTTCCAGCTCCATATCGTTCATTTCTTCCAAGCGGGGAGCGCCTCCCTTCTTACGCACAAGCCTTTATGCGGCATCAATATTACATAATTCGACTTCATATATTCAGATTCCTGCTTGCCCAATCTGGATCTTTTTGTTAATGAAGTCCAAGTTGTCATGAGAAGACAGTGGACTGGCATAGGATGAAGAACAACGGATTTGTCCCGTTTACGAGACCTGTTACTTTCAACCGGGAAAGAGGGGTAGTTTTGAAGAAGCAGACATTTATCCAGGGAGCCATGATCCTGCTCGCTGCAGGCATTATTAATCGTATTCTCGGCTTTATCCCCCGTATTGCGCTCCCTCGCGTAATCGGAGCAGAAGGAGTGGGTTTGTATCAGCTAAGCTATCCTTTCTTCATCGTACTTGTGACATTGATTACCGGAGGCATACCGCTCGCCGTTGCCAAACTCGTTGCTGAAGCAGATACAGGGGCCAACCGCTATTCTCCCCAGCGCATACTACAGATTAGTCTAAGCTTCACCTTGACCTTGGGCGTTGTTTTCATGTTTCTGTGCATTGTCTTTGCACCGTGGGTTACACGTTATGTTCTAACGGATGAGAGGGTGTATCATACGTTTGTAAGCATGAGTCCGATGATTGCGATCATAGCCGTGTCTGCGGTGTATCGCGGGTATTTTCAGGGCAAGCAGAATATGATTCCTACTGCCGCTTCCTCCATTACGGAAACCATCGTACGCATTATTTGCGTGATCTGGTTCTCCTGGCTGCTTCTCCCACAAGGTATTGCCCAGGCAGCAGCAGGGGCCATGCTCGGAGCACTCGTCGGTGAATTTGTAGGCATGCTTGTCCTGCTATGGAATTACAACAGACATAAAAAGGATCCTGATCGCTCCAACCATCTGATCCCACCAAATGCACATGTTCCCCCACCCGCACTACCCGTTGATTCAAATGCATCACAAACAGGATTGATCAGACGCCTCCTGGCCATCTCTGTACCCGTAACAGCAGGCCGTCTAGTAGGCTCACTCTCCTATCTTGCTGAAACCATTGTCACCGCTCAAAGTCTGGCTATTGCGGGCATATCCCGTGGACTGGCGACCGCTCAATATGGTGCGTTACAAGGCATGATCATTCCGCTGCTGCTCCTGCCGGGTGCACTGACTTCATCACTTGCCACATCACTTGTTCCCTCCCTGTCAGAAGCATCTGCACAGGGGGATCGGGCGCTCATCCATAAACGAATGCACCAGGCACTGCGGCTTGCGCTCGTCACAGGTGCCCCTTTTGCTGTTTTTATGTATGTGCTTGCCGAACCGATGTGTTTAGTACTGTATAATGATGCATCGATCGGAAGCATGCTTAAACTTATGGCTCCTTTTGCTCTGTTTATCTACATTCAGGCACCTCTTCAAGCTGCTCTGCAGGCACTCGATCGTCCAGGAAAAGCTCTTCTCAATACATTTATCGGTGCGGTCATTAAAATCACTTTGATTTTGCTGCTTGCATCCAAACCTGAATACGGCATTTTTGGTGCAGTAATTGCTATCTGTGTGAACTCAACTGTGGTTACTCTTTTACATGCCAGAAGTGTGCGCCATTTGCTTCAGTTCCGGTTCAAATGGATGGATTGGGTCAAAACAGCAGCCGGCATGGTTATTATGGGAGCAGCAACCCTTTTGGTTTATGAACATACGGCCATTTTGCTGCCCTTCTGGCTGAGAATGATCCTTGCCCCTCTTGCTGGTCTCATTGTTTATTTTATTGTGATGGGCATGACCCGCATGATTGACTTTCATGATCTCTCCCGGATGCCGATCATTGGTTCCTGGTTCCAACGGCGATCTCGGAAGTAAGCAGACTATCGCTATTTTTTATCATCCTTGAGGCTTACGAATACTTTGCCATTATGGTCGATGGAGCATATAAACACATCCTTGAAATCGAGCACACCCTTCTGTTGTATCTGGTTTTTCAGCCAAAAGCGTGTTTTCTGGATCAGCTCCAAATTTTGGTCTTGGACTTTACCATCCATAATTAACGGCAGGGGAAGGCCCTCGTATTTAATATTTTGAAAGCCATCGACCTTGTCCTGCCTGGGCTTTTTCATGTTATTTTGCGATGAACTGTTTCCTTGGCCCGAAGAAGAGTTGTTCATGGGGATAACCGTTAACTTCCCCGTCGTTTCCAAAATGGCAAATTCGACTTCACCAATACTGTCGATATTCTGTTCACGTAACTGCAGCAGCAGGTCATCCAAATTATATCGCTGTTTGCGCATTTCATCGCGATGCAGTGTACCCTTGGAGATGAGTACCGTCGGTTTGCCATCAATCATGAGTCGTAAGCGACGGCTCTTGAGACTTAGAAAAGCCATGCCAATCTGAACAACAAGTACAGTCACCATGGGCACAATGCCGTGAGACAACGGCTTATCTGTATCCTCGATGACAAATGCGGCTATCTCAGCAAGCATAATGGACACAACCAGATCGAACATGGATAGCTTTCCTATTTCCCTTTTACCCATAATCCGAATGGCCCCATAGACAATAAAATACATGAGAATTGTTCGAAAGATATGTGCTCCTATATCCGAAATGTTCATACCATGGTCCCTCCTTCACATCTGATTTACAAACAGATACCTGAAGCGTAATCCCTATTTTGACCTGAACCAGGTATGCCCATGCGAATCTTGATTGTTCATTTAATGGAAAATTCAGTTCATAACTCGTGAGGCTTGACCATACAATGTAATAATTTCAAACTTGTACAAGGGGGTTGCTTCATGCAGCTGATTCGCCGAGTGATTTCGTTTCGAATGTCCAACCCGATTTTGTCGGGCCTCTGCCATGCATTTGTATGGATGTTACTGGGAGCGTTAATCCTCTCCCTCTTTCTCTGGATGAGCAGCATGCGGGAGCAAGAACTTTCGCTTTACACGTATGTCGTTCATGGCTTGTCTTTACTGGTTGGAGGATTTGTAGCGGGAAAACGGTCTGGCGAAAAAGGCTGGTACCATGGAGGGCTAACCGGTATCATCTATGGACTGATCGTATTGCTTATTGGTTTCCTCGCTTTGGATGCTTCATTCAATTGGAAAGACAGTCTGCAGCTTGCAAGCGCATTTCTGATTTCGGCACTCGGAGGAATTTTCGGGGTGAATACACACAGATCGTAGAAGTTTGAATCGTATGACCTTACAGAGAAAAAGAAAAAGAGAACCGGGTCTCTAGAGATCCGGTTCTCTGCACTAACTACAATAATCTATTCAACAGCGGTTTCACGACTCACTGCACTGCTGATCGCATTACGGTCGAATGTAAGCTTAGTTACATCGTTTACACGAAGTACAACCACATCATCCGTAATTTCAGCGATCGTACCGTGAAGGCCACCGATCGTTACAATTTTATCGCCCTTTTTCAACTGGTTCAGCATTGCATTACGCTGCTTTTGCTTTTTGTTCTGTGGACGAATCATCAAGAAGTAGAAAATCGCAACCATGAGTACCAAAGGTACAATCAAAGATACAATTCCACCGCCTGCGTTGGCCGCTTGTAAAGGCATTCCCTGGAACATTCAAAACTCCCCCTTATCGACTATACTTTCAGATACTGCGTGTTTCTCCGGTTCTGCAAAACCTGATCAGAAACCTTTGTCGTTGTCATGAAGACCATATTGATCGAAAAATTCATCACGGAAATCAAGCAAACGATCTTCCATTATGGCTTTGCGCACATTGCGCATCAAATTCTGCAAGAAATGAAGATTATGAATGGTCGTCAAACGCAAGCCAAATGTTTCATCCGCTTTGATCAAATGACGCAGGTAAGCTCTGGAGTAGTTACGACAAGTATAGCAATCGCATTCAGGATCCAGTGGACCAAAATCTGTTGCAAACTTGGCGTTACGAACAACGAGTCTTCCCTGACTTGTCATTGTTGTTCCGTTACGGGCAATTCGGGTAGGCAGTACACAGTCGAACATGTCCACTCCACGAATCGATCCCTCAATCAATGCATCGGGCGAACCTACTCCCATCAAATAACGTGGTTTATTGGAAGGTAACAGCGGTACTGTGTAATCCAATACGCCATACATCAAATGTTTCGGCTCTCCAACACTCAGTCCACCAATAGCATACCCCGGGAAATCCATGGAAGTCAAATCTGCGGCGCTCTGACGACGCAAATCCTCGTGCATGCCTCCCTGTACGATAGCAAACAGGCCTTGATCATGCGGACGAGCATGACTTTCGAGGCAGCGTTCCGCCCAGCGGCTCGTTCTCTCAAGTGATTTTTTTACATATTCATATTCAGCCGGATACGGAGGACATTCATCAAATGCCATCATAATATCGGAGCCGAGTGCGTTCTGAACTTCCATGGCCACCTCGGGTGAAAGGAACTTTTTGTCTCCATTCAGGTGGGAACGGAAGTGAACGCCTTCTTCTGTAATTTTGCGCATCTCACTGAGGGAGAATACCTGAAACCCGCCGCTGTCCGTGAGAATCGGCCGATCCCAGTTCATGAACTTGTGAAGACCGCCAGCCTGGCGAACAATCTCGTGTCCTGGTCTGAGGAACAGGTGGTAGGTATTGCTCAGAATAATCTGTGCATCCATCTCCTTCAACTCTTCAGGACTCATTGTTTTTACAGTCGCCTGGGTACCAACAGGCATAAAGGTTGGTGTCTCGATAATACCATGCGGTGTATGTACACGTCCCAGACGCGCACCGGATTGTTTACATGTTTTGATATGTTCATACGTAATTGCTGCCATTGGTTTTAATCATCCTCTAAAATTAATCGTTAGCCTCAGTATGCCTTTGTGAATCAATAGATTAACATGGCATCGCCAAAACTGAAAAAGCGGTATTTCTCTTGAATCGCCTGCTCATATGCATTCATGATATGTTCTCTGCCTGCTAGTGCACTAACTAACATAACAAGTGTCGATTTCGGCAGATGAAAGTTTGTAAGCATGCCATCTATAACTTTGAAATTGTAACCTGGGTAGATAAAGATTTTGGTCCAGCCGCTGCTCTCCTGAAGCACCCCATCTTCGAACTTGCTGCCTACCGTTTCAAGCGTTCGACAGCTCGTCGTTCCTACTGCAAATACACGGTTACCACGTTTCTTCGTTTCGTTAATCAGGTTCGCCGTTTCCTGAGACATGGAGTAATACTCTTCGTGCATCTCATGCTCTTCCACAACATCAACAGACATTGGGCGGAATGTTCCGAGACCAACATGAAGCGTAATGAAAGTAACATTGACGCCTTTGGCACGGATCTGATCCAGCAGCTGATCCGTAAAATGCAGCCCAGCTGTTGGAGCCGCTGCTGATCCTTCGTGCTTTGCATACACCGTCTGGTATCTTTCGCGATCATCCAGAGTCTCTTTAATATAAGGAGGCAATGGCATCTCGCCCAAACGATCCAGGATCTCCTGGAAGATTCCGTTATAGGAGAATGTGAGGGTACGTGCACCCATTTCGCCTTCTTCATCAATGACAGCCTTAAGCTCATCACCGAATACAATAACTGAACCGGCTTTTAGCCTCTTCCCTGGTTTAACAAGAGCTTCCCAGCGGTCGCCTTCCACATTTTTCAGCAAAAGTACCTCTGCTTTGGCTCCGGTATCTTCTTTTGTACCGAACAGTCTCGCTGGCAATACCCGTGTGTCATTCAATACCAATGTGTCGCCAGGCTCTAGAAAGTTGATGATATCCGGGAACGAGCGATGGTTAACCTCACCGTTCTCCTTGTTCAATGTCAGCAGCCGCGATGCCGTACGATCAAGCAAAGGCGTCTGTGCAATCAACTGCTCTGGTAATTCAAAATCATATAAGTTCACATTCATTTTCAATTCATTCCTTAACAATAGTCGCATTTTGATAATAGTGTTTCAATATTGTCTGGTAATCATACCCTTCATCTGCCATACCTTTGGCACCCCATTGAGACAAGCCCAATCCGTGACCATTACCTTGGCCGATAAACATGAAGGTTTGACCCTGAGTTACTGCTCTGGCTTGACCATCACCGCTCATAACGACAAGAGCATTACCGGATGATGTTCCCGTTCCGGAAGCGGACAACACAGCAGCACCTTTTGATCCGGTTTTGCTTGAAGTTTGCCCGTCAGCGCCTAATACAGTATAACTTCCGGTCCCTGCAATATCAAATAAAGTACTCGGCAATCCTCCAAGTGCAGAACGATATGTATCTGCATATTTGACTGTCAAAGGTTGTCCATTCGCACTCACTTCAAGAGCTCTTCCTGAAGGTCCACGCTTTGTGACCTCCAGAGTTGAGATAGATGCCGGAACGGTGGTCGTTGTTTTCCCTTGTAACGCTTTAACCAACGCAGCAGAGGTAAATGGTCCTCTTACCCACGCGTAATCGTTGGATTGAGCCACTTTGGCCAAAACAACAGCCTCCGTGCCCGGGTTCATTTTCGCCACAGGTTCAACCGTGGATTGAATTAGCGGAATGGGACGTACATTGGTGTTTTGGGCAGTGACTGTGACTTTGGACAATCCTGCTTCTGTTTTAGTCGCTAATTCTTTTACATTATCCTCACGGATATATCCACTAACCCCTGAGCTTAGCAGTACATGGTACCATGTGTGTAAACCTGCCTGAGCTGACGCATCTCCAGGGCTGTCCACATTACTGAATACGCCTGCGCCCCCGTTCCATACTTCGGATGGGTGAGCCGTTTGGCCTCCAGCATTGGAAGAGAACACAGCTTCAACGATTTTACCGCCGCTTTTGATGACTTCACCTGCTGTTGCATCTACTGCACTTGTTACTTTATCGTTCTCCGAGCCTATTCCGTTATACGCTTGGCTGAGTGTCGTATCCACAACATTGGCGATTTTGAATCGCTCTCCCTGTTGAAGTGCGTAGGAACGAGCTGCGACAGCCTGAACTTTCAGAGCCTCTGCCGGCCAGGATGAATATACTTCAGCGCCTACAACCGAGTATAGATACTGCTCCAGCGGGACAACGTTGACCAAAGCCAAATCTCCGCCTACGATACTAACTTCCATGTCCCCACGGTATGTCCGTGCGGAACGCTCCAACACTTTAATCCCACTTCCATCACCCTGCACATAAGCTTTTGCTTCAGTTCCTGCAATCGTGTAATGTGGAGCAGTTTTCAGCGTATCTGTGCTGAGTCCCGCATCCTGTCGGATCATGAGCACATTGCTGTCAGATACTGGCGTCAAGCTTACGCCCGGTGCCTTGACTTCCACCGTTTTTTTCAATGCTGCTAGTTCTGCGTCCGTTACCGCTTCCCCGACCCACACTGAATATCCTTGAGCCCCGCCACTGAGCTGCAATACGGTAATGGCATTGATTCCAACGGCTAAGAGCGATTCCTGTGCAGCCACAGCTTCCTGAAGCGAACTGTAGCTCCCTGCTGACAAATGTTTGTTTCCCGTTACCACCGGTTTTTGACCGCCGAGCCCTGCTGCTGCCACCTTTTGCACTCGTGCAACAGCTTGTGTAGCCAAAGCTTCTGTCGCATAATTTCCTGTGTATAATTGATACGTGGCCTTACCGCTCAACGTCGTTGTGAACAGCAATGGTTTATCACTGGTCGCCTGCAACAATTTTGCTGCTGGTGCAGCAGTCTTAAAGTCCCCGGTTTCCAACACTTTCACACGAAATCCATCTGCACTGAAGCGAATTTGACCAGCAGGAAGTGTGAGACCCGCCCCGCTCTCTGATCCAATGCTCCATTTATCGGTTGATTCAAGTGTAATGAGAGGGGTTGTTGACTTATATGTGCTCCCCAGATTCGCAAACATGGCTACCCGAATCATCTGCCCGTTACTCTCTGCAGCAAAAGCGGGCACTTGCAGACATCCCACTGTTAAGAGTGCAGCAGCGAGTACCTTTAACCGCCGACTCCACTTCTTCTTTTGTAATGCTTTCCCCACGTTCAAACTCCTCTCCATGCTGTTTCTACACGTTATATCGGGAAGTTTACATAAAAACTTCAATTTGATTTCTTAAAAACTACAGAACTTGGTTTACTTTCCGTCCCTCGGCGGTATAGGCAAACCAAGATGATGATAAGCCAGATCCGTAACAACCCTGCCTCTTGGTGTACGCTGAATCATACCGATTTGCAGAAGATATGGCTCATAGACATCCTCAATCGTCTGACTTTCTTCACCAATCGTAGCTGCAATCGTATCCAGTCCAACGGGTCCTCCGCGGAAACTGTTAATCATGGATGTAAGCATCTTGTGGTCAATCTCGTCCAAACCGCGCGGGTCAATCTGAAGTCGTTTCAACGCTTCTTCAGCCAGTGCCTGGGTAATGATTCCATCGCCCCTTACCTGTGCAAAGTCACGTACCCGTTTTAGCAAACGATTGGCAATTCGCGGGGTCCCGCGTGAGCGAAGAGCAATCTCTTCTGCCGCATCGCCAACAATTTCAACACCCAAAATTTCCGTAGATCGTGAGACGATATAAGCCAGCTCATCCACCGTATAAAACTCCAACCGACTGATTACACCAAACCGGTCTCGAAGCGGTGCAGACAGCAACCCAGCACGTGTTGTAGCCCCGATCAAGGTGAATGGCGGAAGATCCAATCGCACGGAACGTGCACTTGGACCTTTTCCGATCATAATATCCAGGGCCGAGTCCTCCATGGCCGGGTACATTACTTCTTCAACGGTACGATGCAGACGATGAATCTCGTCAATAAACAGAACATCGCCTTCCTGCAGATTCGTCAACAGTGCAGCGAGATCACCCGGTCGTTCAATCGCCGGTCCCGATGTGGTACGCAAGTTTACGCCCAATTCATTGGCAACGATATTGGCAAGTGTCGTTTTACCAAGTCCTGGCGGACCGTAAAGCAGCACATGATCCAATGCTTCATTGCGTAATTTGGCAGCTTCAATATATATTTTCAAATTTTCCTTGACCTTGTTTTGCCCGATATACTCATTCAGATACCGGGGACGGAGGCTTAGTTCAACATTCTGATCCTCCATCATCAGGTTAGCGGAAATAATCCGGTCATCCATGTTCATCCCTACCTTTTTTTGTGCGGGCTACTGCCATTATATATGCAAATTCATCTATCCGGTAAACAGCATTTGCAGCGCACGTTTCATCAACACATCAACAGAATCAGCCGATGTAACATCCTTTTTCAATTTCAGCCACACTTTATCGAGCTCACCGTCTGTATAACCTAGAGCCTTCAAACCGTCACGAGCCTCATCCCAGGCCGAACCGCTTCCCGCTTCTTCAGAAGGTGGGGCAAACAAACCTGTAGCATAAGCCGCCGCTCCAAACCCGTCCAGCTTGTCTTTCAGATCCAAAATCATGCGCTGTGCTGTCTTTTTGCCGATACCCGGCAACTTCGTCAGGAACGTCAGGTTCTCCTGGTAGATCGCTGTAACGACATGGTCTGGCGTACCACCGGCCAAAATCCCCAGTGCCACCTTTGGTCCGATACCAGATACTTCAATCAATTTGCGGAACAAGCGCTGTTCTTCCCGTGTAACAAATCCAAACAGCAGCATCGCGTCTTCGCGCACATGATGATGGGTATACACTGTGATCTCGCCTTCCTGCTTCGCAAACGCAAACGGATTTGGACAAAACACACGGTATCCCACGCCATGAACATCCAGCACAATATAGTCATTCTCTACATGTACGAACTGTCCTCTTAGAAAATCAATCATTTTCGCAATACCTCATTCAACTTGGAATTTAATGTATATGAGTGCGCGTGACATACAGCCACAGCCAGAGCATCCGCTACGTCATCCGGCTTCGGTATAGCCTGTAAACGCAAGAACATTTTGACCATTTCCTGTACCTGCCGCTTCTCTGCTTTACCGTATCCTACAATCGCCTGTTTAATCTGCATTGGAGTATATTCCGCTATAGGCAATCCCTTCTGAGCAGCTGCAAGCACCATAACGCCTCTTGCCTGACTGACAGACATCGCTGTAGTTACATTCCTGTTAAAGAAAAGTTTCTCCAGTGCTACTGCATCTGGTTTGTATTTATCGATCAACTGCACCATGCCTTCATACACGTGAAGCAGCCGTTCTTCTTCAGGTGTATGAGCTTCAGTCTGAATGCAGCCATATTGTACGGGTACCACTTTACTACCGATCTTATCCACAAATCCAAAACCGACAATCGCAATCCCCGGGTCTATTCCCAAAAAACGCAAAACCATCTCTCCCTTACAATAAAGCGAACATATGTATCGTTCATTTCATTATAACAAAAGATAGACCCTGCGACAGGAAAAACTTTGTCTAATCTCAGGAGTGCATGGTTCGGCATCATACTTGCTTTTCTGCACGAATGCTTGTACTTGTCGACTCGTTATTTCTACGACAAAAAGGACATCTCTCGATGTCCGATGATTGACTTCTCGGTATGACCACTTTGGATGCTATCCATTCATCCGCCATTTCGAAGCTCTTCTTTATGTGGTCCATCAATGGCATAATCACTAAAAGTCGAAATCACGCTATTATATTCATCCTTGTCTTGTACACGGATACCTTGCTGTAGCTGCTCCAGTACTCCCTCAGGCAGAGAACTCTCCAACGATCCGACGTCCATTTGAAAAAAAGTGCGAATTACTTTTTCTTCTGCAGGTCGACCTTCGTAAAGATTAAGATTACCCACCGCATCCACGCTGATATATGCCTGTTTCTTGCAGAGCGGAGATAGATCATCCACTTGTTTCTTAATTTGCAATGTATCTGCAGACACTACCTCAGCCTCCCACTCCGGATGCTGTTGAAGTAATACTTTTAATTGAGGTATGGCCATTTTCCCCAATTGTTCCGTTTCAATTCCGCAGATATAATGCGTCTCCATGACCACAGAAGTTAAACGATCCGTCTCGGGTCTAAGTTGCCCCAATATGCTTTGTACCTCTTCTTCGGAACGTTCTTCTGTGACTGGAGCCATGGCTGTAGCGGCCTCACTGAAGTTAGTGGTTAACAGCCGCTCAATATGAGATGAAATCGACAACCCGCTGTATGCCAGGATCGTAATAGCCACCAATGAAGCAGCCATCCATGCAGTACGTTTCCAACGCCGCCATCGTCTTTTAAACTGTTTTCTGAATTTAAACGTGTTCACATGAACCCCTTCTATCACTTTTTTAAACCTAGTGTGACCGAAAGGATTATGCTTTATGCAAAATTAACCCAATGTGAAAAGGCAAAGTACTTTCCTCATTATTTTAGAAGACATAAAAGTGGACTATCTATAGTAAGATAGTCCACTTCTTAAGATCGGGATGACACGATTTGAACATGCGACCCCCTGGTCCCAAACCAGGTGCTCTACCAAGCTGAGCTACATCCCGTTATGTTATACCGGCGAGAGGACTCGAACCTCCACGGTTTCCCACTCGATTTTGAGTCGAGCGCGTCTGCCATTCCGCCACGCCGGCAAAAAAGTTATATAATGGCGCGCCCTGAGAGATTCGAACTCCCGGCCTTTTGATTCGTAGTCAAACGCTCTATCCAGCTGAGCTAAGGGCGCAAAATAATTGGAGCGGACGACGGGAATCGAACCCGCGACCCTCGCCTTGGCAAGGCGATGCTCTACCGCTGAGCCACGTCCGCATGCGGTATTAAATGGCGGAACCGACGGGATTCGAACCCGCGATCTCCTGCGTGACAGGCAGGCATGTTAGGCCAACTACACCACGGTTCCAAATCACTTTCTGTGAGGAAAGTTTAATTGCGGGGGCAGGATTTGAACCTGCGGCCTTCGGGTTATGAGCCCGACGAGCTACCGGGCTGCTCCACCCCGCGTCGTTATATAAATTATATGGTGGAGGCTGAGGGGCTCGAACCCCCGACCCTCTGCTTGTAAGGCAGATGCTCTCCCAGCTGAGCTAAGCCTCCATATCTATGACCCGTAGGGGATACTCTCACTTCGTTCGAGACTGCGTAGCAGTTGCTAACGAAGATAATCCTCCGACGAACCTTTGGGATTCTCATCCCCTTGATGCTTTAAAAAGTAAAGCTATGACCCGTAGGGGATTCGAACCCCTGTTACCTCCGTGAAAGGGAGGTGTCTTAACCCCTTGACCAACGGGCCTTACTGGCTCCCCGAACAGGACTCGAACCTGTGACAACTCGATTAACAGTCGAGTGCTCTACCAACTGAGCTATCAGGGAATAATATGCATTTGCAGGGCAAACGCAACATCGTACAACGCTAACATGCAAAGCCTGTTTTCTATGTAAGATGAAAGAGTTCGCTTGGCAGCGTCCTACTCTCCCAGGACCCTTCGGTCCAAGTACCATCGGCGCTAGAGGGCTTAACGGTCGTGTTCGGGATGGGTACGTGTGGAACCCCTCCGCCATCGCCACCAAACGAAGCTGCTATACACTCAGAGATCATTCTCTGAAAACTAGATCCGAAACGAAACTTGCGACTAAAACCTGCGATTTGGATAAGCCCTCGACCGATTAGTACTGGTCAGCTCCATGCATTACTGCACTTCCACCCCCAGCCTATCTACCTCGTCGTCTTCAAGGGGTCTTACATACTGGGAAATCTCATCTTGAGGGGGGCTTCACGCTTAGATGCTTTCAGCGCTTATCCCGTCCGTACATAGCTACCCAGCGGTGCTCCTGGCGGAACAACTGGTACACCAGCGGTACGTCCATCCCGGTCCTCTCGTACTAAGGACAGCTCCTCTCAAATTTCCTACGCCCACGACAGATAGGGACCGAACTGTCTCACGACGTTCTGAACCCAGCTCGCGTACCGCTTTAATGGGCGAACAGCCCAACCCTTGGGACCTACTTCAGCCCCAGGATGCGATGAGCCGACATCGAGGTGCCAAACCTCCCCGTCGATGTGGACTCTTGGGGGAGATAAGCCTGTTATCCCCAGGGTAGCTTTTATCCGTTGAGCGATGGCCCTTCCATGCGGTACCACCGGATCACTAAGCCCGACTTTCGTCCCTGCTCGACTTGTAGGTCTCGCAGTCAAGCTCCCTTATGCCTTTGCACTCTTCGAATGATTTCCAACCATTCTGAGGGAACCTTTGGGCGCCTCCGTTACTCTTTAGGAGGCGACCGCCCCAGTCAAACTGCCCACCTGACACTGTCCCCGTACCCGCTAAGGGCACCAGGTTAGAACCTAGATACGATCAGGGTGGTATCCCAACGGTGCCTCCACACAAGCTGGCGCTCATGCTTCAAAGGCTCCCACCTATCCTGTACAGATCGTACCCAAATTCAATATCAAGCTGCAGTAAAGCTCCATGGGGTCTTTCCGTCTTGTCGCGGGTAACCTGCATCTTCACAGGTATTAAAATTTCACCGGATCTCTCGTTGAGACAGCGCCCAAGTCGTTACGCCATTCGTGCGGGTCAGAATTTACCTGACAAGGAATTTCGCTACCTTAGGACCGTTATAGTTACGGCCGCCGTTTACTGGGGCTTCGGTTCACAGCTTCGGATTGCTCCTAACCGCTCCCCTTAACCTTCCAGCACCGGGCAGGCGTCAGCCCGTATACTTCGCCTTACGGCTTCGCACAGACCTGTGTTTTTGCTAAACAGTCGCTTGGGCCTTTTCACTGCGGCCCCCTCGTGCTATTCACACTAACGGGGCACCCCTTCTCCCGAAGTTACGGGGTCATTTTGCCGAGTTCCTTAACGAGAGTTCTTCCGCGCGCCTTAGAATTCTCTTCTCGCCTACCTGTGTCGGTTTGCGGTACGGGCACCTTCATCTGGCTAGAGGCTTTTCTTGGCAGTGTGAGATCATGACCTTCGCTACTGTAATTTTCACTCCCCATCACAGCTCAGCCTTACGATGTGCGGATTTGCCTACACATCAGCCTCACTGCTTGGACAGACATCCATCAGTCTGCGTCACTACCCTACTGCGTCCCCCCATCGCTCGTAACGATTTACGGTGGTACAGGAATTTCGACCTGTTGTCCTTCGACTACGCCTTTCGGCCTCGCCTTAGGTCCCGACTTACCCTGAGCGGACGAGCCTTCCTCAGGAACCCTTAGGCTTTCGGCGGATCAGATTCTCACTGATCTTTTCGTTACTCATACCGGCATTCTCACTTGTATAATGTCCAGCGCTCCTTACGGTACACCTTCAACCCTTATACAACGCTCCCCTACCCCTGATGCAAAGCATCAAGCCATAGCTTCGGTGGTGTGTTTAGCCCCGTTACATTTTCGGCGCAGAGTCACTCGACCAGTGAGCTATTACGCACTCTTTCAATGGTGGCTGCTTCTAAGCCAACATCCTGGTTGTCTGTGCAACTCCACATCCTTTCCCACTTAACACACACTTGGGGACCTTAGCTGATGGTCTGGGCTGTTTCCCTTTTGACAATGGATCTTAGCACTCACTGTCTGACTCCCGGAAGTAAGTCTATGGCATTCGGAGTTTGACTGAGCTTGGTAACCCTTGCGGGCCCCGCACCCAATCAGTGCTCTACCTCCACGACTCTATTTTCCGAGGCTAGCCCTAAAGCTATTTCGGGGAGAACCAGCTATCTCCGAGTTCGATTGGAATTTCTCCGCTACCCCCACCTCATCCCCGCACTTTTCAACGTGCGTGGGTTCGGGCCTCCAGTGCGTGTTACCGCACCTTCACCCTGGACAGGGGTAGATCACCCGGTTTCGGGTCTACGTCCACGTACTACATCGCCCTATTCAGACTCGCTTTCGCTGCGGCTCCGGCTCTTCACCTTAACCTTGCACGGGAACGTAACTCGCCGGTTCATTCTACAAAAGGCACGCCATCACCCCTAAAATGGGCTCTGACTTCTTGTAAGCACACGGTTTCAGGTTCTATTTCACTCCCCTTCCGGGGTGCTTTTCACCTTTCCCTCACGGTACTGCTTCACTATCGGTCGCTAGGAAGTATTTAGCCTTGGCAGATGGTCCTGCCGGATTCATACGGGGTTTCACGTGCCCCGCACTACTCGGGATCCGTCTCGGAGGGAACAGACTTTCAATTACAGGGCTTTTACCTTCTTTGGCGGGCCTTTCCAGACCTCTTCGTTTAACCGGTTCCTTTGTAACTCCATGTGAGACGTCCCACAACCCCAAAGAGCAAGCTCTCTGGTTTGGGCTGTTCCGCGTTCGCTCGCCGCTACTGACGGAATCACTATTGTTTTCTCTTCCTCAAGGTACTTAGATGTTTCAGTTCCCCTGGTATGCCTCTACACAACCTATGTATTCAGTTGTGAGTAACTGGATATTACCCCAGCTGGGTTTCCCCATTCGGACATCCCCGGATCAAAGCTTGCTTACAGCTCCCCGAGGCAGTATCGTTGTTCGCCACGTC